>JANMQR010000108.1:0-10286 GCA_031370625.1 Burkholderiales bacterium | reverse complement strand
CAGGCGAAAAAGCATTTTGCGCAGGTGGCGATATTCGCGCACTTTACGATGCAGCAAAACGTGGGGACAACGCAGAGCAAGAATTCTTTCGCCATGAATACGAACTCAATTTCAAAATCCACCGCTATCTCGTCAATGCTGGCAAACCAATCATCGCTTGGATCGACGGCATTGTCATGGGCGGTGGTATGGGTGTGGCGCAAGGCGCACCGATTCGCATCGTCGGTGCGCGCACAAAAATGGCGATGCCGGAAACGGCGATTGGACTATTTCCCGATGTCGGTGGCAGTTATTTTTTATCGCGCTGCCCCGGCGCAATCGGGTTGTATTTGGGCCTCACAGGGCAAATGATCAAGGCGGCAGATGCGCTCTACACGGGTCTCGCCACGCATCACGTCGCGACTGAAACCGCGTTTGAATTTGATTACGCGCTGGATGGATTGGTGGATTGGCATTTGGGCGCGGTGCCTGCGTTGAATGAAATCGTGAAGAAGTTTTCCAGCGCGCCGATTGAGCCTGCCACCTTACCGCCATTACGCGAATCTATCGAGCGACATTTTGCAAATAAAAAAAATGTCATTGAGATTATTTCTTCACTCGACAGTGACAAAACCGAATGGGCGAACAACACAATTGCGACACTCAAAAAACGCTCACCGACAATGCTCGAAGTCACCAAACGCCAAATCGAAGCTGCGGCCACCATGTCGCTCGCACAATGCTTTCGCATGGAACTTGATCTGGTCACACGCACGTTTGAACACGGTGATGTAGTCGAAGGCATTCGCGCATTGTTGATCGACAAGGATCATTCGCCGAAATGGAGACCTGCTGCACTCGCGGAAGTTGAATCTGCGACAATCGATCACTTCTTTGAAAGCCCGTGGTCAGCATCCGAACATCCACTACAGAAGCTCTGAGTATGTTTTTTAACGTCGCTCATGCAGATACCCCCCAACCCTCGCTTCGCTCTCCCTCGATCCCTCTCTGGCCCTAGGCCACGCCGCCGCGAGGGGAGAGGGAGGCATAGCCTCTCCCCCTTGACGGCGGGGTGGCCACCGTTTCGGGCCAGGGAGAGGTTGGAGAGAGGGTGATCGTCATGCATCACCGTATTCAATTTCACGTCTAATAACCAACGGAATCCTCATGCGCCTCGTCACCTATCAAATGCTGAACACGACCGAATTCAAAACCGGAATTCTCGTCAGCAAAGACGAAGTTTTGGATATCGTTGCTGAAGCCAGCTTACGAAAAAGCACCGCGAATGTTTCAACCATGCTCGACATCATTCGCGGCGGCGAACCGACGATGACGCTGTTGCGCGAGATCGCCGCCGCACCTAAAACCGAGCCGATTTTGCTGAACAAGGCACTCCTAAAAGCGCCGATTCCACGCCCAACGAAGAACATATTCTGTGTCGGCTGGAACTATCTGGAACATTTTGCGGAAGGTGGCAATATGCTGAAGGATGATCGTGAGCTGCCGAAGCATCCCGTGTTTTTCTCGAAGGCACCGACGGCAGTAAACGGCCCATACGATGTGATTCCGTTTGATGAGAAAATTTCCACGCAATTGGATTGGGAGGTTGAGCTGGGCGTCGTGATGGGCACGACTGGTAAAAATATTTCAGAAGCCGATGCGATGAAACATGTTTTCGGCTACACCATCATTAACGACGTAACCTGGCGTGATGTGCAGCGTCGCCACGGCGGTCAGTGGTTTAAAGGCAAGAGTCTGGATGGGACGTGCCCAATGGGGCCGTGTATTGTCACAGCCGACGAGATTGACCCGACCAATCTGGATATCGAATGCCGCGTGTCGGGTGTCGTCAAACAAAAATCCAATACCAAACATTTGTATTTTAAAATTCCGCGATTGATTCACGATTTATCTGAAGGCATGACCTTGGAAGCCGGTGATATTATCTCTACCGGCACACCAGAAGGCGTCGGTTTCGCACGCACGCCACCGGAGTGGATGAAGCACGGAGATTTACTCGAAACTGAGATTGAAGGCATTGGTGTGATGCGCAATCCGATTGGGTCTTACTAAATAAATCTGGTTCCCACTAAACTGGCACTTATTGAAACTTGAACGGTGTTGAGATAATCGATGAACAAAAAGTACCGCTTTTTCATTCCTTCATTGCTTGCCTTAACCTTGCTGCCAGCGTTTGGCACCAGCGCACATGCGCAGACCCGCTCGGAAGCATCGACTCATCCGTTTGAACTGGTATTAATTGACGCTGCTAGCGAGAAGCAGCTCGGCGGTTTTCCGATTGATCGCAAATTAGTCGCTCAAGCCGTGACAGCATTGAAAGTTGCCGGTGCCAAAGGCGTGGTGCTCAAATTTTTCTACGATCAGCCAGCTAAATTACCAGACAGCGACAAAGCGCTTGCCGAGGCAATCGGCAGCACAAAAACATTACTCCAAGCGCGCATAGACGAGGCCGAATTCGGGCCTAATCCACTACCGTCGCGATTTGCCATGGACAAGGCTGAGCCCAATCTGAAATCTGCACTTACCGGTGACAACGGCTGGATTCCCATGCCGCAATTTGCCAACGCCGCGCACGATATCGGCTTCGTTGACATCACCACGCCCGAACGCGTGCCGATGGTAGAGAGCTATAAAAACACGCCAGTGAATTCGCTCACGCTGGCCGCGCTGGAGTTAGCCACCGATGAAATCGGTCAAATCGAAAATGGCAACAAACTCACATTGGGAACAAAGTCTGTCGCGCTGACCGCAGATAATCAAGTGGCGCTAAAGCTGAAAACGAATGAAAAGACGGATTACGTGAACTTCAGCGATGTGCTCGAAGGCGGTACCGAGACCGTGTCACGCTTTCGCGGCAAAGTCGTGGTGATTGCCTACGATGGCGTCAAAGCAGAATCAATCCAAACCAGCGCAGGCCCGATCAAGGCGCATCGGTTGTTTTATATGGGGTTGCTGGATGTTTGGCGGCAGTTGAAGTGAATAGATTGAACGATACATGGGGCTTAATTTGACTACTCGCGTCAACTGGAAATTGGTTGCAGGCAATATAACCGAGGCTCGAGAACAACTGGAACAGCTTGAGATCGAACTAAAACAGCCAAGAGTTCGCGATGAAGCGACTCTGCGAATTGGACTTGAGCACGCTTTACATCATTTATATTTTGCGTGGAATGTTCGCAAAATAAGCACCAGAGAATATCGAAGCATGTCTGACAGCAATTTCAATCGTTGGAGTAAGGTACCAAAAGATTTGGAGGTGTATTTGCTTAGGTCAGAAAAAGACGAGTAATTGTGTGGGTGAACAGCCTTATCGTTTGCCCAACATCAGCGCAAATACCATACCGCGCCATCACCGATGTTGGGCTTGATGAAGCCATTTCATTAACCTACCGCCGCGTTTGCATACCTTCCAGACTAAACCAACGCCCCCTGCTCCCGCCGACTTTTCCCCAGCACCCACGCCCCCACCGGCCCTAGAGCCGCAAACGCAATCCCCACCAGCGCCAGCCATGCCCACGGCGAGGGAATCAGCATCAACGCGTAGGCCGCACCTGACCAGCCAAATGCGCAAAAGCCTTCAACGAAATTAATGAGCATGCTGCCTTGGGCGCGTTTCTTCATATTTTTTCTGTCCCCCATGCGCGGATACCAGACTTGAATCATGCCGGCGCTGATGGTGCTGCCGGCCAGACAAAAAATAAATATTGCCGCCCAAAGCAGGTTTTTTGTCAGCAAGAAAAACAACAGCGGTGACACGAATATCCAAACGGGAATGAGCGCCGCAAGCACTTTGAGCCAGCGTATGCGTGTGAGACTGACGGGTGCGGTGCCGATCAGCTCGGGTGCCTCTTCCGCCGACACGGTGATCCACGCGATGCTGCCCGCCAGCGTGGCGGCCAGTAAAACAGCGCCTGGTACAACAAAATTCAGCGCATCCGTATTTCGAAATGCGATGAAAACCACGGGCAGCAAGTAGAGTGCTTGCAGAAGTGTTTGTGCGATCAATTGCGGATCGCGCCAGATCAATCGCCACTCTTTCATGAGCACCATGCCGACGAATCCGCCGCGCGATTTTTGAAAACGTTTCGCTTGGCTGGGCGATGAATTCTTTTTGTTGGCGCTGCCGGTGACTGATTCCTGGGTGCCTGACAAAAAGCGCGTGTAGGCAAGACTGACGACGAGAAAAAATCCGCCCACACCCAGGATCACCACACTGAGTAACGCAATCGGCTCGCCCGTGAATGCGCGAAACGGAAACCACAGGCCGCTGTCGGGCGCCAATAGGCCGCCGGGTTCCGACGCATACTTCATGGCCGCGGCAATACGGTCACGGGTATCGCGCCCGAGCATATTTTGCACCTGGCTTAACATAAACATGGCGGCACCCACCACCGCGCCGAAAAGCTGCGCCACCACGCGCGCACGACGCGCGCCGAGCAGCCGCACCAAGGTGAGCGTGAGCAGCATGCCGAGCGAGGCCACCAATAGTCCAATCGAAACAATCGCCGGATAGATCGCAAGCAAATTCGCATGACCCGTGAATACGCCCACATGCGCGAACGGTGTCACCAACAAGAAATACAGCATCACGCAACTGACCGCAATGCCCATACCACGAACCGTAAATACAGTGCGCGGATTAAGCGGCGACGACAGCAGCAAATCAAAATCGCCGCGATCAAACAGCGCGGTCACCGACAGCATAATCGCTTGTGAAAACATGAGGGTGATGATCAGCCACGTGAGCGCGCCGAAAATTATGATGACTTTTGGCGGCAATGAAACTGCATCTAGTCCGACCAGCAGCAGCCATGCAGTCGCGTGCAAGGCAAGCCAGATAAGGCCGCCAAAGGCACCAACCACCCACAAACGTTTAACGCCTACGGCACGCAATTGCAGACGCATCTCGTGGCGCAGTAGCCACGGCCATGTGCCGACTTTTAACGCTGGCATCATGCGCCGTTAGACGTCAAGCCGAGGAACACATCCTCCAGCGTGGCACCTGCACTTGCACCCGGTTGCGATGCGGCCAATGCGCGAAGCTCATCCAAAGTACCCTGCGCGATGATCTTGCCTTTTTGAATAATGCTGATGCGCTCGGCAAGGCGTTCGGCCATTTCGAGAATATGCGTGGTGAGCACAATCGTGTTGCCTTTTTTCACACGCTCGATCAGCAAATCTTTTACCTGCCGCGCGGCGGCGGCATCGAGGCCTGTCAACGGCTCGTCAAGAATCAATACCTGCGGATCGTGAATCAGCGCACCAGCCAGCGCCAATTTTTGCCGCATGCCGCGCGAAAAACCTTCGATCAATTCATTCGTGTTGCCCCACAAATCCAGCCACTTCAAAAGTTCTTCTGCGCGTGGTGCGGCAGTCTCACCATCGATGCTCCATAGCCCGGCGACAAATTCCAGATATTCGAGCGGCTTTAATTTGCCATAGAGCAAAGGATCATCAGGCAAAAACGCGAGCAAACGTTTCGCGGCGATGGCATCGGTGGCGATGTCATGACCCAGAATTGCGGCGCTGCCTGTGTCCGCTTTTAACAGCCCGGCAACGATGCGCAGTGTGGTTGTTTTACCCGCACCATTCGGCCCCAGCAGCGCGTGGAATTCGCCTTGCGGGATGGTGAGATCGAGATTATCGACGGCGTATTTGCCGCCGAAGTGTTTGATGAGTCCTTTGATTTCCAGTGCAGGAGATGTTGTTGACTTAGGTTCTGTGTCATTCATAATTTGATTCAACTATTGAAGATAGTGACTGCATGACCACCACCCTCTCTCCAACCTCTCTCTGGCCCTAGGCCACGCCGCCGTCAAAGGAGAGAGGCTTTGCTTCCCTCCACCTTGACGGGGGAGGGATCGAGGGAGAGGGTGTTGGTTGGATCGAGATGCAGCATATTCAGTGCAACTCTGTATAAAAAGTATTTTCACGCAAGTTCGTTGTAATAAGAATAATTATCCGTCAAGCATAACCCACGTCGCCACTCAACCGGCTTATCGCCATAGGTGAACGCGATGCGATCCACACATAGCAGCGGGGTGCCCTTCGCCACGCGCAGTGTTTTCGCGGTGAACGCATCCGCCGCCACGGCGCGAATCCGCTCCTCCGCGCGAATCATGCGAAAGCCATAGGCGGTTTCAAAAAAACTATAAAGCGAGCCCTTCTTGCCGTCACCCGAACTCTCCAGCTTTTCCAGACTGAGCAAGGGGAATTTTGCGGATGGCACCACTACTTCGTCCAGCACCACCGGCTTTGCAGAGAAGAGTAATACGCGATGAATTGACGTCACCGGCGCACCCGCCTTTAACTCCAGCGCGCGGGCGATTTCAGCTGATGCCTTGCCGCGCTTCACATCCAGAAAAATACTGGTCGGATAAACCATCTCGCCCGCGTTCGGGGTGATGCGCAGGAAACGATATTGATGATTCGGCTCGGTATGGGTGGCGACATAGGTGCCCTTGCCTTGGCGACGAATCAGAATATTTTCCGCCGCGAGCGCATCGATTGCCTTGCGCACGGTGCCTTGACTGACGCGAAACCGCGCAGCCAATTCCATCTCAGATGGAATCGCCTCACCAGGCTGCCATTCACCCGCCACCAGACTTTGCGTGAGCAAAATCTTGATCTGGTCGTAGAGCGGACTAAAGCTGGGGGTAGTAGAAAGATTAGACGCGGCAGCCGAATCAGAAGCGGAAGCAGCAGCGCCGGAGGTTGCAGAATTCGCAGAATTAATTAAAGCTGGCATGGAAGGCTTTGGTTTCAACAGTAGTGGAAATTAGTGCAGCGCAATTCAAAAATATTGCGGATGCTAGCACAGCAGGATCAAAAACAGATCATATCCTATGTCTTATATAAGATATAAGTCTTATTGACTTTATGCTGCACTGCACCGTACAATTATTCATAAGGTGATCAACAAATTCAAAGACACTTAAACAGCACAAAGGTTTTTAGCTCCGCCATGAATCCATTTCTCCGCCCTCGCCGCTCGATGCTCTATGTGCCCGGCTGTTTCCAGCGCTTTTTGAACAAGGCGCGCACGCTCAGGGTCGATTCCGTCATTTTCGATTTGGGCGATTCGGTGCTGGTGGACAACAAAGAAATGTCGCGCAAGCAAGTTGTCGAGGCGGTGCTCTCGGGCGGCTTCGGGCGACGCGAACTGGTGGTGCGCGTAAACGATCTGGATTCCGCGTGGGGCATTGAAGATGTCAAGGCGGTCGCCAATATTGGTGCGGATGCGGTGCTATTTCCAAACATCGAATCGAAGGAAGATGTTCACGATGCGCTCGATGTACTCGATGCCGCAGGCGGCGGGCACATGCCGATTATGGTGATGATTGAAAGCCCGATTGCAGTGTTGCGAGCGGAGGAAATCGCCGCCGCATCAAACCGAATCGCATGCCTCATCATGGCGACCAGCGATCTCATCACGCAACTTCACGGCCGTAAAACGCCTGATCGTATTCCACTGCAATATTCGCTCTCACACGTGCTGCTCGCGGGTCGTGCTTATCAGCGCGCGGTGGTTGACGGCATCAGTATTGATATTAAAGACATGCATTCTTTCGAGATGGCGTGCCGCCTCACCCGCGATTTGGGATTTGATGGGAAGTCACTCGTGCATCCGAATCAGCTCGCCTATTGCAACGATGCGTTCACACCCAAATCCACCGAAATCAGCCATGCACATGAAGTGATTGAGGCAATCGATCAAGCGCATCGCGAGGGCCGTGGCACGATCATGATGAATGGTCGCCTGGTTGAACGTCACCATGTGAGCGGCGCGAAGCGAATGCTGGCGCTGGCGGAAATGATCAAGGAATTGGAATCGGCGTGATTGCTTCTAGTGTAGTGCTTTGTAATTGATGCGACTCATTCAATTACCCACCGAACTACTCCTTCCCCCGGCGACGAGGGGGAGAGCGAAGCGAGGGGGCAACTGGGATGGGGGCGATGCCAACTTGGTTGACGCCACCTCAAACGCGGGCAATCCCCCATCCCAACCTTCCCCCATTTTCATGGGGGAAGGAGACGTAGCAACACACCACGGTGCAAGTATTAGCAGAAGTCCATACAAGCTGAAGCACCACACTAGCAGACAACCATGAGACCAGCATCCGGTTATTTTTTTGAGGATTACGCGCTAGGGCAAAAATTTGCTCACGCGGTGCCGCGCACGATTACCAGCGGTGACACGGCGCTATACCAGGCACTCATCGGCTCACGCAATCCGCTAAATTGCAGTGAACCCTTCGCGGAAGCTTTGGGCTACCGTGAAATGCCGGTGGATAATTTGCTGGTATTTCATATTGCATTCGGCAAAACAGTTCCCGATATTTCCTACAACGCAGTCGCCAATTTGGGCTATGCAGAATGTAGGTTTGTGCAGCCTGTTTATGTCGGCGACACATTGCGCGCAGAAACTGAAATTATTGGCTTAAAACCAAATAGCAGTGGTAAAACTGGCGTCGTATACGTGCGCTCAAATTGCTTTAATCAGCGCGATGAATTGGTGCTGACATGGGTTCGCTGGGTGATGGTGCATCGTAAACTGAATTCTGCAAATTCCAACACTGGCGCGGCTTCTGAGGCATTGCCCATTCCTGAATTTGATCATTTTGTAGCGCCTGAAAAGCTGACAGCAACGTTCGCGCATCAAAGTAATAAAGTAGTTTCGACGGCAACTGGCAGCGACAAATTTTTCGATGATTTTGTTTTGAATATGCCGATCAAACATCCCGCTGGCATCACGCTGGATGAACCCGATCACACACTCGCGACCAAGCTTTATCAGAACACGGCGCGCGTGCATTTTGATTTGCATCACATGAAAGACAGCCGCTTTGGTCGGCGTTTGATTTATGGTGGCCAAGTAATATCGATTTGCCGCGCCCTTAGCTTTGACGGGCTCGAAAATGCGCTCACAATTGCCGCCATCAACGCAGGCTCGCACACCAATCCGACCTTCGCGGGCGATACGCTCTATGCTGTTTCAACGCCGCTGCTGAAATGGCCGATCAATGATCGCGTCGGCGCGCTGCGATTGCAGCTGGATGGCTATAAAAATGTTGATCCTAATGGAGCAGAATTTGCGGGAGCAACTGATGAACACAAAGTTCTCTCGCTTGATATCACTGTACTAATACCACGTAGAATTTAATTTTCAAGGCCACGCTCATGCCCAACGTTCATCCCAAAGACGCCCTATTTTCCGGCGAAAAACCATTCCCGATCATCCCCACCTGCGAACACTTTGCAGGCAGCGAAAAGCTGATCGGCAAGGCGCTCGAACTGCAAGATAAATTAGGGCCGGTATTCGACATCACCTGCGATTGTGAAGATGGCGCGCAGGCGGGGCAGGAAAAGGCGCACGCCGAAATGATTGTGCGCATGCTCAATAGCCCCGTGAACAAATACAAAATGGCCGGTGCGCGCATTCACGATTATTCGCATCCGCACTGGAAAGCCGACATTGATATTTTGGTTGGCGGTGCGGGCAAAGTTTTGCGCTACATCACGATTCCAAAATGCACCAAATTTGAAGAAGCTGAAACCATGATCGCGTACATTCATGCGGTCGCGCTTAAAGCGAATATTGGTCGCGAAGTACCGGTGCATATTTTGGTCGAGACCCACGGTGCGCTGCGCGACATTCAGCGTATTGCGCAGCTGCCAAATATTGAGGTGCTGGATTTTGGTTTGATGGATTTTGTCTCAGGCCATCATGGTGCAATCCCCGCGTCCGCGATGCGCTCACCGGGTCAGTTTGAACATAAATTATTGGTGCGCGCGAAGGCCGAAGTGGTTGCTGCTGCGTTGGCAAATGGGATCGTGCCTTGCCACAATGTTTGTCTGGATTTGAAAAATGCAGAAGTCGTTTTAGCCGATGCAAAACGTGCGCGTCACGAGTTCGGATTTCTGCGCATGTGGTCCATTTATCCCACGCAAATTCCTGCGATTGTGGAGGCGATGCAACCTGATTTATCTGAGGTGGAGGATGCTGCCAATATTCTGCTTGCCGCGCAAGCAGTGGACTGGGGCCCGATTCAGTACAAGGGTGAGCTGCATGACCGCGCCACGTATCGCTACTTTTGGGAGCTGTTGCAAAAAGCGAAGGTGACGCAAGTTAAAATAAGTGATGAGGCGATGAAGGCTTTTTTCGCTTAACGAAATTTCGAACCCTAGCATTGGCGAGCCTAGCCGGGCACAAATGCTCCAAACGGCACGCCAGTAAAAGGGTTTATAACCGCAACGTTAAGGAATTTCGTCGTTCCCGCGCACCG
>JANMQR010000190.1:0-4658 GCA_031370625.1 Burkholderiales bacterium | reverse complement strand
CGGTACAATTTGGCATCGGTGTTCTCCCTGGATTGGCTTCAATTGATTGGCTTTGACACCAATATCAACGCGGCTTACAGAGAGAACGCCGACCTTATTTCTGGATTAGCGGTGAAATATGCAGGCTAAAATATCTTGCGTCACGCCACGGGGTTCAATGCCAGGATCAATAATCGCTGCGCGGGCAAAAGCCTGCTCAACCATGTTCCTGCTGCTAAAGATCAAGTCCAAAATCTATCGAGTATCGCCGTGGACTATTGACCGCAAATGCGCCACTACTGGTAACGTCCCAACTGAATTTGTTGAAAACATTATCGGCACGCAACCGAACTAGCGCTTGCTTATCACCAATCATAAAACGATAGCGGGCACCTACGTTTGCGGTGGCTCTGGCTGGGACAAACTGCGTGTTAGCTGCGTTCGTGACGCGCTTGCCTGTGCTTTCCAACCCGGTGGTAATGGATAGATCACGCAGCATCGGCACCAAGTAACTCAGATTCAGGAATGACTGATGTCTGAATGATCCGATTGGCATGGTGTCTGCACGCGCGTCGGTACTTGACACGCGCCTGTCTATAAATAAATTGCCGAGGACAAATGCAAGATTCGTGGTCAGCTTCCCCGTTGCGGAAAATTCAATCCCGCGATGTCGAACGCTGCCCAGACGGCCAAACTGACGCACGCTGTCAAGATTGAAATAGGGCTTCTCGATATCGAACACACCAAGAACCGTTGTGATGCCATTGTTTGCTTTCCAGCGAATGCCGGCATCCTTTTGGATGGTGCGAATTGCTGGCGGGGATTGGTTTCGGTTGATAGCCTCAAGCGGCGCCGTGGGGCTTTCTTCAAGTCCGCGCGTATAGCCGATGTAGGCGGCAAGCTGATCTGACAAATACACTGCCGCATTTCCATTCGCGAGCGTCGGCGTGGCGCGTGTCGATGGCAGCGGTGCCTGCGAAATCTTTTCGTAGTCTGCGCGCTGCACGCCAAGACCAATTTCACCCAGATTTTGCCACTGTCCTTGGTAGCCAAAGCCGATTGTTGATTGCGTGATTTGATCCGCTGCATTATTGGGCGAAATGTTGCGGACTGGCGCGGGCCGCTGATCAAGCTCACCAATTCTGGCGGTATCGATATTGATCGTTTGCGCACCGCCGTAATCACGCAATAATTTTCTTGCCTTGACTGTGGCAATCAGACTGTGTCTGCGGGCACCTTCAGCGAACGTGCGGCTGACACGCAATTCGCCTGATGTCGCCGCGTACTTGTCGTTGCCCTGCAAAATGATGTTCCGATTTCCGATGTTGCCATTTGTATCAACATTTAACAGCAGATCAGCAGCGGTTGTATTCACGCGCCATATCGATCTTAATACGCCTGCGCGAATATCAAGCCCCATGACTTGCGATTTGAAAATCACACCGTAGTTATCCAGGGTTCCTGATGAGTCTGTCCAATCTTGTCCAAAAAAATCTCCCGCCTTTATTTCCGGCGGAGGTATGCCGCCGATGGTAAAGATCAGCGGTTGCGCCTCATCATCCCGATAGGCGATGCGGCTCCAAAACGGCTGTATTTCCAGGCTGGAATTCGGCGCGTAGCGAGCACTCAGCGCAACCACATTTGTGATCGATATCGAGCCATAGGCAGACCCCTCCAGATACCTGCCTGCGCCGAATGTCGCCCCGAATCGATCTCCATCCAATGGAAGTTGAATGTCTGCTTCAGCCGATTTCCCTCCCAGTGGGCCATACGAAACGCCGACTGCAGCAATCGCCTCGCTACCGGGTTTGCGCAGCCTGAAATCGACAATGCCTGTAGGTGCCGGAAAGGGATAACCTTGCGCCGAAATGCCGACCCGGATTGTGCTTCCTTCTGTGAGGCGACTCGTGAAGCCGGCCGGCCGGTCAAA
The DNA here is from genome assembly GCA_031370625.1 of Burkholderiales bacterium. Taxonomy (GTDB): domain Bacteria; phylum Pseudomonadota; class Gammaproteobacteria; order Burkholderiales; family Usitatibacteraceae; genus UKL13-2. The sequence goes on along the minus strand of JANMQR010000190.1, from coordinate 2,749 downwards.
CGAAAGTCCCTCAAGCCGGATGTTTCCGGCACTGACGGGCGAGAAGCCCGGCACACTGGTTGAGGTATAGATGCCGATTCGTTCATCGCCGATTGAGGTGCCAAATGCATCATTGGCCTGAGTAACAACATTGGTGGTTATGCGTTGCGCATATGTTGAGGCGGATGCCAGTGTCAACAAGATCATCGCTGCGCTAGCAATCGGGGTGGCGATAGTAGAAATCAATTTCATGGTGTTGGGGTTTTCCTTTGTACTTTTGAGTTTATGGCGAGCAAATATTTTTCTGGATCGTTACGCTGCACAGGATTTTGCAAATCCCACGAAAGATAAGTGCATTTGTATAATTTGAATAGACGGCATAATCAGCATGAGCTAATGAAACCCATGCATGAATTGGAAATACATGAAGCGTGTCGAACTAAATGACCTCGCGGTTTTCGCGGTCGTAGCAGAAGAAAAAAGCTTCACGCGCACAGCAGCGCGGCTGGGCATGTCTGCTTCCGCGTTGAGTCACGCGGTTAAATCGCTGGAGACGCGCGTGGGCGTGCGTCTCCTCGCCCGCACAACGCGGAGCGTCTCTACCACCGAGGCGGGCGAACGGTTGCTACGCACGTTGCAACCGGCGCTAGAAGATATCAATAACGAAATCACGGCCCTGCGCGACAAACCCTCCGGCAAGCTGCGCATCACCACCTTCAAATACGCCGCCGAGACCGTCCTGTGGCCGGTGCTGCCGCAGTTTCTCGACGCCAATCCCGATGTACAGTTCGAGTTGACCATTGACAGCGGTCTTGTCGATATCGTGGCAGATCGCTATGACGCGGGCATTCGGTTCGGCGGGATCATAGACAAAGACATGGTCGCCGTGCGCGTTGGGTCCACCGTTAAAGCCGCTGTCGTGGCATCGCCCGCCTACCTCGCCAAACACGGCAAACCGACATCACCAGAAGAGCTCGTCAATCATCGCTGTATCGGGTTTCGCTTCAAGACCGCAGGAAACATCTACCCATGGAATTTTGAAGGGAACGGACGAAACGTGCAGGTAAAAGTGTCTGACGCATTTGCTTTCAACGATAACGACATGATGCTGGAAGCAGCACTCGGCGGCCTTGGCATCGCCCGGCTGTATGAAAGGCTGGTGGCCAACCACATCGAAGCCGGAAGGCTGGTGCGCCTGCTGACAAAATGGGCCGCACCCGGTGCCCACCTTTATCTTTATTACCCAAACCGAAGGCAAACACCACCTGCGTTGAGAGCATTGATCGAGGTACTGAAGGCGCGTGCTTCGCGTTAGTTCGCCTGTCAAAGATCAGCGTAAGTTAGGGCCGGATATAGCCGAAAACGGCCCCTTCTTTCACGAGCGCCACAGCCATCAAGGAGAATATCTAACTAACCTTTCCACCAGTGGCAAGAATGCGCTCAACAATAAAATCCCGCATTTCTGCGGGTAAATTTTCAAGAGGAAGCGTACTGAAATGAGCTTTTGAAAAAAGCAATAACCAAACATTTTCAAATTGCCACAACTCTTTAACTACTGACCATTGCATGGTCGATTCCCCGATGTCTGAGGCCAACGTAAAAGTCAATTCTTCGAGCCGAAGATTTGCTTTTGGGCTCCCCATCTCACGAAACTTACTCATGGAGTTTCTAAAATGAACGAAATAAATAGCCACTGACATTAGAAATCCAATTGCAATGATGGTTCCAGTGGCACCTAGAAGCCAGGAACGGTCGCCCCTGGCAAGCAGAAAAACAAACCAAGCCATCATTGCTAGCAGGATAAAAATGAATGAGACACCGACCGTGCGACGCCAGAATGAAAATACTGCTTGACGAACAATCGACTCGCTATAAATTAGCGTTGTCTCAAATGACATGACGGTTAACCAAAATTATTGGACGAATTTGATAACCCTTAAAATTCCAAATTATATCGACTACTCTACCCTTTGGTCCGCACCCTGGAGCGCCCGCCATCCACCGCAATCACCTGCCCCATAATCCAGCCCGCATCCGCCGACAATAAAAAATCCGCCAACGCACCGTGATCCGCAGCCTGACCCAGACGCGGAATCGCATGCATGGCGGCGATGGCATCGGCCATCGTGGAGTTTGATGTGAGCTTGGCAGCGAGCGGGGTGGCGGTCAAACTCGGTGCGATGCAATTGACTCGCACATGCGGTGCCAAATCCGCCGCCAGCGCGCGTGTGAGGCCTTCTACGGCACCTTTGGCTGCTGAGACGATGGTGTGACTGGCGAAGCCTTGTGCGACGGCTATGGTGGAGAACAATACGATTGCACCATTCGCCGCTTTTAATGCGGCAGCGGCTTCGCGCACCGCGATGGCGGGCGCGACAGCGTTCAAGCGAAATGCTTCAACCATCGAGTCACCCGTCAGGCTGCGCAGGGGTTTTAAATCGATGGAGCCAACGCAGTACGCGAGGCCGGTAATGGTTGCGCCTTCAACAGCGGTTTTCACCGCCGCCGCAAGCGCCACTTCGTCCATCACATCAGCTAGTGCAAATGCGCCGCCAGTGGCTGACGCGATTTCTTTTAACTTTTCTTCATTGCGACCAATCAAGAATGGCTGCACACCTCGTTTGGCTGCGCGCTCGGCGATGCTTTGACCAATCGCGCTGGTGCCCCCGACGATGATGATGCGATTCATGGTGCTGCCTTTCTTGTTGGCGATTTAATTTTGAATATGGCGGCTTGCGAACAACACCTTCTCTCTGGCCCTAGGCCACTC
>JANMQR010000149.1:0-9623 GCA_031370625.1 Burkholderiales bacterium | reverse complement strand
TTGCGCAAGGTAATTGCGCAAAACATATCTCGGGTTGACTTGATTCATCGCGCTCACACGCGGCTCGTGCGGCTGCCCATCTTCGCTCACGCGCCGCACATAGCGCGCGAGCCACGCAGCAAACTCAGGGCGAAATTGCTGCCATTTGTCTTCAACATAAAACGCGCTGTGCAACAAATCCACCGACGGTGTTGACATTTCAATTTCGGCAAGCTGACGAAAAAATTCCGTCATATCCACTTCTGATTTTTGCATAAGCGCAAAAACGTCGTTGATCAAATCGCCATCGTCACCTTCAATTCCGCGTTTTAGTTTTCTGAAGCCAAATTTTTGTGCAAAAACACGATTGAATTCGTCGTTGTAAATTTCATCGTAGCGCTCAAGACCCGCCGCCAGTGCGGCATCATCGGCAAACACCGAGCCCAGCGCATCGGCCAGCCGCTCCAGATTCCATCGCGCAATTTCTGGCTGACGACCAAACGCATAGCGCTTGCCGCCTGCATCCGTCGTATTCGGCGTCCAGCCGGGATCAAAATTATCGACCCAGCCGTAAGGCCCGTAATCAATCGTAAGCCCCAGGATTGACATATTGTCGGTATTCATCACGCCATGCACAAAACCAACCTGCATCCAGCCGACGATCATACGCGCCGTGCGCTCACAAACTTCCCCAAACCACGCGGCATGTTTTTCGGGCGTCGATTGCAGATGCGCTAAGTGTGGGAAGTCGCGACTGATCGTGAAATCGACCAGCTTCAGTAACAAATCAGTTTCACCACGCGCCGCCAAAATTTCGAAATGCCCAAAGCGCGTAAACGATGGCGCCACCCGACACACAATGGCGCCCTGCTCAGCTTTGGGATTGCCGTCATAAAACATATCGCGCACGACCTTGTCGCCGGTCGCGACCAAACTCAATGCGCGCGTAGTGGGAATCCCCAAATGATGCATGGCCTCGCTGCATAAAAACTCGCGGATCGATGAGCGCAACACCGCGCGCCCATCCGCACGCCGCGAATAAGGCGTTGGCCCCGCACCCTTCAACTGCATTTCCCAGCGTTCACCGGCCGCGTTGATGGTTTCGCCCAGATAGATCGCGCGTCCATCGCCCAGCTGCCCTGCCCAGTGACCGAACTGATGGCCGCCGTAGCAGGTTGCGTATGGCTGCATGCCGGGCAAAAGTTCATTGCCCGACAGCGCGTTGATCATTTTTGGCGATTGCATCGCCGCATTATCAAGGCCCAGCGTAGCCGCCATCTCCCGCGAATACGCGAGCATGACTGGGGCCGCCACTCGTGTAGGCGCGACGCTTGACCAAGAGGCATGGCTGACCTGGCGCGTTTCATTGGTTGTGATGGGGTCGCGGGGGAGTTCGCGGATGAAGCGATTGTCGAAGGTGAGCATGTGAGCGCGGAGCAATGAATTTAAACACGTTAAGGGCTTACAGGTTACCGTAAAAACCATTGGCTATTTAGCCTGTGGATGTATTCCGACAAGCTATAAACCAATTTGTAGAAATCGGAATCTGAAAAGTTGACTTCGATGGACTCTTACCGACCCATTGCAGTCTTTCGATTTTCTCGGAAGCTGACGTTTAACGTCCGAGTTCAGCCGCACCGCGTAGCGGCGTCCGCTGCTGCGAAGTGTTGAGCCACCGTCGATTCATCTGCGCCGCCTCGAAACCAGCGGTGCTGCCCGGACAAAATCGTTGACTACCGACTCCTCCAGCATCCATCGCGCCATGTCTGTATATGAAACCGGCGACCATGAGTTTAGTGAGCCCGGCCAGTCGGCGGAAGCGACGGGATGTTCGGCGCTGCCTCGGGAGTTGACTGCGGCTCGAACGAGCGTCCAGCGAAGCGACGCAAAAACGCCCTCGCCGAGAGCATCGACGACGGCTTGCTGTTCGGTAGCTCCACGACCCATATTGCCTGGCATCCACGAGAAGAAGCGCATAAGCCGGTTCGCTGGCTTTCCCAGCAATGAGGTGACCAGCGTGTTGATCATGATGATGCGGTCAACCCCTGCAGCTATCATGGACTCCTTCACTGTAGCCATGTTCGCAGAGAGCAGTGCGGGGCGATCATGCGTTGCCGCCGTCACTCCGAGGGCAGTAAGCACCGCATCGGTCCCGGAAAATGCGTCGGCGAGAGCAGCCCCGTCAGCGAGAGACTCGACAACGACAACACGCGAGCGGCGCGGCACATCGGTGATGCGCTCTGGCCGCGAGCGGACGATGGCAGTGAAGTCAATTCCCTCGGTACGGCACACGCTGAGAATACCTTGGCCGAGGCCGCCCGCCGCCCCGAGGACCGCCACGTGACGAGGCAGCGGACGGTTAGGTTCCACGCGAACTCCTCCGGATCAGAATCAGGGCGGCTAAATAGGCTGCAGCAACGACGTCGTAGGAAAGACACCAACCAGGCCACCAAGCCGGAACACCCGGGTTTACGATCACTGCATGATGAAAGCAGTCAAAAACCCCGTGAAGTGCCAAGCCAGCAACCACGAGCCAAGGCGCGTTCTTCCGGAACCCAAGTACAGCTATCGTCACAAACACGAGTGCTGGCAAGGTCTCTGCGACTAGGGAACCAGTGGAATTGGCCAACACGGCGAATAGGAGATACAAGGTGGCAATGACAATCAACACAACTGGATAAAAGCTGCGCTCTTTGTCGAAGCCGACTACGGTTCCGAATAGTCCAACTGCAGTTGCTGCGGCCATTCCAATGACGTATTCCATTTTGATTCTCCAGATGTGGTGATGATTGTGCCTAGTTCAGCGCGTTACCTTACGCCATTTGTACTGCTAACTCGGTAACCCATACGCACCGCCTGAGGATTCCAACAAACTGCCCGTCGCAAACGCCTATCAACCTCTTCCATGCTCATCTAAAGTTCTGATATCGAAGACATCCCGTCGACGAGCAGATAAAAGGAAATTGATCATGAACCAGACAGAAGTAATAGCTGAAAACGCCTGCCTTTGTACCAATTGTTCAGGTGCGGGTTGCACCTGTGGCTGCCAGCAAACAGCTGCTCAAACAAATTGCAATTGCGGCCCGCGTTGTGAATGTGGCCCCGCGTGCGCGTGCGAAACCATGTAGTTGACCCTTCTTCTAGGGGCTTGTTGAAATTCTGCTGCGCTTGGCCATGCGGCGTTGCAAAGCGGCTCAAAATCCTCGTGTATACCCCATACACTCCGGTTTTTTGCCCCTTTGCGCCTTGCCTGACCTGCGCTCGCGACGAATTTCAACAAGCCCCTAGGACGTAATCAGCCGCGCGAGTTTTTCGTACACCGCCGCATCACTAATTTCCTTTACCGATTTCTCAGTGTCAAGATAGGATGCCCGCGGCCCCAACGGTGCCCATTGCACCGGATTTGAATTGACGTAGACATCGCCAAACAAACCCACCACGCCGCCGCTACTGGCCGCCGCAAAGTGCATCATCCCGCTATCCGGCAGCACCGATGCGCGAGCACGCAGCACAATGCCAATCGCTTCTTTAAGCTGCCCGCGAAATGGATGCAAATACGAGAGCTTCGCATCAAGCACTTGCTGCGCAACATCATCATCGCCCGGATACAGCGGATCGTCTTTCGCACCCGGCGTCCAAATAAAAACGGTATCTAGCGCGTGCGTTTCTTTTGCCCATGCTGCCCAGCGCAAAATCTGCTCGGCCGATGGCTGATTTGCCGGCACACGTGTGCCCACGCCGATAAGCACGTAACTGCGCGCCGACAAATTTTTGTCGGCAAGCCAGCGATCCGCGAAATCCAGCATGGATTGTGGCGGATGAAATTCGGGTGCGGGCATGATGGCAGGGAGCGTGATGCCGATGGGCTCAAGCATCTTCGCCATGCGCACGCTCTCGTGCAAGGTCGCGTCGGGGATTAGCGCATCACTTACTTTGCGGCGCAATTTCTCCGCCACGGCGTAGGCGATATTACGTTTCGCGCCTGCGTGCAGCGTGCGTGTGATCGCTCGGCGCGATTCGAATCCGCCCGCCGCAATCGCTACATCAAGGTGCTGCCTTTTTAGCGAAGCATACATCGTCACCTGCCGCCAAGCCGCGCCAAAATCGATCTTGCGACCCGTCCGCGCCCGCCCGTAGGCCCAGCGACGATCAACACAATCATTACCATCTGCCACCCATACGTTGTACTCGTTGGCGAGCAGATGAATTTCCACGTCGGGGTGCGCGTTACGCAGCACCCGTAGCATCGGTGTGGTGAGCAGCAAATCTCCCAATTTTCCGCGACTGGCAATTAAAATTTTCATGCTGCCGTGTTTCAAGTCGAAAACTGTAGCCGATGCAAGCTCGTATACAAACCGGCACGCAACAACAGCTCTGCATGCGTGCCCGATTCAACAATCTTGCCCGCTTCCAGTACAAGAATGCGATCTGCTTTTTCAATCGTCGATAATCGATGCGCAACGACCAGTGTTGTGCGGCCGCGCATAAGCGCATCGAGTGCGGTTTGCACCGCACGCTCGGATTCGCTGTCGAGTGCTGAGGTCGCTTCATCAAGCAACAAAATCGGCGCATCTTTGTACAGCGCACGGGCAATCGCGATGCGTTGGCGTTGCCCACCCGACAAGCGCATGCCGTTGTCGCCAATCTCGGTATTAAAGCCGTTTGGTAGCGCTTCGATAAAGTCGAGGCAGTGCGCGGCGACGGCGGCCTCTTTCACCTTCGTCATGTCAGCGTTACCCACCACGCCGTAGGCAATATTCGCCGCCACCGTGTCGTTGAATAGCACCACATCCTGGCTCACCATCGCGATCTGCGTTCGCAAGTCAGTGAGTTTGATATCGGCGAGCAGGTGACCATCAAGTGTAATCGTGCCTGCCGTGGGTGTGAAAAAGCGCGGCACCAGATTCATGAAGCTGGTTTTACCACCGCCCGATGGGCCCACCAGCGCGATAGTCTCACCCGCTTTGATGTCGATGCTGACATTATTCAGTGCATGCGATGTTTGATTTTCATATTGCAGGCTCACGGCATCAAATCGCAGCTCGCCTTTGGCGCGATCCATGTTTTTACTACCGGTGTCGGCTTCCACGGGTGAATCGATCAAACCAAATACGCTCTCGCAGGCGGCCAGTCCTTTTTGGATTTGCTCATTGACACTGGTGAGGCCTTTGATTTGCGGAATCAGCCCAGCAGCAGCCACGATATACGCCACAAAACTCGAAACGCTCAAACCTGATCCCATCGTATTGCTCGCGGCCAAATAGACAATCAACGCGATCGCAATGGAAACAATCAAATGGGTAAACGGTGTGCCCGCCGCCGCCGCCGCACCGTGCTTCATGCTCAGTTGTCGAATGCGATTTGCGGCAGATTCGAAGCGCGAAAGTTCATAGCGCTCTCCGCCAAAAACCTTGATAACTTTATGACCGCGAATCGATTCTTCCAGCACGTCCGTGATTGCCGCCTGCGCCACTTGCGTTTCACGGCTCAAGCTGCGCAGGCGCTTGCCAAATGCGCCGATGATAAACGCCAAAATCGGTACGGTCGCGAAGGTAATGAGCGTCAGCTTCCAGCTTAAATAAAACATTGTTCCCAACGCGATGATGAGGGTGAAGCTGCCGCGCACCAATGCGGTTAACGCGTTGGTCGCGGCTTCCTGCAAGCCCATCACATCATTGGTCACTTTCGACATCATCGTGCCGGTGCTGGTGCGGCTGAAGAAGGGTTCGGGCAGGCGGATCAGGCGGTGAAACATCTGGTTGCGCAAATCGAGAATCACCTTCGTGCTCACCCACTGCATGCCGTAGCCGGAGACAAAATTAGAAAGGCCAGTAATCAAAAAAATCACGACAATCGCAACGGAAGCAATCCACGCATATTGCGCGTTACCCTGCTCAAATAATCTTTCGAGCAGCTCTTTTAGAAAAAGCGCAAACGCCCCTTGCGCCGCGCCGCCGACGGCCATTGCCGCAATAGCGATTGCGAAGGCCATCCGATATGGCTTGATATAACCCAGCAAACGCGTATAAAGCGCACGGTTGGATGCAGGAGTGGTAGTGGAAGAGTTGGTCGAATTCATAAGCAGATTAAATGGCGGTGATCGTTAATTTTGCAATCGACGATAAAGCGACGCGTACTGCTCTGCCATGCTCGCAGGGCTAAATGTTAACGCGGTGTTGCGCGCAGCAACACCCATCGCTGGCGTAATATTTTTTATCGCGTTCGCAATTGCGGCGGTATCCAGCGCATCGCACACATAACCATTCACGCCGTCGCGCACCAGCTCCGCCGCACCTGCCGCAGTGCTGGTGATGACGGGTAAACCCGCCGCCATTGCTTCGAGACAAACCAAACCAAACGGTTCGTACACAGTCGGCAACACGAACACATCACTGGCCGCATAGAGCGGTCGCGTGTCAGCCACGCCACCGGTAAAAATCACGCGCTCGCGAATGCCCAATTGGGTGGCGAGTGCTTCGTATTTTTTGCTGAGCTTGTCTTTGCCAACGACAAGGCCGAAAATTTTTTCTTCTATGATTGCCGGATGCGCAAGTGCGCGAATAAATTGCGCCAACCCTTTGCGTTCAAAGCCGGAGCCGACGAATACCGCGACCTTGGCAGATTTCGGAACGCCGTATTTGCCTCGCGTCTCATCGCGCATGCTCTCGCGGCTTTCGGGGGAGAATTTTGCAGTATCAATGCCGCTATAAACCACATGCAATTTTTCGGGGCTCACATCGAAGTGACGCAGAATATCGGCCTTCACCATTTCCGAAATACAAATTGCAGCTTTGAATTTCGGTGACAAGTACATCGCCCGTTCTGCTGCCAGCACATAGCGATGACGCGGGTTGATCGTGATACCGAATCGTTTTACGCCGCTGGAAATTCTTGCGCGTTGCCGCAACCATTCCGCATGTACGCCATCAACCGCGTGATAAATATCGCAGCCGGGCAATCGCTCGTAAGACTGAATCAAATCGAATCTCTCTTGCGCAATCGCACGCGTGGCGGCGGCGTTAAAGCCACTATCGCGGCCAGCGGAAGTCAAATACCGCGGATTCACGATGCGATGTTCCATTGACGCTGACGCCTGTGCAGGCCACGCGCGTGTGAATAGCGTGAACTTCACATCGCTGCCCTCCATCGCGGCAACCGCGTCATTCAAGAAGCGCTCAGCCCCGCCGAAGGGATTGTATTTCGCGCGGACTAAGGCGATTCTCACGCGTTGCATCTCATGTCGTGGCCAGTAGATCGTTCAAGGCCGCCAGCACTTGTGCAACAGGTAATTCAGTCAGGCATTCGCTCACCTTCGAGCCGCCACAGCCATCATTGCCGCAGGGTCGGCAGGTGTGGCGCGGGTCAGTTGAGGCGACGATGCGATGGATAACGCCCCACGGCCCCCAATGCGCCTCGCCCGATGGCCCGAACAGCGCCACGGTCGGTGTTTGCATCGCGGCGGCCATATGCATCGGTGCAGAATCTACGCCGACAAATGCACGTGCACGCACCGTGAGAGCCGCTAATTCTTTTAGTGACAACGCGCCGGTTAAATCAATAACCGGCGCTTTTAATTTGGTTTTAATTACGGCAATCATTTCGCGTTCATCAGGCGTCGGCGCGGCAGTAAGCACCACTTGTTGACCCTGACGACCGAGCGCCAAAATCAAATCCGCAAATTTTTCAGCAGGCCAGGTTTTGAATGCCCAGCGTGAAGTCGGATGAATGTGGATAAATTTTTTGTGCGCGAAATTATGTTGCGCCATCAGTGCGGCGACTTTTTCATCCGCGATTTTTCCGGGCACCAGCACCAGCTGCTTTTCCTCGCGCGACGGCTGCACGCCAAGGCGGCGCAACGCATCCAGATTACTTTCCACTGTATGGCGAAATGTTGCGCGCGGCGTGGGATAGGTGTGCGTAAAGCTCGATTTCCACCAGTTGGAATCACGGCCTTCGTTGATGCCTTGTGCGCGCTGCGCGACGGCGTATTGAGGGCGCAGCAGACGCGTGAGCCATGCGCCGCGTGGATGCTCGGTCAGATGCAAAACAAGATCGTATTCGCGTCTTCGCAACGCGCGCAGTAGTGAAAATTCGCGCGATGTTTGCGTAATCACACCCATGTGTTTCCATTCGCGATCAATCGTGAACACTTCCGAAATCGCCGGATGCTCCGTCAACATTTCGCGCGTGTCGTGATACACCAGCGCATCGACGTCCAGATGCGGCGCATGATTTTTGAGCACCTGAAAAACGGGCGAAGTCAGCAACACATCGCCGTGATGGCGCAGCTTGATAACGAGAACGCGTTTGATTGTATCGAGATTAATTGCATCGTTTAACATGCGGCGAAGATAGCAGAATTAGGAATGGTGGGCGAATGCGAGCGTTGAGCACACAAAGGGAAACGGCAAGATTGGCGGGGCGTTTGAAGAAAAAATGCTCCAAACGCCGCACCCAATCTAGAGTTTGTATTATTTTACTGCTTCCTTCGCCTGCGGCCCGACCAACATCTCAATAAATTTCGCGGGTGGAATAAAACCCTTACCCCAACGCTCATCGAATTCGGCAGTCGGTTTTGCCGCGATAATCTCTTCCAATTTTTTACCTTGTTTCATCAGCGCCGATACGCGGCCTGAAATGGTCGCGAGCATGTCCCGAAACACTTTTAATTCTGCTTTATTCGACATTGGGCCGTGGCCAGGAATGATGCGGGTTTTGTCGTCGCTCAGCGCGAGAACACGATCAGCTGACGCGACCACGCCCTCGGCGGTACCGCCGCTGGAGAGATCAATGAACGGATAAAAACCGTTGAAGTAGGTGTCACCCATGTGGACGATATTGGTCTTTTTAAAATGCACAATCGCATCACCATCGGTGTGCGCTTTCGGCACGTGGAATGCATTGATTTCATCACCGTTTAAATGGAACGTCACATCCTGCGTAAACGTCACCACCGGCAGCGCCTCTTTGGGCGCGGCGGGCACTTTGGCGCGCATGTACTCGATGAATTGATCCGACGATAAACGTTTACGCACGTTCTCATGCGCCACAATCAGCGCGCCCGCTTTGCCGAAATTTTCATTGCCGCCGGTATGGTCGCCATGCCAGTGTGTGTTCAACACAAACTTTACCGGCTGGTCGGTAAGCGCCTTGATGGCGGCGGTAATTTTCGGCGTGAGTGGCGCATATTGATCGTCAATCACGAATACCGCATCGTCGCCGATTGACAGCCCGATATTGCCGCCCGCGCCAAATAAAACATATGTGGTTGGTGATAATTTTTCGGTTTTGATTTCGACCTTGTCGTAGTTATTTTGTGCGGCGACGGGGAATGCTGCGAATAACAACAGCGCCAATGCGAAAGCGGTGAAACGAATCGTTTGAATCATTGTCCTAACCCTTTGTGGAAAAAGTGTGTTGCAAGTTTATGCTTATCAAACCGGTTTGAGGAGCCGTTGTGTGCCAAATCGCCCCCAGCGCGCCGCTGTATTTTCAGGCGTGAAGAATGGACTTTATTCGCCTGAAATGATTTGTTACACCAAACGCGTCGAAAAGAAATTTACCGATCAAAACTCTTTGAACCAATTGCTCAGTAGGCGTAATATAAAGGTGCTGTATCTCCTCCTCTAAAAAGGAATCAACAT
>JANMQR010000133.1:0-22829 GCA_031370625.1 Burkholderiales bacterium | reverse complement strand
TCCCCGTGCCGCGCGACTTCGACATTTTTTCGCTGTTGAGCGTGATGAAGCCGTGAACGAAAACATTGTTCGGCACTTTGCGACCGGAAAAATGCAGCATCGCAGGCCAGAACAAGGTGTGAAAATAAATAATGTCTTTGCCGATGAAGTGATATTGCTCGACTTCCGGATCGGCCAGATACGCGTCGAAATCAATATTCTTCTTGGCAAAATGCGCTTTCAGGCTGGCGAGATAACCGACTGGTGCATCGAGCCACACATAAAAATATTTACCCGGCGCATCGGGAATCTCGATCCCGAAATATGGCGCATCCCGCGAAATATCCCAATCGCTCAAGCTGCCTGATTTTGTCTCTGTGTCACCCAACCACTCGGCTAATTTGTTGACGACTTCAGGTTGGAGCTTGGTTTCGGCAACCCATTTTTTCAGAAAATCGACGCAGCGTTTATCGGACAATTTGAAGAAAAAATGTTCAGACGATTTCATCACCGGCTTGGCACCGGTGAGCGTGGAGTACGGATTTTTCAAATCGGTTGGCGCATATACCGCGCCGCATACTTCACATGAATCGCCGTATTGATCCTTCGCGCCGCATTTCGGGCATTCGCCTTTGATGTAGCGATCCGCCAAAAACATGCCCTTCACGGGATCGTAGAACTGCTCAATCTCGCGCGTGGTGATGAGTTTATTGGCTTTGAGTTTTTTGTAAATGCCTTGCGCGAGCTCAACATTTTCTGGCGAATGCGTCGTGTGCCAATGATCGAAGCTCATTAAAAATTGTTGCCAATTTTGATCGTGCTCGCTACTCATACGTGTGATGAGCGCATCAGGTGTGATGCCTTCACTCTCGGCGCGCAGCATGATCGGTGCACCATGCGCATCGCTTGCACAGACGAAATTTACCTCGTGGCCCTGCATGCGCTGAAAGCGTACCCAAATGTCGCCATAAAGCATGTCAGCAATATGGCCCACGTGAAGGGGCGCATTGGCGTAGGGTAGGGCGGTGGTAACGAAAAGTTTACGTGGCATCAGGTTTACGAGGCATTAAGTTTTTGGCCGCATCACAAAACGCAAAGTGTTACGGCGTTTGATTTTTAATAGAAAATGAAATTGTATTTTTACAATAGTGAATTGTACCAAGCTCACTCTGATTTTGATACGGTATGAGTGACTATGAATAGGCTTTGTCTGACGTTTCCGATAAAATAGAAAATTAGTTTTTGAACCCCCACCCGAATTGATCGGCATTCTCATGAGCATCACTGTAGAACAAATTCAGAACGCACTTCGCGAATTGATTGACCCCGTCACCAATGAAAATTACGTCGAGGGGAAGTCGGCGAAAAATATCAAGGTTGAAGGCGGATACGTATCACTGGAAATCGTGTTGGGCTATCCCGGCAAAAGTTTGACCGAATCGATTCGCAAGCAAGTAGTCGAGCGATTGAAAAAGATCGAGGGCGTGGAAAATGTTTCAGCGAATGTGTTTTCAAAAATCGTTTCGCATAGCGTACAGCGCGGCGTAAAGCTGCATCCGGGGATCAAAAATATTATCGCGGTGGCATCAGGCAAAGGCGGCGTGGGCAAGAGCACCACGGCGGTGAATCTGGCGTTGGCACTTGCGGCTGAGGGTGCCGTGGTCGGCATGCTGGATGCTGATATTTATGGCCCGTCGCAGCCGATGATGTTGGGCATCACGGGCCGCCCGCAATCGCGTGACGGCAAAACCATGGAGCCGCTGGAAGGCCACGGCATTCAGGCGATGAGCGTGGGATTTTTGATTGACCCAGAAACGCCGATGGTGTGGCGCGGGCCGATGGTGACACAGGCGCTGGAACAATTGCTCAATGAAACGCGCTGGAATGATCTGGATTATCTGGTGATCGATTTGCCGCCAGGTACAGGCGATATTCAGTTAACACTCGCGCAAAAAGTGCCCGTCACCGGTGCGGTGATTGTTACCACGCCGCAAGATATTGCGCTACTGGATGCGCGCAAGGGTCTCAAAATGTTTGAGAAAGTCGGCGTGCCGATTATTGGCGTGGTGGAAAATATGGCCATGCATGTGTGTTCAAACTGTGGGCACATTGAGCATATTTTCGGTGAAGGCGGCGGCGGCAGAATGGCGGCCGACAATAAAATCGATATGCTTGGATCGTTGCCGCTGGATATTAAAATTCGCGAAATGGCTGACGGTGGCAAACCCACGGTGGTGTCTGATCCTGATGGCGCGATTGCCAAAATTTACAAAGATATTGCGCGTAAAGTGGCCGCAAAAATCGCCAAGCAATCGCAGGATCGCTCGGCCGTATTTCCGAAAATTGTGATTCAAAATACCTGACGAGTTATTTATGCCCGCTTATTTGACCGGTCACATCAAGATTCGCGATGTCCAGAAATGGCATGAATATCTTGCCCAAGTCGATGCCACGATCACGGCTTATGGCGGCGAAATTTTGTTGCGCGGTTTACAGGCCGAGGTTATGGCGAATCCCAGCAATTTTGACGAGGATTTTGAACGTTTGGTGGTGTTACGCTTTGACGATATGGGCTCACTTGATCGTTGGTATGGCTCAAATGAATACGCTCAATTGAAAGCCATTCGTGCGGCCGCAGCCGATGTGACCGTCGTGACCTACAACAGTGATTCGCATGAAATTGGCAACGAAATTGAGAATGAAATGAACCAGGGGAGAATCAGCGCGTGAGTATCAAAAGCGATAAATGGATCCGCAGGATGGCGCAAGAACACGCCATGATTGAGCCCTACGAGCCCGGCCAGATACGCGAGGCCAATGGGCAGCGCATTGTGAGCTACGGCACGTCTAGCTATGGTTACGATATTCGTTGCTCGGATGAATTCAAATTATTTACGAATATTAATTCGACGATTGTGGATCCGAAAAATTTTGATTCGAATTCGTTTGTTGATATCAAGAATGATTTTTGTATCATCCCGCCGAACTCTTTCGCACTTGCCCGCACGGTGGAATATTTTCGTATTCCGCGCAATGTGTTGACGATTTGCCTCGGTAAATCGACCTATGCGCGCTGTGGCATTATCGTGAATGTGACGCCATTCGAGCCGGAGTGGGAAGGTTTTGTGACGCTGGAGTTTTCCAACACCACACCATTGCCCGCAAAAATTTATGCGAACGAAGGTGTGGCGCAAGTATTGTTTTTTGAGAGCGACGAAGTGTGTGAGACGTCGTACAAAGATCGCGGTGGTAAATATCAAGGACAGAAGGGCGTGACCCTTCCGAAGATGTGATGGCAGCGATCGAAGCTACCGAAGTCAGGACGCGCTTTGCCCCAAGCCCAACGGGTTTTTTGCATATCGGCGGCGGTCGCACGGCGCTGTTTGCGTGGGCTTACGCGCGCCGCCACAAAGGCAAATTTATTTTGCGCATCGAAGATACTGATGTCGAGCGCTCAACGCCGGAAGCGGTGGAGGCAATTCTCGATGGCATGAAATGGCTGGGGCTTGATCATGACGAAGGCCCGTTTTTTCAAATGCAGCGCATGGATCGCTACAAGCAAGTGATCCAATTTATGCTTACCGCAGGCACCGCCTATTATTGCTACACCACGCCTGAAGAGCTTGACGCCATGCGTGAAGCGCAACGTGCGGCGAATGAAAAGCCGCGTTACGATGGCCGCTGGCGTCCGGAACGCGGTAAACCGCTTCCAGCCATTCCGATTGGGCAATTGCCGGTGGTGCGGTTTCGTAACCCGAGCACGGGAATGGTTGCGTGGGACGATAAAGTAAAAGGTCGGATTGAGATCAGCAATGAAGAGCTGGATGATTTCATCATCGCGAGAGCCGACGGCACGCCGACCTACAACTTCTGCGTGTGCGTGGACGATTGGGATATGCGCATCACCCACGTGATTCGCGGTGATGATCATGTCAACAACACGCCTCGGCAAATCAATGTGTTGAAAGCGCTTGGGGCCGATTTGCCCGTGTACGCGCATGTGTCGATGATTTTGGGTGACGATGGGCAGAAGCTGTCGAAGCGTCATGGCGCAGTGAGTGTGATGCAATATCCTGCGGATGGTTATCTGCGTGATGCGGTGGTGAATTACCTTGCACGTCTTGGCTGGTCACATGGTGATGCCGAGATTTTCACGATGGAACAGTTTTGCGAATGGTTCGATCTCGATCACATCACGCCGTCTGCCGCGCAATTTAATACCGAAAAACTAAAGTGGTTGAACCACGATTACATCAAGCGAAAAAACGGTGCTGATTTGGGTGGAATGCTGCAGCCTTTTTTAATCAGTGCGGGTTTGGATGTTACAAATGGGCCGGAAGTGGCGAAAGTGGCGGAGCTGCTTAAAGAACGCTGTGCGACATTAGTTGAAATGGCCGAGGCCGCGCACTATTTTTATCACCGACCTGCCATGAATCAGGAATTGTTGGCGCAATATTTGACTGAAAGCGCCAAACCAGCGCTGGCCGAGCTCAGAGGCGCGCTTCAGGCGACGAATTGGGTAAAGGCCGACATTGGCGCAACCCTGAAAGCGCAAGTGGCGAAACATGGTGTAAAAATGCCGCAGATTATGATGCCGCTTCGCGTGCTATTAACGGGTCAAACCCAAACCCCGGCGATTGACGCGATCATGGAAACGCTGGGCTTGGACGAGACTTTGGCGAGGTTTCACGTCTAACCTGGGTTTGTGAATTTAAGTCGGAAAGAAGAAAAACACACAAGGCGCTTGGCAAAACCCCCCGTTTTTGGTTATAATTTAAGGCTGGATTTAGGGAACGACGGGGGTATAGCTCAGCTGGGAGAGCGCTTGCATGGCATGCAAGAGGTCAGCAGTTCGATCCTGCTTATCTCCACCATCAATCCACCACAGAATTTAGTAGCAAAGATGTAGAGAACACGACGAATAAGTCCCCATCGTCTAGAGGCCTAGGACACCGCCCTTTCACGGCGATAACACCGGTTCGAATCCGGTTGGGGACGCCAGTAAAATCAACGGCTTGGAGCGATCCAAGCCGTTTTTCTTTGTGCATTATTTAACAGGCGCGAGTCACAAACCGGCCCGATAATCAACGCTTCCGCTCGACCCGTCGGGCTTCGCCATAAGTTCAAACAAAATAGGTGCACGGCATGAAGCAAATTATTTTTTCCCTTGCGGTATCCGTAGTGTGCGTGTTGGCGTGCGCCTCATTTGCAGCACATGCGATGACCGTTGAAGAGGCCTATGCAGCGATTCCGCACAAGCGCACGGTGTTTGATGGCAATACGTCCAAACTTTCGGCTGCGCAAATCGATAGTTTGAAGCGGCTGTTCGCATCATCGGATCAAGGCGTTGTGTTACGCGTTGATGGTTTGCGCGCACTTCGCGGTGCGGACGCTGTTTTGCTTCGCAAAACGATTGGTAGCTACGCAGCACTTGCCACGGCGCTTAATTCGCTAAATGTCTCTGCCGAAATCAAGCCCGCACAGACACTTATCGCGCAGGCCGTTGCCGATCATCAGCGTTTTTTTGAGATGAAACTTCGCGATAACGACACGCTCGCAAAACGTGATGCTGCATTCACGGCGGACATTAATCAGGCAAGCCAGAAACTGCATCGTGCTTATGACGTGCTGATGAAGGCTTTTCCAAACGAGCCTGCAAACAATAAAACTGCTTTTTATGATTATCTTTGCGCGCTTGATTTTCTGTAAATCGTAAATGACATTCCCTCTACGCATGCTTGCGCTTGTGTCATCACGCACATTGGCGCTTGCAGCGGCGCTCGCGCTCATCGCCAGCATTGCCGCTGTCGCATTATTTTTCCTTTATCCGAAACCAAGTGCTGCGTTCATCGTCAGCCCGCTGCTGATTAATCAGACGGCGGATCATCGTTATGATCGGTCATTGCGCGAATCGATCCGGTTCTTCGAGGGTCGTACTGAAATTCAGCTCGGCATTATTTTAAAGAGCGAGTTGCCTGCGCAGAAAAGCATTGAAGAGTTTGCGGCGGAGTCGTTCAAGCAAATCAAGCTCGGTGAAAAATTCCAGGGCAAAGCATTGCTGCTTGTATGGGCAGAAAAAGAGCGGCTCTTCAAAATCGAAGTTTCGTATGACCTCGAAGGTATTTTTACCGATGCGTTGTGCCGTCGTCTTGAATTGGGCGCACGTACTTTTCTGCTCGCAAATACGCCCTATGCGCGGCGCGATTTTCTGACTGAGTTAATTGTCACCATGGGGTTGCATTATCTCGACTACAAAAAGACCGGGCGCTTGTCTGATCTGACTCTGCCGAGCACCAGTCCCGGCGCACTTTCGTTCTATCTTTCTGGCGGCGCGGGCATTGTTGGACGCGGTTATGCGGCCACCGTGGAGCAAGTGAAGCGTGAGCTGGCGCCACTGCCGCCTGCGCTGGTGAGCGAAATGCAGCCTGACGCATCAATTGAAATCGTGTTGCAACGCTATTTGAAATCACTCGAAATGGGTGTTGGTGATCCGCAGTTGCCACTCATTACGGAAGGCAGCGTTTACTTCCGCATGGAGAAGCCGCATGCGCCGGGCTACCTTCAACGCATTCGCCGCTATCTCGACGATGCGATGCCATATCGCGTCATCGAGAAGGGTGATCTTGCTGCGGTGCTATTCAAACCGAATCATCCCGTGTTGCCGATTTTATTACGCAGAAACGAAAAGGGATTGTGGTTTGTTGATGAGCCGCAATCGTGGGCGACTTTTCATTTATTTCAGGATGGTGGTTCGCGACTGAAGTATCGCGATTCACCATTTGCGTTTGCTGTGACTAACGGCACAGGTGCTGATGAAAAAGGATCGATGTACGCGGATCGTGCGGCGGCTCCGGCGCTTGTCGCTTATCCATTCGATCTCAAAGAATGCATTCGCCAGGCTGAAAACGAGATTGCAGATAATCCCTCGCGAGCCGCAGCCTACTTGAATCTTGCTGAGATTTTGCATTTCGACATGTTCTGGATTCAGGCCGCCATTCCACTCTACGAAAAGGCGCTCGAACTCGATCTGACACGCAAAGATTTGCGCTGGCGCTTGATGGATATTTTCAGTGCGTCGTCGGACATGGATGCGATGGAAGTCCAGGCGCTGGCGCTGTTAAAGCTCGATCCTAACGATCACTATGCTCGCTATTACTACGACTGGCTACGGTCGAATCACTAGCATTGGCGCGTGTTTTCAGCTATTTTTGTTCTGAAGTGCGCGCCGGTATTGGAGTTTCGAATTATGAATTTACACATTTAATCGCACACCAACCGCAACAAGTCGTCCGTATTTATCGAATGTCAGATACCAGCTGCTGACGACGCCACGCGAATTGGCAACGCAATCAAAGGTTGCCCAAGTGCTTTGCTTGTACTGTTTTCCTCTACCCAGCTGAGTAATGGGTAAAGATGCTTTTTTATCTTCAGGGCGCAGTTTTTTCGCATTGGCGGCGAGCTTGGTCATGACGATTTTGCGCGTGTCACCGAGTTTCAAATCAAGTGGCAAGCGCCCGAATTTTGTGAGCACGCCCAGCCGCGCTTCGGCGCGAATAACTTCCTTGTTATCGACAAGGTAGGAGAATCCGTCTATGTCGAAATATTCACAAACGTCTTCATCGGGCGATGGCGCGGTGCCGCAAGACGCACGTTCGAGATTCGTCGGCAGTTCCGCTTTTGGGGTGCCCAATCCGTATGCGCCGATGCTGAGTTTGTTTTTATGATCTTGGAACGGCGTGCAATTGCTGTCCGCCCAAGCATTGGCCCACATCATTGATGAAATAAATGCCAATACGCAAACAACTAGCAAAAACCGTTTTTGATAACGGGTTGCGGACAGAAAATTTAAAAAATGCGCATGCATGAATTTAGTCTTTGCAAACAAATTGGCTTTGCTCGGCCATCGTGAACAATCCATAATCAGGATGGGCTGGCGACAAATGCCAGCCCGTTAAATGTACACCGTGCAATCGCTATTTGCTGGCGACGAAATAAAATTCGCACCGACTACCCATTACAGAGAACGATTTCTAGCGGCGAAATGCGGGGAAGAATTGCTGCGGATCAACCGTCACGCCGCTCGGGTTGCGCACTTGAAAATGCAGGTGGGTATCACCACCCGACGGTGTATTTCCCGATCTGCCTACTGTGCCGATTTGCTGTCCGGTTGTGACGTTAAACGAATCTCCGACTTTTGCCTTGGCGGTATCGAGGTGGAAATATTGCGACGACGTACCGTCCGAATGTTCAACATTGACATACAGGCCCGCACCGCCTGGTTGACTCAGAACAGTCGCGGTTCCACCCTTGATCGCAGATACAGGTGTGCCGACCGGTGCTTCGATATCAATGCCTTTGTGAATGCGACCACCGCTACGACCCGTACCAAATTCGCCTTCACCCTCACCGCCCTTGTCCGCCGCGTTAATCGTTCGAAATTGCGAAGGTAACGGATAAACATAGCCATTTCTGCCGGGGGCGTTATCACCCACTGAGCCCGCGCCGGTACTGGCGCTGAGTGCCGCAAATGTTTGCGGTCCGATCACGCCAGTTTGCTGAATATTGTTTTTGGCCTGGAAGGCTGTTACCGCCGCCTCGGTTCTCGGGCCATACACGCCCGCTTCTGCTTTCGCATCTGCTGCTGATAGGAATTTAGCGGCGGTGAGTTTTTGCTGCGAGACGTTAATCACGTTGGCATCGGCATTTTTGTTTTGGCCCACACCGGCAATAACGGATTCAATAGCATGTTTGGTTTTGGGCCCGACTGCGCCAGTTTGTTCGAGTCCGACAGATGCTTGAAATGATTTCAACGCAGCTTCAGTTTTTGCGCCAAATGTGCCATAGCCGGTGTTTACTTCGCTGCGAGTCATAAAGCCCATTTTCACCAAATCATCTTGCAGCGTTTTCACCCCGGTACCAGTGGCGCCTTTCTTTAAACTGCTGTCGCCGGTCAGCGTGCCACCGGTCGTGGGCGGATTGGTGCCAACGCCGGAAGGTGCCTGGTTGCCGAACAGTGCGGCCTCGTTGGCGCGCCTGGTCACCAAGCCCGGCAGGGTGATCAAATTTCCGTTCGTGTCGGTCGCTTTTACCCAGCGGCCAAATTCTTTTTGCGCTCCTGCATAGTCGCCTTCGTTTAACTTTCTGAGCAGCGTGGAATCGCCCAAGCCGCCCTTGCCTGTGCCGAGGTTAAAGCCAAAACTGACCAGCGCATCAAACTGCCCTTGCGTGAGGGGGACTTTGACGAGACTTTTCACCTGCGCGGCGACTTCATTGATGTCACCATCCAGCAGCTTTCGCGCTTGAGGCTCTGACAACGTGCCCCACTGCGCACGATCCGCTGCGGTCACGTTGCCGCGGTGTAGCAAGTGGCCGTAGCCGATGGTGGCGTGTCCCGCCGGATCGTTGTAGGGCTTGCTGAAAAATCCCTCGGCGTCGCGCACGAGCTTTTTACCGTTTTCGCTGACCTGCAGCGTCTGCACATTTTGCAGCGCGACTGGGGCGCTCGTTGCCTTCGCACCTCCCGTTGGCGCGGCATTTGACCGCACTGGCGCAGGCTCGGCGCTTTGATTTCGTGCAGATGCGTTGGGAATATTCAACACATCATCCGGATAAATAAGGTCCGGGTTTTTGATCTGCGGATTAGCTGCCATCAAATCGGCAACGCTAACGCCGTGATCCGCTGCGATGTCGGATAAGGTGTCGCCGCGTTCCACAGTATGGGTTTTGCCGTCAGCGACGGTCGAGGGCAGGAAGTTCGCGTTGATGTTACCAAATGCTGAAATTGAATTCATTAATAACACCCCGTAAAAATGATGAGAAAAACTAACATCGCTTGTCAAGTTCTATTAACGCGCATGCCGGGTTCAATTGCATCTAGGGTATTCCCTATCTAGGGCACGCACTAGATGGCAAATTTCGCGGAACGGCATTTAATTCGTTCAGCAGATTTCTTTTCAGGCCATTTTTTAAAGGAGACACCAAATGAGTACGACGTTAACGGCGCAAACAACAACGACAACTATCTCGCTGACCGAAAGCAGCAATCAAGCTTGCTGCGCGAAAGGTGCGGACGCGACCACCACCCGTGGCGCTGACGGTACGGTGGATTTTGAAAACGATAATTATTCGGTGAAGGTCGGTGACACCGGCGAGATAAATGTGACTAACAAGCAAACTGGCGAAGCCTACAAAATCTGGGGCGACCCGCATGTAGATGTGGATGGCAAGCATGCGTTTGATTTCAAAGGCACCACCACATTTGATTTGGATGATGGCACCAAGATTACTGTCGACACCACGCCTTGGAAGGGGCAGAACGGAGCAACGATTGCATCCAAGGTTACGATTGTGGATGGGCAGAGTGATTACGCGGTGCAAATCAAGGGGGTGGATGACAACAAAACCGGCGACTTGACGTTCAGCGAGACCTCAAAGGGCTGGTTGATGGATGCGATGGTGGACGACGGCAATGTGCTGCATGAAAATCCTGCGGGAACCGGATTTGTTGCCATCGATGATCGCGGCAACGTGCAGAAGGTTGATCAAAAATGGATCGATAAGAGCGAAGCAGACTTGAAAAAGGGCGGCAGTGACGATGCGAATTCGAGTCAGGAGCTTAATAAATTGATCGATCAGTTTGCGAAGATGATCAATATCTTTTCGGGCATTATGGCCATCCGCTTTTTGGGTCAGATGTTGTCGAATATGGGTGGCAGTGATGACGCCAGCACGAACAGTAATCGACAAGGCAACACCAAGGCCGCACCTCGTGGCGGGCGTGAAGACATGTCCTTCAGCGTGTCCGAATCGAATACATCGGTGAGTTGGCGCAACCGCGAGTTCTCCATGACTCAAAGCAACCGCACGTTTGATTTCACCATGTCGCGTCGATCTGCGTTTGCCTGAGTTTGTTGCCCGCAGTTTTTGCGCCGCAGGAAAATTTACTTTAGAGAACCTTCCGCCCGTGACGTTGTTACGGGCGTTCTTTTTTTGGTGCGGTGATATTAAGCCCCAACATTTGCGCGCGTGCTAAATCAGCAATGTTGCTTGTGCCTCGCCGCATACCCGAAGCATGCTCCGCAATCGCCTGAGGCGATAAACCTTGTTCCCAAGCTTCAATGATCAGCTTCAACAACTTTTGTGTGGTCGTGCTCAAGGCGCCCTCTTGGCTGTTGTGCAGATCTGCGTTTAATTTGTCACGATATTTCTTGGCGATATCCGGATGGTCTGCAAATACAGCGATGAGCGCTTCAAGCGCGCGCGAAAAACTGTTGGGTGAAAGCGATGGATTGGCAGCCTCCACCGTATGTTCATTGGTTTGTGTGTACCAAGCGCACAAATATTGCAGTGGATCGAGCCGCGCACCCGCACTAAAGCCGCGCGCCTGTGCGGCAAGTCCAATTGACGCACTGCCCCAGGCGGCGAGCGGTGCGCTGGGTATGTCGCCTCGTACGAGTGTGTCGGCCAAGGCTTCCGCAAGCGATTTTTTTGCAAACGCATCGTCGCTTTCGCCCACGATCACAAACAACTTAATCAGCGCCGGGAAATTCTCGTCGGTCAGCAGCGACGTTATTTGTTGTAACAGGCGGTGTCGCTGATGTGGCGAAGCCGCTTGATGAATTGCAACGATCATTTCACGGGCCGCTTGAAGTAGATCGGCGTCTTTACTGATGTTCATATCTTGCTCAATTCCATGTCGTCATGATCATGCAACAATATAAATGCAATCTGTGTGAGGTTGTTCACAGAAATCACCTTTGGAGCAAGTAACAATATATTGAAGTGACATCGTGAGCATCCAGGTTGTTTTTCATTGGGTGTCGCAAAGTTCAGTTGAGTCAAGTATTCGTTCAAGTATTTGCGTAACCCAGAAGCTCAGAACATTGGTTAAGAAAAGTGTCGCTGTTTGGCGACGGTTAAACTTTCTTAACTTTTTCGTTTCAAATAGGACAAGCAAAAGTATTGATACTCATCAATGAAGAGGGCGCGTCTTAACGACGTAAACCTCTCTAAGATTGAAACGTAGCGCGCGCATTCTCTAGTTCATACCAAGCTGTGCATCCCCTGATGTACAGAAATGAATTGGAACGTAGCAATGCAAATTCGTCGTGCATACCTTTCTCACTTTTCGTATTCGTTTTCCGATAACCATC
The DNA here is from genome assembly GCA_031370625.1 of Burkholderiales bacterium. GTDB lineage: Bacteria > Pseudomonadota > Gammaproteobacteria > Burkholderiales > Usitatibacteraceae > UKL13-2. The sequence continues at coordinate 10,698 of JANMQR010000133.1, read as the reverse complement.
ACGTTGGACGGACGCATCTTCGCGCATATTGCCCCGATCCAATAGCCACGAGTTTCGGCCGGTCGCCGACAACATCGAGCGAATTTTTTGGGATGGCGGATGCAGCTCGCTAGGGCGCAGAGCCTCGGCTCGTTCGTTGCGCAGCTACAAAAGCGCAGCGAAATCGGTCTGATCGCGCTCGTTATTTGTATTGTCGGTGCCATGGTGATTCCATTGCCCCACACGCTGCTCGATATTTTGGTGGCGTTCAATATTATTTGCGGTGTAGCACTTGTGTTTATGGCGGTCTACATCCCCGCGCCTACCGCGTTCGCAACATTTCCAAGCGTGTTGCTGGTCACGACTCTATTCAGGCTATCAGTATCGATTGCGACCACGAGAGCAATTTTGATAGAGCAGGATGCCGGGAACATTATCAAAACATTTGGAGAAAACGTTGCGGGCGGTAATGTGATCGTTGGCATCGTGATGTTTTGCATCATCACCGTAGTTCAATTTCTCGTCGTCGCCAAAGGCGCTGAACGGGTCGCAGAAGTGGCGGCGCGCTTTACCCTTGATGCGATGCCCGGAAAACAGCTGTCGATCGATTCTGATTTGCGCTCAGGCCTGCTTGACAAAGACGAAGCGCGACGCAAACGCAAAATGCTGGAACTGGAAAGTCAGCTTCATGGAAGCCTGGACGGCGCGCTGAAATTCGTGAAAAACGATGCGATCGCTTCCATCATCATTGTTCTTGTTAATTTGTTTGGCGGTATCGCGCTCGGCATTTTGTACTACGACATGTCTTTTTCTGTGGCGGCGACCACCTTCTCAATTTTGACTATCGGCGAAGGCATGGTTGCGCAGATTCCTGCGTTGTTTGCGGCGTTTTCCGCGGGCATGATCGTAACCCGCACCGCGAGTGACGACGAAGGGAATTTGGGAGAAGCCATTACGGCGCAACTGTTTGCGCAACCGAAGGTTTTTTTGGGTACCGGATTTATTGCGCTTCTAATGATGGCGGTGCCAGGATTTCCGGCGCTGATATTTGCCGTTTTTGCGATTGTCATGCTGTTGCTTGCCTATGTGCTGCAGCCGGCGTTATTTAATCCCTTGCTTAATAAAGTTGGCCTCAGAAAATTTGCGGCCGACGAGATCGCAACCAAGGCAGCAACAGCGGCAAAAGAGAGTGCGTCGCAAGCTTTGGCGGCACCACTGATGTTGCAAATTTCTGCTGATTTGCTGAGCGATTGCCCTGAAGATGAGTTGCGCAAACGTCTTGCTGAAACGCGTGAAAAACTCTTTGCGGAAATGGGTGTGGCCGTACCGGAAATTGCAGTGGTGGTTTCGCGTGAAGTGACAGCGCGTCAATACAGATTGATGTTGTTTGATGTGCCGGTTGCGCAAGGCTTTGTGCCATCTGGCTACAGCCTTCGACCCAATCAAATTCAATCAAAACTATCGCGAGATATGCTGTATTTGGCAGCTCCCGCTACGGACACTAATGCATCTAATAGTTCGGGACGGTCTTCCGCGCCGCCGCCAGATACGCCACTTGGTGTTTGGGTTGCAGCGACCGACGCAAACGCAAACGCAAAACCTGAAAACAGCGCCAGTGATCAATCCGGGAATCATGAACCATTGCTATCGCTGGTATCCGGATCTGCGTTGATTGTCTTCCATGTTCAGCTGGCAGTGAAAAAACATTTAGGGAGTTTCTTGGGTATTCAGGAAGTTAATCAACTTCTGACGCGCATGGCGTCACAGTATCCGGATTTGGTTAAAGAGTCGCTGCGAATCCTTCCGCTACAGCGGATCGCCGATGTATTGCGCAGACTGATTGAAGAAGATATTTCAGTCCGTAATCTGCGCGACATTCTCGAATCTTTGGTGGAGTGGGGCTCGCGCGAAAAAGACATTGTGATGCTGGCGGAATATGTTCGACACGGTCTCAAGCGTTACTTGACCGACAAATACGCTGGCCCAACGCGCTCGATGAAGGCTTTGTTATTGCATCCCGAGGTGGAGGAGCATTTCCGGCGTGCATTGCAAGCCTCGAACTTGGGAACAATCCTTGCGCTTGACCCGGAGACCGCGCAGCGATTTGTGCAATCACTGCGCGTAACGATTGCCGAGGCTGCCGCACCACGCTTGGTGCTGCTCACCGCGATGGATATCAGGCGCTATGTTCGCAAACTGATTGAGGTGGAATTTTCGGCATTACCGGTGGTGGCTTACGGCGAACTCGAATCAGATGTACGCGTGGAGCCTGTTGGCAACGTATTTTTGTAGCTCTTCTTTATTAATTCCTACTACTAGAAACGTCGCAATTTCAGAAACATTTCTTAACTATTTCCCTACAACTTCCCATTCAAAAAAAATCCTATGACTTCTATAAAAACTATATTTCAATTGTTAGTAGCGCTTTGCGTGTTGATGGTTGCAACATTTTGTTTGAATGCGAACGCAGCGAACTTGCGCTTTAGCGACACGCCGATTCCGATTAAGTCGTCGGACAGTTATGAAGTTCGCGACTTGTTGAAAGACCTGTTATCCAGAGAGGGAATGGTCGCGGTAATTAGTGATGGCGTAAAAGGGAAATTTACTCAGTCTGGGCGGTTTAAGCCCAAAGACTTATTTGAACGGGTCATGCGCGAGTATTCTCTCCTGCCTTATTTCGACGGCAGTGTGGTGTACATCTACCGGTCTGAAGAGGCGGCCAGCCGGTCTTTCCCGGTTAATCCGCAGCTGACCGGGCGCATCGTTTCAGCGCTGTCAAACTTTGGGATCCTTGATTCGCGCAACACCGTGCGCACCAATAACCGTGATGGCATTTTGTTTGTGAGCGGCGCGCCACGATTTATTCAGGAAGTTGGCGAGATTATTAACGCAACTCAATCGCAATCGTTTTCGAGCCCGCCGGTGGTGAGATTTTTCCCGCTCAAATTTGCCTGGGCATCGGACGTGACCATTACGTTCAATAACAAAGACATCGTGCTTCCAGGCGTTGCGACGACACTTCGCCGACTGATGAATTTGGGTTCGTCGCGCAATGTGGCTGTATTCGATGCGATCGAGCGTCCTGCACAAAATCCCAATACCGTACCGAAGCTTCGCGGTCAGGGCATGCGAGGCGAAGGTCGACAAACGGGCGAGGCTGCTGACGCAAGCGGTGCAGCCTCAATGGCGATGGAGGCGGCGGTCAACAGCAAGCCAAGTGCAGCCGACATTACGCGCTCAATGGGCGGATTTGATGCGGCGTCAGTGGAAGCAGATCGGCGCACCAATGGCATTCTTGTGCGCGACTCTGTAGAGCGCATGCAGTCTTACGAAGAGCTCATCAAATCGCTTGATGTCGAGCCGATGCAGGTCGAGATTCAGGCCATGATTATTGATATCGACAATAACAAGCTTGATGAGTTGGGCGTCGGCTGGAGCGCACGATCATTTGGTGACCGAGGTGCAACGGGCTCCTTTGGGGTGACCGCCAACAATCGTGGCGTCTCGTTGGGGCTGCCGGATCAGGTGGGCGGTCTTAATGTGTCGGGCATCTTGGCAGGTGCCACCAAGTTCACTGCAAAAATAAATGCGTTGGCTGAAACTGGCGCGGCAAAAGTTGTATCGCGCCCACAAATCGTCACCCTCGCCAACGTCGAAGCCATTTTGGAGGCGCGAGAGACCGTTTACGTGCGTGTGCAAGGCGCGTACGAGGTTGACCTTTTCAGAGTGAACGCGGGTACCTCGTTAAAAGTTGTCCCCCACTTTATTGGCGATGGCGATAACCGCAAGGTACGTTTATTTATCACGATTGAAGACGGGATAATCGCCCCGGCTGTCGCGGGTGCCGGGCCTGAAACGCCGCCAGTGGTTAGCGAAGCCCGGGTAAGCACACAGGTTATTTTGATGGAGGGTGAAAGCTTGTTGCTGGGCGGGCTGACGCGCGAAAAGACCAATCGCGGCGTGACCAAAATCCCGCTCTTGGGTGACATCCCATATCTCGGCAGCCTCTTCAAGTATCAGACAAATTCTTCAGAGCGTCGCGAGCGACTGTTTCTTATCTCGCCTCGATTGGTTCCCGCAAATCGAGTGCCGGTGAAAGACACGGCATTTATTGAGAAGCCTGCTGTCCAATCGCTAACACCGCTGCGAGAAGAGCAAATCAAGTAACGCAATTGATGATTTGCAATCAGTGCATTTAACGCCAGCTTACAGTTGAACAAGGTAATTTTATGAAGCCAACTGCTGAAGATAAACCACTCCAAAGCGCCCACCGGCAGAGCAGTGCGGTCGCATTGGCTATCGTCGGTGGATTACACGATGGCGCAACGATTGATTTGCCGGATCAACCGATGTGTTTGGTTGGGCGTGCCGCGCACTGCGACATTATTCTGCGCGATGCATCGGTGGCAATGGAGCATGTTGCAATTGTTCGTGATGGCGATGGCGTTCACTTGCGCGCGCTGGCAGCGGGGTTTGGGTACGAGGAAAAAGTTATTGCACCCGGTGATTCGATCACTGTCGCGTCCAACCCGAACGGCGCGTCGGTCAGATTGGGCAATATTGAGCTCTGCATTCGTCAACCACAATTTAGCGAATCGTCATCATTTTCGCGAACGACTGATGCAGGTAGCGAAAGCGTAAATGCACAAGCAGAAGCTAGTATTCAAGTGCCCGTCCCGAAAGAGCGCCGCCATTATCGGACTACATTAACGTTTGCGCTATTCGGTGTCGGCAGCGCATTAACCTTTGCCGCGTTTGCACTTTCCATTTCGGAAAATTTATCGCATAAGTCTGCCGAACGTTTGGAAAGCGTTCGGCGAGCAGTCGATATTCCGCAACTTAATGGTGTGAAGGTGCTCGAAGAACAAGGCAGCAAAATTGCCTTAACTGGTTTTGTGACCAATGATGAGGAAAACAATTTATTACGCAGCCGACTAAAGCCGGGAACGGTTGACAGCGTGCGTGTAATGACCGGATCAGAACTAGCCTCGCGCACCAAAGATTTGCTGCGGGTGAATGGCCATACGGCAGTTACCAACTATGAGCCGCATGGCAAGGTTCGCGTAGCGCTCAACGGTGTTGACAAACAAACGCAGGATCGCCTAACCGATACGATTCGCAAAGATCTGCCGATGATTGCGTCGATCCAAATGGTGAGCACCGCCACCGCTGCAGAACTTGCCAAAGCTGCTGGCCCTGCGTGTGTGAACCCTGATGCAGATCGCGATGCATTGAAGTTTGTTGCTTCGTTTGCGGGAGAAAACGCATTCGTGCGTACCGCTAGCGGCGTGAAATATTTTGTCAACAGTCGCTTGCCGACGGGGCATGAAATTCGTGAAATCCGAGAGTCTGAAATTGTGCTGGATTGCGCAGGCAAGTTCGTCACGATTGCGCTTTAGAAATTAATTGTTGCCGTAGAGATTTGCTATTTGAAAATTTTTTTAGGACGGCGAAGTGAGAGATGAAAGTTTGGTTTGCAAGCTGAATTCTCAAGCGATGTCGTGAGTCGAGTCTGCACTTTGTAACGATGTGCAGGCATTTTTTGTAGCAACTAACGTTAGGAGTTTTTCTCATGAGCGAAATTAACAATATTCCTACAGTCATGACGCAAAATATGGCGACCACTGGATTCAATGGCGGCAAAGCCAAGGGTCAAGGTTCAGGCGGCAGTGAATCCTGGTTCGAAGCGTTGGCCGACGCCTGGGGCAGTGCAATGGACAAGCAAGCAGACAAGATCACAGCGCTGTCCAATATGCTGCAAGGTTCCGATAGTCCTGGCGCTCCTGGGACAACAGGTGCTGTGCCTGATGGTAAGAATTTGACCGGTGGTACTGGTGGTTCTGATCAGCCAAGTGTGATGGTGAAGCTGAGTGCAGAGTCTATGAAGATGTCGTTCATGGCGAATGCTGAGAACACCTCCATGTCCTCGACATCTCAAGCGCTCGAAACGATGGCGAAAAAGGGCTAGAGGTGGTTGTTTTCGTGCGATGGGCTGGTCACTTGCTTGCACAAGCATGTGCGATGTATATGACCGGTTCCATGTGCGAATGCTCCCGATTAGGTTGCTGCCTAGCGCGGCAATAGTACAACGTTGAATTAGGAGATTGCGATGACCATCGAAGCAGCAGCCCCCGTTCAGTCCAGCAGTTTTGTTGCCTGGAAGCAGGACGACGCACACGTTAAAGCAGGATACGATTTTTCGTTGATCGACTTGCCAAGTCAATGGCAGGCGACTTTTGAAAAAGCAAAAGCGGCGCAAGCCCTCAATACGACTGATAACAAGGCGCTCACAGCAATATCGAATTCATTTGATTCGATTACTGAAGGTGCCAAATCAGTAAAAGCGGAAGCAGAAGCAATGACCGCGAAAGGCGAGATGAGCCCGAGTGAAATGATTCATCTCACCATGCGTTGTCATGAATTCTTATTTCGTGCGGAGCTCACTTCGACCGCTGCGAATAAGACTTCCGATGGCATTCAACAATTGTTCCGTCAGCAGTCATAACATGAAGAGCAGTCAAAGCGGCATCGGCAAGTTCGCATCCACGCCTCAGTTTCGCGGCCCACTTGCGTGGGTCGCGATGGCTGTGGCCGTAATGTTGCTCGCGGGTTGTAATCGCGAAAGCGTCAGAAAAAATCTGACCGAAGATCAGGCAAATGAGGTGATGGCGGTTTTGGTGCTTCATGAGGTGGCAGCGAAAAAGGACGCGCTCGAAAAGAAAGAATTTGAAGTCACGGTGCCACGTGAGGATCTGGGCTACGCGCTACAGATCGTCAAGCAATATGCGTTACCGCGCGATATTTATCAGACGCCAATGTGCGAGATATTCAAGAAGCAAGGCATGATTTCAGTGCCGATTGAAGATCGCGCGCGCTGGATGTGCAGCAAAGCGCTAAGTCTGGAGCGGGCGGTGTTTCAAGGTATTGATGGCGTGGTGACGGTGACATCCAGTGTGAGCTACGCCGATCGCGATCCGTTTAGTGACAAGCAGGAAGCTCCGCATGCCGCAGTCACGATCAAGCATGTGAAGGACGCAAGAATCGACGTGGATAAGGTCAAGGCAATTGCGCGTGATTCCAATGCCGGCATTCTCGCCGACAATATTTCAGTCACGTTATTTGAGGCGCAAGTTATCCCCCGTACCACCGTTACCGCGAACGCAGCAACGACCAAGTCGATGGCTTTCTGGATCGCCATGATCGGGTTAGCGGTGTTTCTGGCCGGTGGTGGCCTGTGGTTATACAACAAAGGCTTTGGATCGCTGCCTGGCCGCAAGGAAGTTAAAGCAATGGGCATTGTGCCTACAGGCAAGGCGGCAGAACGTCCCATCCCTCACGGCTCAGCTGGGGACGACTAGTCGTTAAGTTTGCTAATCATCTGAAGACTATTCAAGGGTGAATTAAAGTGATTGCGTCAACTGACTTTAGATTCTTTATTGATGTGGCGGCCTACACGCATGCATCGTGGTTTCCGGCGATTCCGCAGACCGTGACTGCCCATGCGATGGCCTCAGTGCCAGCACGACAACTGCTGTCGCGGTGGCTAGTTCGCGGGCAGGCGCTGGAGGTCCCGGGGAAGCTAACGCTCGATGATCACGAACGTTGGTTGCTGGCTGGGCGTGATCGGGTGGCGGAAATGGCTCGCTCACTCGGGCTCACATTGGTCGCGCCGGTGATTCGAGTGTTAGTGTTTCGCAAAGACGTGGAAAAAATACGCGCTGCATTTGGCGACGACGGGTACGCCGCGTCATTAGAGCGCCCTGGACTTTCTGAGCGACGCATCGGCCGTGGATGGCTCGATAGAGCGTCATCCATTGAGGAAATTCGCGAGAGTGTCGCGGTGCTGGGGCACGCTCTCCTTTCACAACAACTACAAGCCGATGAGCGCCAGCTGAAGGCTCGCTTGCGGTTAATGTTTCCCCGAGTATGGCCCGCGCATATGGCGGACGATTTGCCAGAAATGGCAGCGCCAGTCGGGGAGTGGTTGCGCCATCAGGATCTTACGAATTTCGAAGGTGCCGCATCCGCTATTCAAAGCGCGGGTGTGGCCTCAAATGATCAGCGAAGTCAGCGTTGAATATGAATTTGGCTGACTCTGCATCCGTAGAAACGTCGTCCGCTGCCAGCGCAGTGTCGATGCCTCGCGTTCGTTTAGTGAAGGCGAAAGAGTTTGAGGCTCACTTGAGTGCGCAAGCGATTCGCAAACGCGCAGAAACTCGTGCAGATCAAATCGTCAAAGAGACGCTGGTGCGGGCTGCAGAGATAGAGGTGGCCGCGCGCGTCAAAGGCGAGCAGATCGGATTGCAGCGATATGCTGATGCGCTTGTCTCGTTGGATCAAGCCAGAAACACGTTCACACGCGATGCAGAGAGCCAGTTAATTGCTTCGGTTTTTTCTGTGGTGAGGCAGCTTTTACCCACGCTACCCGCTTCCCTTATTACCGAGAACACAGTCATCCAGCTGATCCGCCAAGATGCGCGCAGCCGCGCAATTCAGCTAATTGTGCCGATAGCACAAGTGGAGTATGCAAACGCGCAACTTGACGTGTGGCGCCAAGCGGCAGGTAGCGCGCGCGGACCGTTTTCGCTAGAAGTAAAAGGTGATGCGCAATTGGATTCCGAAGTCTGTATTCTGAAGAGCGAATTCGGCTCCGTTACCGCCAATCTCTCTGATCAGTTGGCTGCCCTCGAAAAATCAGCGCGGACTGCGTTGGATTCGTCCTCAGAAAAACTGCCACCGCCAACTCGTGTGAGTAAGCCGCGCCCGCCCGGTCGTGCGAAAGTAGCGAGCACCTCTGAATGGGTGGATGGTAATGCTTGATATTCGTGAAAACAGCGTTGAGACGTTGCACAAAATCGGCCAATTACAGGGCGGGGTTGAGTCGACAGACAGTGTGCTCTCGAGCCTGACCAAACTTTCATCGGCCTTGGATTTTGCGCTCGGCAAGCCCCTGCCAGTTGAACGCCGCGGTAGGGTAGTCGAGGCGCGAGGCACCATGATCAAGGCAACCGGTATTGCTGCGCGTGTGGGTGAGATATGTATTCTTTCCTCCGCTTCAGAATCAATGCGTGGCGAAGAAAATGCAAAGACCGATTTTGCGCACAGCACAAGTTCAAGTGATCGATTGCTCGCTGAAGTGGTGGGGGTGGCAGGGGAATTTACGCTGCTTACGCCGCTTGGTGACATTGCTGGAATATCGACTGTTACGGAGATTGTCGCAACGGGTCGCATTCAACAAATTCCGGTCGGCGAGGCTTTGCTTGGAAGGGTGCTTGATGCAAGTGGCTTGCCGATGGACGGATTGCCTGCACCACTCAATCAAGGTTTTCGCGACATTCAATCGCCGCCACCCAACCCACTGCTGCGCGCACCGATTAGCCGTGCGCTACCAACGGGTGTGCGTGCAATTGATAGTTTGCTAACCTGCGCTGAGGGGCAGCGCATCGGTATCTTTGCGGCCGCTGGTGGCGGAAAAAGTACGTTGCTGGGCATGCTTGCACGCGGCGCGAAAGCAGATGTGGTGGTGGTCTCATTAGTGGGTGAGCGTGGTCGCGAGGTCAACGAGTTTTTAGAGGACAGTCTGGGTGAAGAAGGTCGCAAACGTGCAGTAGTGGTGGTCGCCACAGCGGATCGGCCAGCGCTGGAACGCGCGCGCGCGGCAATGACGGCAACCACCATTGCGGAAGAGTTTCGTGATCAAGGCAAACGCGTGTTGTTGCTGGTTGATTCGGTGACTCGGCACGCGCGAGCTTTGCGTGACATTGGGCTCGCGGTCGGCGAGCCGCCTACACGCCGCGGTTTTCCGCCTTCGGTCTTTTCTGCACTTCCGCAATTAGTCGAGCGCGCGGGTAATGGCGAGCGTGGTTCAATCACCGCTTTTTATTCGATATTGGTCGAAGATGAAGAGCAGCCAGATCCGATTGCTGAGGAAATGCGCTCGTTGCTGGACGGGCACATTGTGCTGTCGCGAAAACTAGGTGGCGCGGGCCATTTTCCGGCTATCGATGTGCTCGATAGTGCCAGCCGTGTGATGAACCGCGTAACCACCAAAGCGCATCAAGCGGCCGCGCGGGAGGCGCGAAAAAGTTTGGGGAAATACCGTGAGATTGAATTGCTGATCCAGCTCGGCGAGTACAAACCTGGAAGCGATAAAGATGCAGATGAAGCCATCACGCGCTGGCCAAAACTAAACACGCATTTGCGGCAGGCTCCGGAGCAGTTGGTCGGCTTTGAAACCAATTTGGCCTCACTCAATGAGGCGCTCAGATGATGTCGAATGATCGCGGCCGTTTTTTGCCAATTGCGCGAATTCATCGTGCGCGCGAAACGATTCTTGAACAGGCGTTGCGTGCACAGAAAGAGGCGATCTACCGAGCTGAATTGGCACTGGCGAGTGCGAAACAAATAGTGGTGCTCGCTGATGCGCGTATCGCTGCGATGATTTCGAACCGATGCGAAAAAAATGCGACCCATGCCAGTGAGCTTACTTGCTTCGATTTACGCATGATTGCTGCGCGTTCAGAGCGAGACAAAGCAATCAGCGACGTGAGTTTGGCGAGCGAACAAGTGAAAGAGGAATGCGAAATCTATCGTCAGCTGATGAAAAAACTGATGCGTGAACATGAGTATGTTGAATCTGCAATGAAGCAACATCGTGGCGAGACGAGACGCCATCAACAGAAAATTGAAATCGCTTCGGAAGAAGCAATTTCGGATTCC
>JANMQR010000131.1:0-2876 GCA_031370625.1 Burkholderiales bacterium | reverse complement strand
TACCGATAAGGACGGCGACGGCTGGCGCGATATGCCGGATGGTAGTCCGATCAGCCTCGAATATAAATATCAATCGGGCGAGCAGGAGAAGCGCCAGCAAGCCGTGTTGTGGGCAAAAAATCTTGCGGCGGTCGGCATTCGTATGACAGCAGTTTCGCAGCAGTTTGTTGATCTTTTGAAAGATCGTAAAGTCGGCAAATTTCAGATGTCAGGCATTGCGTGGATCGCCGATTATCCGGACGCACAGAATTTCTTGCAGTTGCTTTACGGGCCTAATATCAATATTTCAAACGACGCCCGTTTCAATCTGCCCGAGTACAACAAACTTTACTCCGCCGCCTTGAAGCTTCCTGACGGCCCCGAACGCAACAAGATTTATCGCGAGATGAATCGCGTGCTGACGGCCTATGCGCCGTGGCGTTATGGCGTACAACGATTGTTCAGCCACTTTATTAACCCGTGGATATTGGGCTATAAAAAGCATCCGATTTTGTATACGAGTTTTAAATATCTGGATGTGGATGTGGCAATGCAAAAAAGTGCCATGCAATAACAAAACTTCAATAACGCATTCGAAATACAACGATTTGATTTGGGAGGTTTGATGGGTGCATATGTTCTTCGACGATTGTGGCAAATGATTCCGACGTTAGCCGGGGTCATGCTGCTGATATTCGTGCTGTTCAATTGGGTGGGTGGTGATCCCGCGTTAGTCCTCGCGGGCAAGATCACCAACAAAGAGCAGATAGAAAATATCCGCAAGCAACTCGGCGTTGATCAGCCTTCGTATGTGCAGTTAGCCTATTTCGGCTTTGAAGTCGCGACCGGATTTACCTGCACATGGCGCAGCTACACGGATAAGCCGCAGCCAGCAAAAATAGACCCGAAGGTTGACCCGAAAGCAGATCCAAAAGACGCCGCCAAAGCACCCGCCAAGAGCGGTTGCCAGGCGGTGCGCTCATGGGCCACCAACGAAGAAGTGCCGAAGATTTTGACCACGCGCATCGGCCCCACGCTCACCATCATGATCCCAGTGCTGATACTGGAAACGATTCTCGGTGTGATCTTGGCCATCGGTGTGGCCTATGTTCGCGGCTCGCTCACAGATCGCATGATCATGATGATTTGTACGGTCGCGATGTCGATTTCGTTTCTCGTTTACATCATCGTCGCGCAATATTATTTCGGCTTTAAATGGGGCATGTTCCCGGTGCAGGGCTGGAGTGATTCCTTCTGGAAAAACCTGACGAATTACGCGCCGCTCCCGATCATGCTCGCCGTATTTGTTGGCCTCGCACCGGCGCTGCGTTTATATCGCAGCTTCTTCCTTGATGAAATCAACAACGACTATGTGCGCACCGCGCGCGCAAAAGGCCTTCCCGAACCAACCGTGATGCTGAAGCACGTGCTGCGCAACGCCATGATTCCGATCCTCACTAATATCGGTATCGCGTTGCCCGGTATTTTTGTCGGCTCGTTTCTGCTCGAATCTTTCTTCTCTATTCCCGGTCTGGGCCGCGAGATCTTGGTGGCGGTGAATCGTTCCGATTTTCCGGTGATCAAAGCGGCGACGGTGTATCTCGCGATGCTGACCATGCTGATTAATTTGTCGGTTGACGTGCTTTATAAGATTGTCGATCCGCGGGTTTCGTTTAAGTAAATATTGAAAGTAAAAAGCTAACCCTCATCCCAACCCCGCATTACAGCCTTTCCCCCTAGGAGAAGGGCTTTTTAGAACCCTCTCCCCTCGCGGGAGAGGGCAGGGAGAGGGGGTAAGTTGCAACCAATGAACACAGGAGCAAAATAATGAGTGCAGTCCTAACAAATACCCCCGTAGTCGCCCCCTTGCACCAAGCCTCCCCCGGCCTCTGGACACTCGCGTGGCGACGACTGAAGCGCGACAAAATCGGCATGGTTTCGCTGGTTGTGGTCGTGTTCTTTTTGCTGCTTATGCTGGGGTCATACGCAGGCATCGTCGCGGGCAATTGGTCAAAGGAAGTCGGCGTGTCGTATGCCAATCCTTCCTTTATGGCGGGCGCTGAAAACCTCGAAGCGGTGAAGGCAAAGGTAGATACGAATGCCGAGAAAATTCCGTATGTTGATTTGTCTGACATCGATCCGCTAGCACCCCGCTACAAGGAATGGGAAGAGCGCACTGCAAAAATTAAAGTGACTGAGACGCCACGATCTGACACGCTGATTTTTGGCGGCGATAAGTGGGGCCGCGACGTGTTACAAAAAGCCATCAAAGGCGCGCAAACATCGATTCTGGTGGGCTTGGTTGCCGCATTGTTGGCGACGATTATCGGCACCACCCTCGGTGCTATTTCCGGCTATATGGGTGGCAAAGTCGGTGATTTTCTGGAATGGTTTTACAACATCTTCACTTCCATTCCCTACATCCTGTTGATCTTAGCCTTCGCCGCCGTGTTCTCAAGCTCGCCTGCGTTGGCACCTTATCGTGGCGTGCCGATGGTGGTCGCGATTTTGGCGTTTACGGGCTGGACGGGCATCTATCGCCTGGTGCGTTCCGAATACATCAAGCATGCCTCGCGCGAATACGTGAAAGCCGCGCAGGCGATTGGCGCCACTCACTCACGCCGCATGTTCGTACACATCTTGCCCAACGTCAGCCACGTATGCCTGGTGCAGCTTTCGCAACACGTTGTGCAGTTCATCAAGGCCGAAGTGATTTTGTCGTTCTTAGGATTAGGCGTGCCGGTTGATTCTGTGTCGTGGGGCACGATGCTGGCCGAGGCGCAATCAGAACTCGTGATCGGCAAATGGTGGCAGCTCGCGGCGGCCGGTATTTCGATGGCGATTTTGGTGACGGCGTTTTCGATGCTGACCGATTCGCTGCGGGATGCGCTGGATCC
>JANMQR010000077.1:0-2875 GCA_031370625.1 Burkholderiales bacterium | reverse complement strand
AGTTGCTTCCTTAATTGAAATCGGGTTGGAGCGCCCGGAATCGTTTTGCTATCAAGGCCCGCAACTACGTTAAAGAATGCAGTAAACCATGAAGCCAAACTCCAATTTTCCTTATACGTTTCCTTTTTTTGAAAGTCAAGCGAATGGGCTCATTTTTGCTTTAGTTTCATGAATTTCGTTGCAAGCGCGCAAATATATTCCTCTAAATACGCTAGGGCGGGCTTGAAAACGGTGCGCGGTTGTCCATATTATTGGCTACACTACAAGAATTATCGATACTTTAGAAATCGCATCAAATGGCAATTAAGCAACCAGGAAAACCCGGCAAAGGTGCCGGACAAGATGATACGGCGCTACAGGAAAAACCAGCGCAAACTAAGCCACCGTCCATGTGGCAGGTGGTGATGTATAACGACGATTACACACCGATGGAATTTGTGATTGAAGTGCTGGAGAATTTGTTTGGTCACACGCATGAACGTGCCACGCAAATTATGCTGAAAGTACACACCGAAGGGCGTGGCGTCTGCGGCATTTTTCCGCGCGATGTAGCATTGATGAAAGTTGAGCAAGTGGGTGACTACGCCCGTCAACATCAACATCCGCTACGTTGCGGCATGGAAGAAATCTGAATCCTTGAAATATTGAATCTTTGAAATATTGAAACTCTGTATCCAAATTAGTCGTCTGCTCGTTATATAGGTTAGTTGGAATGCAATTGTGCATTTTTGAAAGGTAAAAATGATTGCTCAAGAACTCGAAGTCAGTCTCCACATGGCGTTTGTTGAAGCGCGGCAGAAACGCCACGAGTTCATCACCGTTGAACATCTATTGCTGGCGCTACTCGACAACCCTTCCGCGCAGGAAGTGCTGAAGGCATGCGCCGCCAAAGTTGACGAGCTGAAAAAATCGCTCGCTGAATTTATTGAACAACACACCCCGATTGTCGCGGGTGATGGCGAAGTGAATACCCAGCCCACGCTGGGCTTTCAGCGCGTGATTCAGCGCGCGATTTTGCATGTGCAGTCATCGGGCAAAAAAGAAGTCACGGGCGCGAATGTACTGGTCGCGATTTACGGCGAAAAAGATTCGCACGCGGTTTACTATTTACACCAGCAAGGCGTATCACGCCTGGACGTGGTGAATTTTATTTCGCACGGCATTTCCAAAGCCTCGCCAACTGGTGAGAAGAAGGAAGAAACGGATGCCGAAGCCGCCGAAGGCGAGCAGGCCGGTGGCGCGCTGGAAAGCTTTACCACGCATCTGAATCAACAAGCCATTGACGGCAAGATTGATCCGCTGATTGGCCGCGACAATGAAGTGGAGCGCGTCATCCAAATTCTCTGCCGCCGCCGGAAAAATAATCCTTTGTTAGTAGGCGAAGCAGGCGTGGGCAAAACCGCGATTGCTGAAGGTTTGGCGAAGCGAATTGTGGATGGCGAAGTGCCAGATATTCTCGCCAAAGCGCAAGTTTATTCACTCGATATGGGCTCGCTATTGGCGGGCACCAAATATCGCGGTGATTTTGAACAGCGTTTAAAAGCAGTGCTGAAGCAATTGGTAGAGAATCCAAATGCGATTTTGTTTATCGATGAAATTCACACGCTCATTGGCGCAGGTTCCGCTTCGGGCGGCACGCTTGACGCATCCAATTTGTTGAAGCCTGCCTTGTCGTCTGGTCAATTGAAATGTATTGGTGCCACGACTTACAACGAATATCGCAGCGTGTTTGAAAAAGATCACGCGCTGTCACGCCGCTTCCAGAAAATCTATGTGGGCGAGCCATCAGTTGCCGAAACCATTGAGATATTGAAGGGCTTGAAATCGCGTTTCGAATCGCATCATGGCGTGAAATACACATCGACCGCGTTGACAACAGCAGCAGAGTTATCGGCCAAATACATCAACGACCGTCATCTGCCAGACAAGGCAATTGACGTGATTGATGAAGCTGGTGCCGCACAACGTATCGCACCGAAATCGAAACAGAAAAAAACCATTGGCAAAAACGAGATCGAGGAAATCGTCGCAAAAATCGCACGTATTCCCCCGCGCAACGTGTCGTCCGATGATCGCAGCGCGCTGAAAACGCTCGACCGCGATTTGAAGTCGGTGGTGTTTGGTCAGGACAAAGCAATTGAAGCGTTAGCCACGTCAATCAAAATGGCGCGCTCTGGTCTGGGCAGCCCGACCAAGCCGATCGGTTCGTTCCTGTTTTCAGGCCCGACCGGTGTGGGCAAAACCGAAGTCGCGAAACAGCTCGCGTTTATTTTGGGCGTGGAGTTAATTCGCTTTGATATGTCCGAGTATATGGAGCGTCATGCGGTGTCGCGCTTGATCGGCGCGCCTCCCGGCTATGTCGGTTTTGATCAAGGCGGTTTGATGACGGAGGCAATTACCAAACATCCGTATTCTGTGCTGCTGCTTGATGAAATCGAAAAAGCGCACCCTGATATTTACAACGTGCTGTTGCAGGTCATGGATCATGGCACGCTGACGGATAACAACGGACGCAAAGCCGATTTCCGTAACGTGGTAATTGTGATGACCACCAACGCGGGCGCATCGGAATTATCGAAATCCAGCATGGGCTTTACGAACGACAAAAAAGCCGGTGATGAGATGGCTGAAATCAAGCGCATGTTTACGCCTGAATTCCGCAATCGTCTGGACGCGACCATTTCGTTTGCGCCGCTGGACGAGAAAATTATTCTGCAAGTGGTTGATAAATTCCTGATGCAGCTCGAAGTACAATTGACCGAGAAAAAAGTTGAAGCCACCTTCACCGAAGGCTTGAAAAAGTATCTCGCCAAGAATGGTTTTGATCCATTGATGGGTGCACGGCCGATGTCGCGTTTAATTCAGGACACCATCC
>JANMQR010000055.1:0-2181 GCA_031370625.1 Burkholderiales bacterium | reverse complement strand
CGCGGCACAGTAAGCCGATTTTGACGCCGCCTCGCGGGACGCGTACAATGCGCGTTCTGCGGGAGAAATTGAAGGTAGCGACGCAGAGTAGTGATGCAGAAATCCGGTGAGGTGGCCGAGTGGTCGAAGGCACTCCCCTGCTAAGGGAGCATACGCCCTAAAAGTGTATCGAGGGTTCGAATCCCTCCTTCTCCGCCAAAAATCATATTTTTACCGTCCAACAGCGTCCAATAAAGTTACTGTAAAAATCGAATTAGCCCCGTAAATCGGGGCTTTTTTGTTTTTTAACGTCCGAAAGCGTCTGTTGCAATCCACGACTATTCGGGGGTATGCTTGGGGGTACGGGGGTATTTCGCTGGGGGTATCCCGATAAATGCACTATTTCGGGATGCGCGCCAATGCCACTCACAGACATAGCAATCAAGAAAGCCAAGCCGGGTATCAAGCCCGTGAAGATGTCCGACGAAAGAGGTCTCTATCTGCTCTTGAACCCCACAGGTTCAAAGCTGTGGCGCTGGAAATACCGCGTGGACGGCGCTGAAAAACTCATGGCGCTGGGTAACTACCCCGATGTATCGCTCACGGGCGCGCGGGACATGCGCGATGAAGCGCGCAAGCTATTGGCGACCGGTGTTGACCCGATGGCAAAGCGCAAGTCTGATGATGTTGCCAAGAAACTCGCGAGCGAACATTCATTTACAGCGGTTGCGGGCGAATGGTGGGCGCATTGGAAACCAGCCCGTAGCGAGCGTCACGCCGTGTCTGTTATGCGGCGATTGGAAACCGATGTATTCCCCGCCATTGGCGCGCGGCCTGTTTCGGAAATAAAAGCGCCTGAACTCGTCGCGATGGTAAAGACAATCGCCGCGCGCGGCGCACTGGATATTGCAAAACGTGCGCTGCAAACCACCGGCCAAGTATTCCGCTATGCGATTGCCCACGGCAAGGCAGAGCGAAATCCCACGGCGGAGATTCGCCCGTCCGACATATTGCAGGCGCGCAAGAAAATCAATTTCGCCCGCATTGACGGCAAAGAGCTACCCGACCTATTGCGCCGCATTGAAGGCTATCAGGGGGCCGCCGTGACCCGGCTGGCGATGAAGCTCATGGCGCTCACCTTTGTTCGCACCAGCGAGCTGATAGAGGCCGAATGGAAGGAAATCGATCTGGACGCAGCGGAGTGGCGCATTCCGGCGGAGCGCATGAAAATGAAAACGCCGCATATAGTCCCGCTATCGGCGCAAGCTGTTGAAATACTGCGCACGCTGCAACTCATCAGCGGCCACAGCAAACTGCTATTCCCCGGCGAGCGCAATCACGAAAAGGCTATGAGCAATAACACGATACTGGGTGCGCTCAAGCGAATGGGCTATCAGGGCCGCATGACCGGGCACGGCTTCCGTGGCGTCGCGTCAACCTTGCTGCACGAAATGGGCTTCGATCATGCCCACATCGAATTACAGCTCGCGCACCAAGAACGAAACGAGGTGAGTGCCGCCTATAACCACGCGACCTATCTCGCACCGCGCCGCAAGATGATGCAGCAATGGGCGAACTATCTTGATTCGTGCAAAGGTGGGGCGGTGATTCCGTTCAAGCGAGGAGTCGCAGCGTAATTACAGTTGCAACTTAAATTGTAACGTGTAGCGATACAGTATACGAGAAAATATGATTAAATCATTTGTACACAAAGGGCTTCAGGCGTTCTTTGTTTCAGGCACCAAAGCGGGCATTCAAGCGGCGCACGCAAACCGCTTGCGACTGCAACTCGCCAAACTGGATTCATCGAGCATACCTGAGGACATGGACTTGCCCGGCTGGAAATTGCACCCGCTCAAGGGCGATAAGAAAGGCCATTGGGCGGTGTGGGTAGACCAAAATTGGCGAATGACATTCAAGATTGAAGGCGGTCACGCAACCGTCGTTAATTATCAGGATTATCACTAAAGGCACATGATGAAAATGCACAACCCCCCCCATCCCGGCGAAGTTTTACGCGACGGCGTATTTGCAGATTCGGCTATTTCTGTTACTGATTTTGCGCAGCGCTTGGGTGTCACGCGCGTTACGCTCTCACGCATGTTGAACGGCAAGGCAGGCATCAGCGCAGACATGGCCCTACGTCTCGCGGCGGCGTTAGGCGGCACGGCGCAATCATGGCTGCACATGCAAGCGAATTAC
>JANMQR010000009.1:0-5908 GCA_031370625.1 Burkholderiales bacterium | reverse complement strand
TCAATCACCAAATCACAATGCGCCACGCCGTCGCCTTTGACATCCGGTATCAAGCGATCCATCGCAGCTTGCACCAAATGCGGCAGCTTCAATCGTTTTTTGTACAGCTCAGCAGCGCGCTTGATCGCGGGCGCAATACGGGCATGCTCCAAGTCCTGCAATGTCACTTTCAGCCCGCGTAAAGCACACCAAGCGGCAATGTCGCCGCCCATCACACCTGCGCCAATGACATGAACGTGTTTTACGTTCGCTTCCCCTGCACCTAATGCCTTCAACCGATCCTGCAATTTGAAAATGCGAATCAGATTGGGCGCAGTCGGATGACTGAATAAACTTTGAATCGAGATCTGATCGTTGGCTGGAATTGCTCGCGGATCGCCGCCAAATTTTTCCCACAAATCGATAATCGCGTACGGTGCGGGATAGTGATCTTTGCGCGCGCGCTGTGCGACTTTTTTGCGCGACATATTCGCCACCAGACCGCGAATAATCGGCCAATTCGTCGCCGCATCTTTCAACGCAGGCTGATGCGGCGCACGTGGTTTTGCCAGAAATAATTTTGCCGCATTCATGAAATGACGACGCGGCGTGACGTCATCAACGAGACCCATGCGCTTGGCTTTTTTGCCATCCACCCCGCGGCCGGTCAACATCAAATCAAGCGCCTGCGCCGCACCGATCAATTTCGGCATGCGCTTCGCACCACCCCAACCCGGCACAATGCCGAGCATGACTTCCGGCAACGCCATCTTCGATTTCGCGCCATCGTCCATGATGCGATAACGACATGCAAGCGCCAGCTCAGTGCCGCCGCCCATGCAAAAACCGTGAATCATCGCCAGCGTGGGAAATGGCAATGCTTCGACCTGATCGAACACATCGTTGCCCAATTTGGTAAACGTGAATGCTTGTTCACCTGTTTTGAAGCGCGTAAATTCGTCAATGTCAGCACCCGCGGCAAATCCGTTTTCTTTCGCTGACAGGATCACTAAACTCTTCGGCGCATTGGCTTTGAGGTGCGCACAAATTTCGGCAAGCTCGTTTAATGCCTCGGTCGAAAAAGTATTTGTCGACGCCGAACCGTCGGCGTGCGATTTATCAAAATACAAAAAGGCGATATTGCTTGCATCATTTTTATCCTGCTCAAGTCGCCAGTGTTTCCAAGACTGCATGGTGTTCCCTTTTTGTTCCCGCTTTACGCGAGAGAGTGCTGAATTTGATGTGCTGAAAATGCGTTTTTAATCGCGCGTAACGTGGGTGCCAGCGGTGCGAGTGACGAGATGGTAGTAACGACTGAACTTGAAACACTAGCATTGGCGCGGCCCACCACGGATTTTTGCGTGGTGCTGCCCGCTAACGCTGGGGTTTCGTTTCCATTCCTGTTAAACCACAACGGCGCGATTCCTGAACCCAGCGCACCTTCAATATCGTTGGCGAAATTGTCACCAACCATCACCGCCTCATGCGGCTGCGCGCCGAATCGTTCCAACGCAATTTCAAAGATTCGCGGATCAGGCTTGGTCACACCAACATCTTCCGAAATCACGATGACTTCAAAAAAATGCGCGATATCCAGCGCCCGCAGTTTTTCAATTTGCTCTGCCGTGGAGTTGTTGGTGACAATCCCCATGCGGGTTTTATGTTGTAGCGCATCAAGCAATTCACGCGCGCCTGTCACCAACGCACGATTGCCCTGATGTTCGCGGCGATAAAGCATCGAAATATCGAGCGCTTTCGCGTCATCGATTGATTGTTCAAACGCGGAAAACAACGCAATCATTCGCGCTGCGCGCGCTTGATCGAGGCTAAATTCACCACGCAAAAATCGTGCATGAAACACTTCGAGTACGCGCGCATGCTCACGCGCGAACTCGTCGAAATCCACATCCTGCGCGTGCGCAGCGTGAACCGACTCCAGCGCGATACGCGACGCACGCGTGTGGTCAAACAGCGTGTCGTCGAGATCGAAAAGGATGAAGGGTGGCAGCGATGACATTTTTGAGTTTTTATTTCTACCGGTTTGCTGAAATAAGTTATGAAGCAACCCGCTCCAACAACATCGCCCCACCCTGGCCCCCGCCAATGCACAAACTCGCCGCTGCACGCCTACCGCCAGTGCGCTCAAGCACCTTCAGCGCATGCAACACCACGCGCGCACCAGAGGCACCAATCGGATGACCAATCGCAATGGCACCGCCATCGACGTTAAATTTTGTACGATCAAATTTTCCGAATTTCATGGAAGCTGAGGAATCAAGTCCCAACTTTTCTTTGCAATATGCCTCTGATTCCCATGCGGCCAAACAGCCGAGCGCTTGCGCCGCGAAGGCTTCATTGATTTCCAACGCATCCAAATCATTTAAGCCCAAACCATTGCGCATCAACATCGGCGTGATCGCATGCACCGGCCCCAAGCCCATTTCAGCGGGATCAAGCGCGCTCCATTGCGAATCAATAATCGCGCCGAGTGGTTTTAAATTATGTTTGGCGACCGCTTCTTCGGAGGCCAAAATTAACATCGCTGCGCCATCGGTTACTTGCGAGGAATTACCGGCCGTCACGTTCCCATAGGTTTTATCAAACACGGGACGCAGTTTTGCCAACCGTTCCGGTGTGGAATCAGTGCGCACGCCATCGTCTTCTTTATAGACATTTCCTGCGCTATCAATTAACGGTTCAATCTCGCCGTAATGCCCGGCGGCGCGTCCAGCCAATACTTTCTGATGTGATTCAGCGGCAAACTCATCCATCATTTGTCGCGTGATGCCGAAACGTTTCGCGACAATTTCGGCTGTTTGGCCCATCGTCAACTTCACAATCGGGTCGGTCAAACCTTTTAAAATCGCAATCACCGGCGCCAAATATGCAAGACGAAATTGCACCGCCACACCCGCACGCTGACCAAATGATTTCGCGGCGTACCAATCGGCCAGCCAATTCACCATCTTCGGGCCGTACAACAGCGGCGCATGGCTCATCGCATCGCAACCACCGGCGAGCACCAGATGCGATTTACCGGCCAGAATATTCATGTACGCCGAATCGAGCGCCTGCATCCCCGACGCGCAATTACGCATCACCGTCCACGCGGGAACTTTATCGCCACAGCCGAGCCGCAGCGACACCACCCGTCCAATATTGGCTTCATCCGCACTTGGCATGGCTGCACCGACGATAACTTCATCAAACTCGGTCGGTGAAAATGCTTGCCGCGCGAGCAACGGACGGCCACAGCCGACCGCCAGATCGCCACCAGAGAACGGGCCGAGTTTGCCTTTTGCTTTTAAAAACGGCGTGCGCGCGCCGTCAACTACATAAACTTTTTTCATGCGCTATTCTGCAGCCATCGCATGTGTTTCAGAGCCACGCCAATCTTCAGCTTGCTGCACGGCCAGCCCAAAGTTTTTATCAAAGTCATCGACGCGAACCACTTCTTTGGTCATTACGCGGGCACGCCTCCACAACGCCAATTCGGTTTCAGTAATGACGGACAACTTCATCGCCTCTTCGAACATCGGCTCAACAATTTTTGTCGATAACCGACCGGCACGTTGCGCGGCGCGGACTTTCGCTTCAACCGGTTCAGCCGCAATCACCGCATTCATCGCCGCATTCAAATGACCAAAAATATCTTTCTCGTCATTCGGCAAATACATGCCCGCGATCAGGCGATCACGTGCAGCGGATGGGTTGATCAAAATCTTTGCAACTTCATGGCCCATTGCATCCGACGGCTGAATCAGCGTCATACCTTTCGGGAACACCAGGCGACGCAAAATCCATGCGACTGGACGATTCGGGAAGTTACCGATAATGCCATCCATCGCGACTTGCATCTTGAATGCGCAATCGTAGAGCGCCCATTTCAGCAACGGCAATTCATCTTTCTGCTGACCACGCTCGTCGTAAAATTTCAACACGCATGACGCCATATAAAGATTCGACAACACATCGCCCAAGCGTGCGGAGAGTTTTTCTTTGCGCTTTAACGAGCCGCCGATAATAAACATTGATGTATCGGCGAGCAATGCAAACGCTGATGAGAAACGCGTCATTTGTTGATAGTAGCGTTTGGTTTCACCATCTGCAGGTGCAGGCAAACCGAGGCCACCAGTAATGCCCATCCACAGCGCACGCGCAGCGTTCGACATGGTGAATTTGATGTGGCCCCAGAAAGCGTCATCGAATTTATTCACATCATCTTCGCGTGCCGCTTTCATTTCGGTCAGCACCCAGGGATGACAACGAATCGCGCCCTGACCAAAAATAATCAGCGAACGCGTCAAAATATTCGCGCCCTCGACCGTAATCGCAATCGGGATTTGCTGATACGCACGGCCCAAATAATTATTCGGCCCCATGCAAATTCCCTTGCCGCCGTGAATGTCCATGGCGTCGTTGATCACGCTGCGCATCCGCTCGGTCGCATGAAATTTTGAGATCGCCGACAGCACCGATGGCTTCTCGCCGAGATCCAGCGCGCCCGCAGTGATCGTGCGCATCGCATCGACCAGATAGGTGTTTGCGCCGATGCGTGCCAGCGGCTCTTCAATGCCTTCAAATTTACCAATCGGCATCTTGAATTGTTGACGCACACGCGAATATGCGCCTGAAGAAAACGCCGCCACTTTGCCTGCCGCGATTGACTGCGCGGGTAACGAAATTGAACGACCTGCGGCCAAACATTCCATCAGCATGCGCCAGCCTTGTCCGACCATCGGCTGACCACCAATCACCCAATCCATCGGAATAAATACATCCTTGCCGGAGTTCGGGCCGTTCATGAAGGCAGCATTCAATGTCGCATGACGGCGACCAATATTTACGCCTTTGGTTTTGGTCGGAATCAACGCACAGGTAATGCCCAAATCCGTTTCGCCGCCGAGCAATTTATCAGGGTCAAAACACTTGAACGCCAAGCCCAAAAGTGTCGCAATCGGGCCCAACGTGATGTAGCGCTTTTCCCAAGTGACGCGTAAGCCGAGTGTTTCCTTGCCTTCCCACATTTGCCTGCAAACAATGCCGGTGTCGGGCATCGATGCAGCGTCCGATCCGGCCTCAGGTGCGGTCAAGGCGAAGCACGGAATTTCCAGGCCTTTCGCCAGACGCGGCAGGTAGTAATCTTTTTGTTCTTTGGTGCCGTAATGCATCAGCAATTCGCCCGGGCCGAGTGAATTGGGCACCATCACCGATACCGCTGCGGTCGCGGAGCGCGTCGAGATTTTCATCACCGTCTGGCTATGGCCGTAAGCTGAAAAACCGAGACCGCCGTATTCCTTCGGGATGATCATGCCGAGGAAACCTTTGTCCTTGATAAACTGCCAGACTTTCGGCTCAAGATCATGCAGCTCGTGCGTGGTTTTCCACTCATCGATCATGCTGCACAGCTCGTTGGTCGGGCCGTCTATAAAGGCTTGCTCTTCGGCGGTCAGTTTCGCCTTCGGCACGTTGAGCCATTTGTTCCAATCCGGTTTACCGGAAAACAAATCACCGTCCCACCAAACAGTTCCCGCCTCTAACGCTTCCTGCTCGGTTTGCGACATTTGCGGCAACACTTTTTTATACAACGCAAAGATCGGCACAGTGAGCAAACTCATGCGGATAGATTTCACGTTGGCCACTACCGCGGCGGCTAAAAATACGAACCACAGTATCCCAGCAAGAGCGCCATTGAGTGTGCCGGTCACGGTCAGCGCCAGCAAGGTAAAGCCGACCACGCCGGACCACATCGCCGCACTTGAAGCGTGGTATGCCAACGCCCAAATAATCGCGACTGCAAGCACTACGCAAAACAATATCGTCAACATGATGAAGCCTCCTCGTTCAGATAAAACACAAAATCCAAATTCAAGTTTCTTGAAACCATTGATGCGCATCGCTGGCCTGCGCCAGCGGTGCCCGTAAACCT
>JANMQR010000002.1:0-7797 GCA_031370625.1 Burkholderiales bacterium | reverse complement strand
TTCAAACCGTCTTTCAGATTTTCTTTGGTGAATTCTTTTGAGCCGTTGATATCGATTTGCGAAATCGCGGGGCGTTCCACCACGAATACCACCAGCACATCGTTTTCAACTTCCAGCCGAATATCGGTGTAGAACGTGGTTGCATACAGCGCTTTGATCGCGGCAGCCGCTTTGTCGTCATCCAGTTTATCGCCAACTTTTACGGGCAGATAGCTGAACACCGTGCCGGCGTCGGTCCGCTGCACGCCCTCGACGCGAATGTCTTTAATGACAAACGGTTCAATCGCAAGCGCAGCAGCGGAGAACATCGCACCGATGGACGCGGCCAAAACTTTAACGAGTAATTTAGATGGAGCGCTGAGTTGACTAACAGGGGTAATAGTCTGCTGCGCACTAAGGGGATGAGGGCGAAAACGCATCAATAAGTAACCTTGAAATTCTGAGGAAGGATTGCCGAAATTTTTAACAAAACTTAACTGGCAACCAAGCGATGAATATCGTTATAAAAGGCAAACGCGGTGAGGGTTAACAGGAGTGTCAAGCCAACCTGCTGGCCGATTTCCATGGTGCGCGTAGATACCGGGCTGCCCTTGAAAATTTCAACCATATAATACATCAACTGACCCCCATCCAAGACAGGGATGGGTAGCAGGTTCAAGACACCCAAGCTGATACTGATCAGCGCCAAGAACGTAACGTACGGAATCCAGCCCATCTGCGCTGATTGGCCCGCATAATCGGCGATTGAGACCGGGCCCGAGAGATTCTTCCACGATACTTCGCCGGTGAGCATCTTGCCCATCATCCTTAGGCTGAACGCCGACATCTCCCAAACCTTGCTCCATGCGCGCGGGAATGATTCGAAAACGCCGTAGCGAACCGTGGTTCCCAGCATATCCAACGTTTCCTGATTGACTCGTGTTTTTACTTGTACGCCGATGCGCCCGATTGTTTTTCCGTCCACGACCTCGCTGGCAGGCGTGACAGTGAGGGTGATTTCCTGACTGCCGCGCAGAACGCTCAACTGAACAGCTTCGCCAGGGCGAGATGAGATTTCCTTGATCAACTCTGCGGGTTGCGAAACGGTAATGCCGGCAACTTTGGTCGCGATATCTCCCGGCAAAATACCTGCAGCAGCGCCCGGGCTATTAGGTTGAGCAGCGCCAAATTCGGGTTTGCCAGTTGGCCGATACGCGCTAAGTCCCAGTTTGCCCAGAAAATCTTTTTCCAAATCATCTTTCGATAATTCCTGCATGCCGAACTGCAATGTACGAACCTTCCCCGCAACGTTCACCACTTCGATTTCCGCCACGTCACGCTTCGCAGCATGCTCGACCAATAGCATGCGTGCGTCGCTCCATGTCTGCACCGCGTTGCCATCAATTTTAGTAATTAGTTCAAAGTCAGCAAAACCCGCTTTCGCGGCTGCACTCGCGGGCGTCGGCGCGGCCACGTAAGGCTTGGTGCCGGGCATGCCGGTGACGAACAAGACCCAGTAAAAAAATGCGGCCAATATAAAATTCGCCATCGGTCCGGCAATCACGATAAAAATTCGCTGCCAGACGTTTTTATTGTTGAACGCACGCGCACGATCTTGCAGCTCCGCGCTGCCGTCACGTTCGTCCGCCATTTTGACGTAGCCGCCCAGCGGCAAGGCAGCAATCACCCATTCGGTACGATCAGGGCCTGCGTGTTTGATCAACAGGGGTTTGCCGAAGCCGATAGAGAATCGCAAAATCTTGACATCGCAAAGCCGCGCGGCCCAGTAGTGGCCGAGCTCGTGAATGGTGACCAAAATACCGATGGCGACAAGGAAAGCTAAAACGGTGGTGAGAAGAGTCATCTGCTTTAGAGCGTGGACAACGCGTGACGTTCAATTAACTTTGCGCGCGTGGCGGTTCGCGCGTGCTGGTCAGCGTCGAGAATTTCTTCCAGTGATGTGCCCTCGCCCACATCAGCCGCTGCCATAACTTCATCAAGCACAGCAGCAATATCCACAAACGCCAGTTGATGATTCAAAAAAGCTTCCACCGCGATTTCATTGGCCGCATTGAGCTGCGCCGCTGCCGTGCCGCCACGCCGCATAGCCTCGTAGGCTAAACGCACGCAGGGGAAACGCACATTATCCAACTCTTCAAATTCGAGCTTGCCTGCACGCGCCAGATCAAGCGTGGCCACACCGCCGTCGATGCGCTCAGGAAAACCCAGGCCATACGCAATTGGCGTACGCATATCCGGATTGCCCAATTGCGCGATCACTGAGCCATCCAAGTATTCCACCATCGAATGAATAATGCTCTGCGGATGAATCACCACTTCAATCTGCTCCGGCTTCGCATCAAACAACCAACGCGCTTCGATGACTTCAAGCCCTTTGTTCATCATCGTCGCGGAATCAACTGAGATCTTGCGGCCCATCACCCAATTCGGATGCGCGCAGGCTTCGTCAGGGGTGATGTTTTGCAGATCACTTAGCGCACGATTACGAAACGGCCCGCCAGATGCGGTGAGGATAATTTTCTTGACGCCGCCCTTGTGCAGGCCATCGGCGTAATTGCGCGGCAACGATTGAAAAATCGCGTTGTGTTCGCTGTCAATCGGCAGCAGTGTTGCACCGCCTTCTTTGACGGCGTCCATAAATAATTGCCCGGCCATTACCAGCGCTTCCTTGTTGGCGAGCAACACGCGCTTGCCTGCTCGCGCAGCGGCGAGTGAGGGCGCCAAACCGGCTGCGCCGACAATGGCAGCCATTACGTAATCGGTATCTGCATGTGCAGCGATAGTTTCTAGCTCGCTTGTGCCCACGAGCACTTCCGTTTTTAAGCCAAGCTCGCGTAAACGATTTGAGAGTTGCGCAGCCGCATTATTTACCTCCGGCATGACGGCAAAACGCGGCTGAAATTTTTTGCATTGTTGCGCTAGTTCTTCCACTCGCGAATGTGCTGAAAGCGCAAAAACTTCGAAGCGATCCGGGTGACGTTCAATCACATCCAGCGTTGATACGCCGATCGAGCCGGTGGAGCCAAGAATCGTGACGCGCTTCATTTGGGGGCCGTAAAAATAATGTACAGACATGCAATGGGCAGGGTCGAGGTCAGCGCATCAATGCGATCCAAAAAACCACCGTGACCGGGCAACAAACCGCTCGAATCTTTCATGCCCGCGCCGCGTTTCATCCACGATTCAAACAAATCGCCGATCACCGACAGCACGCCGAGCAACACAAAAAATCCCAGTACCCACAAGCCGTGCGACAGCAATTGATTCGCCCAAGTTTCGCCACGCGAAACGGATTGTTCTGCCAACATTTTCCAAACGAAAAAATACAGCGCGACACCCGCCATGCCACCAAGCGCACCTTGAATGGTTTTACCGGGGCTAATTGACGGTGCCAATTTATTTTTACCAATCGCCTTGCCGACGAAATACGCGAACACATCTGCCACCCAAACGATGAATGCAAACGACAAAAATAACCACGGGCTTTCATCATGCAATATCAGAAATGCAAGCCAGGTCGGAAACACCACAATCCAGCCCGCAATCCCTGCAATTGCACGCGAGCGCGGCCGCCACAAATTAGCCAGCCACAGCGGCGCGGCGATAAACCAGAATAGTGCGGAAACGATAAACCCGACGACAGCGAGCTGCCTGAAATCAACAAAACGATTATCAAGATAGGCGAAAAAAATCACCGCCGCGAGTGCGGCAGATAATACGAAATAAATCCGCTTACCTCCCAGCGGAAATTGACAAAAGCGACTCCACTCCCAGCAGCTAACGAGCGCAATTCCCATCGTAAAAATATCCCACGCCCAATTCGGGAACATAAACAGTGCCACCAACACAATCGGCAAAATTATCAGCGCCGTGATGACGCGGGTTTTTAGCATGTTGGACGATGCAATTTACGCGGCCGTTGCATCGTTGGCGGTGGCGGCGGTGGTGGCCTGCAATTGTTCACTGGTGCGGCCAAAGCGTCGCTCGCGCTCTCGATACGAATCAACCGCTTTCAGCAAACTCGCGCGATTAAAATCGGGCCACAATTCTTGTGTGAAATAAAATTCGGTATAGGCTAATTGCCAGAGCAGAAAATTGCTCATGCGCTCTTCGCCACCGGTGCGAATAAACAGATCGGGCTCGGGCGCGTAGCTCATGGAAAGATGCGGTGATAAATCTTGCTCCGTAATGGCGCTATCACCTTTAAACTCTAGCACTGGTGCGGCGATTGAAGCAATTTTACCCTGCGATGCACGCCAATCAAGGAGTTTCTGTTCTGCAGCTTTATTGGCGGCCTGCAAAATATCCCAACGACCGCCGTAGTTGACGGCGACCGTGAGTGTTAATTTTTTATTGTTTGCGGTCAGCTCTTCAGCACGCGCAATCAGTTCGCGAATGCGTGTATCAAACGGCGTCAAGTCACCAATCACTTTGAAGCGAACTTCGTTGGCGTGCAGCTTCGCGACTTCGCCTTCCAGCGCGCGCAAAAAAAGCTGCATCAAAACGGAAACTTCATCAGCCGGACGGCGCCAGTTTTCTGACGAGAATGCGAACAACGTTAAATATTCAACGCCTAATTCGCCACAAGTTT
This sequence comes from Burkholderiales bacterium, assembly GCA_031370625.1. GTDB lineage: Bacteria > Pseudomonadota > Gammaproteobacteria > Burkholderiales > Usitatibacteraceae > UKL13-2. The sequence goes on along the minus strand of JANMQR010000002.1, from coordinate 3,206 downwards.
TTACCGCTGCACGCACCGCTTCCACACCACGTTTATGCCCGGCCACACGCGGCATAAATCGGCTGCGCGCCCAACGTCCGTTTCCATCCATGATGATGCAGACATGACGCGGTACGCAGCCAACCTCAGGGATGGTTTGAGTGGAGCTTGGATTACCGGTCGAATCGGACATGGACGTGTAGGAAAAATAGAGATGCGCGGGAACTAAACCGCCATCAATTCGCGTTCTTTTTCCGCAATCGCTTTATCAATTTCAGCGATGAATTTATCAGTCAGTTTTTGCACGTCATCCTGCGCGCGCTTTTCTTCATCTTCCGAAATCGTCTTGGTTTTCAATGCATCTTTGAATGCGTTATTGGCATCGCGACGAATATTGCGCATCGCCACTTTTGCTTCTTCGCCTTCGCCCTTCACGACTTTAGCTAATTCTTTGCGACGCTCTTCAGTCAGCGCAGGCATCGGAATGCGAATCACCTCGCCGACGCTTGATGGGTTCAATCCCAAATTCGCATTGCGAATCGCGGTTTCAATCGCCAAGGCCATTTTCTTCTCAAACTGCTGCACGTTGATCGTGCGCGAATCCGCCAAAATCAAATTGCCCACCTGTGAAATCGGCACCATCGAACCGTAATACTCAACCTGAACATGCTCCAACAGCCCCGTGTGGGCGCGGCCCGTGCGCACCTTGCTCAAGCCGTGTTTAAGCGACTCAAGCGACTTTTGCATCTTGGCTTCGGATTGTTTTTTTTGCTCTGGGATATTCATTTTCTTTTCACCATCATTCGTGTTTTTTTCGTGCTTAATTCGTGCTCAAACGTAGACCAGCGTGCCTTCGTCTTCACCCATCACCACGCGCTTCAACGCGCCGTTTTTGAAAATCGAGAATACATTAATTGGCAGCTTTTGATCGCGGCACAGTGCGAGCGCTGTCGCGTCCATCACTTTCAGATTTTTAATGATTGCTTCATCAAAAGTCAACGTATGGTAACGCGTTGCGGTTTTATCTGTTTTTGGGTCAGCCGTGTACACGCCGTCAACCTTGGTAGCCTTTAAAACAATGTCCGCTTCCATCTCGCGGCCGCGCAGCGCTGCCGCCGTGTCAGTAGTAAAAAACGGATTGCCGGTACCGGCGGCAAACACGACCACTTTGCCTTCTTCCAGATAGCGCATGGTTTTGCCGCGAATGTAGGGCTCAACGACCGGCTCGATATTGATCGCCGATTGCACGCGGGGAACAAGACCCGCCTTGGCGAGCGCATCTTGCAACGCGAGAGAATTAATCACCGTCGCTAGCATACCCATGTAATCGGCCGTGGCGCGATCCATACCCGCTGCACTGGAAGACACACCGCGAAAAATATTGCCGCCGCCGATCACGATACCGATCGCCACGCCCATATTCGCGACTTCTTTGATCTCGCCAACGATACGTTCAATCGTGGGCCGATTAATGCCAAAAGCATCGTCCCCCATCAGCGCTTCACCAGAGAGTTTGAGCAGAATCCGTTGATACTTGGGGGTCATGTCGCAATCTTTCGTGGGTGATGTTATGTGCAAGTTGGCCTCCCAGTAGTTGTTATAGGAGTCATTGCATTGAATTCTATAGTGCTAGCTGGTCAAAAACGGGTCAAACACTAGTCAACCAAATGGCAGCTATGTGGCGCAAAACATATTCAGCTATTTCATCTTTTTCCTAAACAAAACCCCAGTATCGGCGGGTGTTTCAGAGCATTTTTGCCCCAAACTACCTGCTAATGCTAGGGTTTAATCTTTGAAAATTTTCGAAACTTAAAAATTTCGTCATTCTTAACGCTATTACAACAACCGAAACAACTTCTAATACTACTTAGCCAGCCTTAGCTGCTGCTGCTGCCTCAGCCACTTCCGCCGCGAAATCGGTGACCTTTTTCTCAATGCCCTCACCCACCACATACAACGTGAATGAGTGAATCGCGGCACCTTTCGACTTCAGCAATTGCTCGATTGTCTGCTTGTCGTCTTTCACAAACGGCTGGCTCAACAACGACACGGACTTCAGGAATTTTTGCACGGTGCCTTCGGCGATTTTTTCGATCATCGCTTCGGCCTTGCCGTCTTCCTTGGCTTTCTCAATCGCGACACGACGCTCAGTGGCGATCAATTCTGCATCGACACCGCTGCTGTCCAATGACTTCGGCTTTGACGCTGCAATGTGCATCGAAATATCTTTGGCGAGCATCGCATCGCCGCCCGTCACATCGACCAGCACGCCTACTTTTGCGCCGCCGTGAATATAGTTGCTCAAGGCACCCTTTGCCGCCACGCGCACGAAGCGGCGGATTGACATGTTCTCGCCAACCTTGCCGATCAGCGCTTTGCGGGTTTCTTCCACGCTTACGCCGTTGATATGCAGCGCGGAAAGCGCTTCTACATTGGCAGGATTATCCTTGGCCACCATCTCGGCGAGCTTGGCTGTCATGCCTAAGAAATCATCATTCTTCGCAACGAAATCGGTTTCGCAATTGACTTCAACAATCGCACCCAATTTTTGATCAGCCGAAATGTAGATCGCGACCACGCCTTCAGCGGCCACGCGCGATGCGGCTTTGCTGGCCTTGTTGCCCAACTTTACGCGCAAAATTTCTTCTGCCTTGCCCATGTCGCCGCCCGCTTCGGTCAGCGCTTTTTTACATTCCATCATCGGCGCGTCGGTTTTCTCGCGCAATTCTTTAACCATACCTGCTGTGATATCTGCCATGTTCATTCCTAACGTTATCGTGTTGCTGAGGTTGCGTCGCCGCGCTTACATATGCGCCAGCGACCCATCAATTCCTGGTCAAAAAAAAGGGGCCTCAGCCCCTTTTTTTGAGCCGCTTATTACTTGGCGTCGTCTTTAGCTTCGTCTTCGGTCACTTCGACCAGCTCTTCGCCGACCTGCGCTACCATTTCGGTGATGACCGCATTCTTGCCTTCGAGAATCGCATCAGCGACACCGCGAGCGTATAAGCGAATTGCGCGCGTCGAATCGTCGTTGCCCGGAATGATGTAATCCACACCGTCCATCGAGTTGTTGGTATCGACGATACCGATGATGGGCACGCCGAGTTTTTTCGCTTCGGTCAGCGCGTTTTGGTGGAAGACGCCGTCGATCACAACAATCGCATCCGGTACGCCAGTCATGTCCTTGATGCCGCGGATTGAGCCTTGCAATTTTGCAAGCTCGCGCG
>JANMQR010000391.1:0-7928 GCA_031370625.1 Burkholderiales bacterium | reverse complement strand
TGTTGGGCTTGATGAAGCCAGCCCATACAAACTAAGCTGATACTTTCAACCGATGCCCCACTGCCAATACGGACTTGGTTTTCAATCTGTTCCAGCGTACTAAATTATCAACGGGCACATTGAATTTGGTGGCGATGACGAATAAGGTGTCGCCACTGCGAACCGTATAGAGCGCGGGTTTGATCGTGCGCTGTGGGGCAACAGCAACTTTGTGTTGCGCTGCAGTTGTTTTGGGTTCGTTGTTGATCGTAGTTGTTTCTTGTTCTGGCGCAGCATGCAACGTTAATTGTTGACCTACGTTCAAATTATTGCCTTTGAGTCGATTCAAATCGCGCAGCGCTTGCACGCTCGAGCCCGTGCGTAATGAGATCGAATGCAGCGTGTCGCCGCTGGCCACACGATACGTGGTGCGGGTTTTGGGTGCATCTGTCACTACTGCTGCTGGCTGAATCGCTTGAAGGTTCGATTCAGCACCACCTTGCGCATTTTTCAGCGCCACTTTTTTATCAAACATCGCCGTCATCACTTTAGCCTGCCCAGCCATGGGCACCATGAAGGTGGCGGGCTTCAGAAATTTACCTTTACGCTCTGCGAATGGTCCACCGGTCGCGCGTAAATATGAACCTGTCATGCCGTAACGTCTTGCCACCACATCCACTGAATCGCCTTTATGGGCCGTCACCGTCTGCCATGACACCATCGGGCCATTCAGCGATTGGTAAAGTGCGAGATTGGTGCTGAACAAATCGGCGTTTTCGGTGGGCACCAGAAAGTATCCGGTGCCTGAGGTTGCCACCGGCCGATTGAATGCAGGATTAAGTGCGGAGAATTCATCGACTGGCATCTCGGCTAATTTCGCCGCGAGTTTGATGTCGATCTTGGCGGGTGCAGGCACCTTGCTGAAATAGGGTTTGTTATTTACCGACGTCAGCTCCACGCCATAGCTGGTCGGAGAGAGCACAATATTTTTAACCGCAATTAATTTCGGCACATAGTTGCGCGTCTCGTTTGGCAGATTCAGTGACGCAAAATCAGTCGGCAATCCGCGCGCCTGATTGGCCTTGATTGCGCGGCCCACGCAGCCTTCGCCGCAGTTGTACGCGGCAAAGGCTAACTCCCACGAATTAAACATGCCGTGCAGTCGTTGCAAATAGTCGAGTGCTGCTTTGGTGGACAACATCACGTCGCGCCGATGATCGGCATGCCAGTCCTGCTTTAAGCCATAGCTCGAGCCAGTGGAGGGAATGAATTGCCATATGCCGGATGCTTTTGCGGTGGACGCGGCTTGTGGGTTAAACGCGCTTTCGATGATCGGTAGCAACGCGATTTCAGTCGGCAAATTGCGGCGCTCGAGCTCTTCTACGATGTGATAAAGATAGCGCGAGCCGCGTGCCACAAAGCGCTTGATGTAATCCTGTTTTTGCGCATAAAACTGTTCGTGATTTTGCACCAGCGGCATGTTTAATTCATGCATCACAAAGCCACGGCGAATACGCTCCCACAGGTCGTCATTGTTGACCAGCTGCGGCACGATGGCGGCCGTTTCTGCCTCAGTAAGTGGGGTCGGGACAATGGATGCGGTGGCGTGTGTGCCGGGCGGCAGTGAAGGGGCTGCTGCTAGGGGCGCGCTCGATGGTGCAACGGGCGGTGCAATATCATCTGCCGCATTTGCGTTAATTGTGAATGCAAATGCGAAAAGCGCAGCGACAAGTCGTTTCAATCTTTTTTGGGTTAACTCCCCGTCGCTCGTGGCGTCATGATTGTAGGGTGGGCAGCCTTTAGCCCCGGCAGGCTTTAAGCCGGGGGTGCCACGGGATTGCATCACCACACATCGGTGGGCACGCGTTGCTTTGCCCACCCTACAGGTTGCGCATGCAATGACGTAGAGCGCAGCAAGAACTCGTTTTAGTTTTAGCGTCATGGTGGTTGCACTCACAAACGTATTTATAAAGTAAGCGAAAAATTATTCACCAACGCACCGGGCAAACGTGCTGAGCCGGTGGAGCGTTCGCCGTAGCTGGCAGAGTCTAAAATCCAATCGCGTTCTTGTGTTAAATCCACCAGATTTTCACCGAGCACACGATAGGCGGAATCGTCAAAACGCATCACGTTTATCGGCGCTTTAATCTCGCCGCCCTCAACCCAAAAAGTCGCGAAGCGGGTCATGCCGGTCATGCGGCAGTTGGCGCGATCTGAATAATTTAGATACCAGAGATTGCCGATCAAGATGCCCGTGTCCAGCGATTTCAACACATCCGCTTGAGCCAATTTCCCTGCGGACATATCAAGTGATTCCGGTGCTTCGGCACTATTCGCACCATTGGTGTCGATGCCAAATTCGCGTGCGGATCGCGGGCTCACCAGCGCGCCTGCGTGCTTGCCCGCGTGGATGAGTGAGACGGTCGGCGCCTTGATAAAACCATCGCCTTGAAAGCCCGGTGCTACGCCATCTTTTGAATTTTCAAATAGCGACACCATGCCGCTCAGCGACTGCGAGCCGTCTTCCAGTTTTAATAATGGGCTTTGCTTGGTGCGCTGTGCTTTTTCACCAAAGCCGCCCCATGAAAGAAGCGACACGATTTCATTTAACGCCGAGGGCGAAAGATAGGCGCGATATTCGCCCGGTGTGAGCGACTTTGCGGGGCGCTGCAAAATATCCAGCTGCGTGATGGCGAATGCCATTTTTCGTTGCAGCTCAGCCGCATCCCAGTGCGTGCCCGCGTAGCCCGATTTCACGGCTTTGTCGGCGGTGTGATAGAGGCACCATTCGAAATTAAAATTATCGACGCGATGCCAGTTGCGTTGCCCAAGCGAATTCGCAAAGCCTTTATAAATCGCGCCCGATGCAAAAAATCCCACCAAATCTTTGCCACGTCCCGCGCTGATAACTTGCTCCAGCATTTCGGCATCAGACGGCAATTGCGATGCGCCAATGTGCTCGGTGAAAACAGGTGTTTGGTTGAACAGCAAATAGGGATCTTCGGGCAAATCACCCAAATCGCGGCGCAGTGTTTCGAGTGCGGCGCGAATCAATGGCTGATCGCTTTCTTTCATGCCTGAAAGTGTTAACCGTGATTCGGCGCGACGCTGGTTCGCGATCAGCGAAAGCGTTAAACCAATCTGCTTCACCGATCCGGCTTGGCGAACCGCGCTTTTGTTGAAGCGCACAAAATTCGATTCCTCCGCTGACAAAGAGGTGAGGGCGATTTCGTTTTTACTGAGAAGTGAATTTACAAAGTCGGCAAGTTGATAGAAGTAGGTTTGCATTTTTTGAGAGTCAATGTTTTAAAAATTTGTAGATCAGGTTTGTAGGTCAGGTTGCGCAGCTACCTGACATCGGTGGTCAAATTACTTAACTCGCGCCACATTCGACACTGTCACGTAGCTTCGCAACCTGACCTACGAGGTAGGACGAGGTACAGCATCATCCCTCCCCACCAAACACATCAATCCCCGCGAACTTACACGCCGGACTCGCGTGCCCCACACGTATCACCTGATTCGGCTCACCCTTGCCGCAGAATGGCGTGCCCATGACCTCTTGCGTGCTCGCACTGCCGACCATCGCAAGCGAGCGCCAGAACGTTGCCGAGATGCCGCGATAGTTCGGGTTTTTCACAACGTTGCCGAGCTTGCCGTTTTTGATCACGTTACCAATCTCGCAGCCAAACTGAAATTTGTTTCGCGAATCATCAATCGACCACGAGCTGTTGGTGCGCATCAACACACCGTTGTCGATCGTGGAAATCATTTCATCCAGGCTCTCGCGACCCGGCTCGATATTTAGATTCGCCATCCGATCAATCGGCGCGCGGTTCCATGCGCATGAGCGCGAGTTCGCCACGCCGTCGATGCCCGCGCGCGCCTGCGAAATCGTGCCGCCGAGCGGACGTTTCAACAGGCCATGTTCGATGATGAATTCTTTTTTCGCCGCAGCACCATCATCATCAAACGCGAACGAGGCAAATTGTTCGCGCATCGTCGGGTCATAGGTCACGTTCAAAAGATCGGAACCATATTGATATTTGCCAAACATATCGAGTGTGACAAAACTGGTGCCCGCAAAGTTTCGCTCATCCCCCAAAATTCGATCAAGTTCCAGCGGATGACCAATCGATTCGTGAATCTGCAACATCATTTGATCGGGCATCAAAATCACATCCATCACGCCCGATGGGCAATTGGGCGCGGTGAGTAATGCCAACGCATCCTCAGCTGTTTGTTTGCCCGCACCGTGAAAGCCGGAACGCGCCAAAATTTCGAATCCGCCTTGCTGACAAAAACCGTTATAACGTCCGCCGAATGAGCGTGATTGCGCTTCGCCTTTATCGAATGCCGTGACCGAAAGGGAGGGCACCATGAAATCGAATTCCTGCTCGACCATCGCACCGTCGGCGGTGACGTAAAGCTGCTTGGTGTGCGTTGTCCAAAAACTTGCACCCCAATCCACAATGCGATCATCGATTTTGCAATTCGCGGATTCGGCTTTTAGCATCTCAAATTTTTCGCGTTTGCTGAGCGCGTTGGGATTTTGCTTGACCGCGCTACGATAGTGGCCCGACGGTTTTGGCATTGCAAATTTTGAATAATCCGCCACACTACGACCCGCCGTGAGCTTCGCCCAATCGTGCGCGCGCTTGGCGGCTTCGCGAAGACCGGATTCAGAAAGATCAGACGTCGCCGCATAACCAAATCCACCCTTGTCAATCACCGAAATCATCACGCCACGATCCACGGAAGTCGTCGGCGGTTCAACTACGTTTTGCTGCACAGTCAATTGCTCCGCCGTCTCCTCCACAAAACGGAAAGAACAAAAATCAACAGCCGGGGCAATGCGTTTAAAAATGGATTCGAAAGAGGCGGTCATGGTGTGCGTGAGTTGGTGATCGAAGATGACAAGCATGTCATCGTGAATGGGGATGACAATCGTGTCATCGGTATTTATTACAAGACTGTCATTTTAACAGTGTCGCGCAGAATGGCTAGCTGGGAATTTTTGTTGTAACGCTAGCATTGGCAGGGGTTTTGGAAGAATTGTGCTTCAAAGTGCGCTCTGATGCTGGCGTTTGCAATTTTCTGTTAAGCAGCAATTCGTCGTGCTTGCGCACCACTGTTCGAAGCTACCCCAAGTTGACTTTCAGGCTTACCGGTAGCGGAACTTAACGCCTGAGTTAAGCCGCCCCGCGGCGGGGTGGCGGACGCGTGCTAGCGTAGCGCAGGCACGTGGCCGACGCCACGATGCGGGGTCGGCTTGAACGAATTGTTAGGCCGCAGGCAGACTAAGTCCATCAACGACCAAGCCGATTGCAATGGCAACTGTATCTGCGGTGGCCCTAGTGGCATTGGCGTCCGACTCAAACAGGAAAGGACACATGCCATGAGGCGATTCAAGTTGAACTTGGTGCGGGCTGGACGTGTGCGTGAAGAACCATAACCCGTCATCGTCAGCTCCGGGGTGCCGTACTTTCAGTTGTTCAACTGACAGTCCTGGATGTGATTGGGTCAGAGCTTTAATAATTTCATCAATGTCGCGCATGATTTTCACTGCGGCCTACTTAATTTAGAGCACCACATCCGCATAACATTCTGCGCTGCGCCCTAACATTCCAGTGAAATTACGAAAAAATCGCTTGTAATCAATAATTCTCATCATTTAACTGTATAAATATACATATATAACAAAGTCACGTTTTGCAGCACCAGTGTAAAAATTGTTGCGCATAACAACAAGTCAACTAGATACAGATTAACAGTGAAGCAAAAGTGGTGCAATCCATCCTCATTAATGTCGCTCTAAGTGCGGACTTCGTTCAAAATTTGTGTCAGCGAATTGAAGATCGGCTTCTGGCCGGTTGCCGCACTCCGCAGGAGCACGATCTCCGGTTTTTGCATGACCGCTCCAAACATCAAGGCGGAATGAAATCGGGCAATGTCCTTAAGGTCAAATTCTGATCTCCAATTCTAAGCATTCAGCTTCGCCAACAGTTCAGTTTCCCGCTCTGCCTTTAAACCCGCCCGCAATGTTTCTCTGCGCTTCGCATCCAGCCCATTCCACCACGCCAACGTATCCGTCGCCGTCGTCGTCACCGAACGAAACGTCAATCCCGCCGCAATCGCTTTGGTATTGCTGCGCCGATGCATGCCCGCGTTCTCGCCCTGACTTGGAATCCACACAGGCAGATCACTCCACGGCGCAACCTTATTTTCTTCAAGAAATTTAGCCGATGCTTCCACTAGCTGCGCGTTTTTGCCCGCTACTTGGTTAATCGTTTTCAGCATGCTGCCCATCGTTAATGTATCGCGCGGACCAATCGCGTTGTAGGTCCCAAACGCGCGCGCCTCGGACATGCGAATCGTGAATTCCGCCAGATCACGTGCATCGATAAATTTCACTGGATCAGTTGACGGCGGCACCAGCGCCTTGCCACCGCGCGCGAGGCGCACCGTCCAATACGTGAAGCGGTCTGTGTCATCCCCCGGCCCGACAATCAAACCGGGGCGAATCACGGTACACAGGCCCGAAAACTGCTCATACGCCTCATCTTCGCTTAGTGCTTTCAACGGACCATAGAGCGCCATGTTCTTGCGCAATCCTGCCATCGTCTCCGCCATCGCATCCGTGCCTTCATATTCCGCACGTGCACCAGTTTCATCTTCGCCAATTTTTTTGTCGCTCGCGTAAACAGAAAGTGTCGAAATAAAGATGAAGTGATTCACATTGTTCTTCAACACCGCTGCTGCATCGCGTATCCAGTGCGGCACACTGGTCGGGTTGTCAATGCACACGTCAAATTTTCGATTTTTCAGCGACGCGTAATCGTTGGTCTCGCGATCACCGGTCAATTCTTCCACCGCCGTCGGCCATTCTTTCGGGCGACGGCCGCGATTAAACAGCGTCACCTTATGCCCACGCGAAAGTGCATAGCGCACCTGATGCGGTCCCGTAAAGCCGGTGCCACCGAGAATCAAAATTGACATTGGTTTTGGTGGGGCAGTGTTCATATTTTTTTCGGCAGTGGGTTTCGGCGATGTCGCGCAGCCGGGTAGCAATACGCTGGCGGCAAGTGCGGCGCTGGTGGCGAGAATCAGGCGGCGTTGGTGGGAAATGGTTGGCGTTGTAGGCATTGAGTTTCCGATCTTATCTTTTTATGAAAACTGTTGCGGTTAATTTAGCATGAGCTTTGATGGCATTGCTATAACTCGAGCTTAACGCAAGCCGATGAGATATATACGTTGTACGTGATTGCATTAATTGAATTCTTCAATCATATTGCACCAACAAATCCTGAATCGCAGAAGTAAATATGACGACCACGCTTATCCTCTATGCTAACTGAACTCCGAAATATGTTGCAGGTGAGCCGTGCTGTGGGTCGTGGCGACGACGGTAGAGTCGAGACGCTTTGCAACAACGCGCTCGTGCGCAATGCAGGTGATACGTTTGCGCTCGGCATGTTGGCAAATATGTATTGGCGAAGCGAAAAATATGAGCAAGCGTTACCGTTTGCGCTGCGAATTTTGGAAATCACGCCAAACGACTTTGACGCCCTTAGGATTGCAACGCAAGCCTACTTTAAACGCAGCGACTATCAACTCGCATACCATTACGCAAAATGTTTACTTGCGGCGAAGCCATCAGTTTCAACGCCCAATTTGGATATGGCTGCAGTTTTACGGCCGTTTATATGGATTCCAAAAGTTCGCGCTGCGCGTGCCAGCTTTGCCGAGAACATGAGTGAAGAAGAAAGTCATCGCGCAGATTGGACTGAATGGGCGAAGGGGTATGTTCTTTGGTGCGAGTCTGAATCGCCAACGGCTTAGCCTGTACCAAATCTGATTTATCTATAGTCCCGCAATTCTTCCAGCCCTGTTAAGCTTCTCGCCTTATCTCCATCCCACCACCCCATGCTCAGCTATCGCCACGCCTT
>JANMQR010000365.1:0-6171 GCA_031370625.1 Burkholderiales bacterium | reverse complement strand
AGCCTTAAGCAAAAAATCGGCAAAATTAGCCCCGAACCGACTTTTCACAACAATCAGCTATTTCTCCAACAAAATACGTAACATCCGACGCAACGGCTCGGCCGCGCCCCATAAAAGCTGGTCACCTACAGTGAACGCGCTCAAATACTCGGGACCCATCGCCAACTTACGCATGCGCCCAACGGGAATATGCATGTTGCCGGTGACCGCAGCGGGCGTGAGCTCTCGGATGCTGCGTTCGCGCTCGTTCGGAATCACACGCACCCATTCGTTGTCGTTAGCAATAATCGCTTCAATATCCGCAAGCGGCACATCTTTCTTCAGCTTGATCGTCAGAGCCTGGCTGTGACAACGCATCGCACCGACACGAATACACAAGCTGTCGATGGGTGTCGCGGCCGAACCAAAGCCTGCGCCACGCCCTAAAATTTTATTGGTCTCAGCCATGCCCTTCCATTCCTCGAGCGACATGCCGGTATTCATATCTTTATCAATCCACGGAATCAGATTGCCGCCCAGCGGGACACCAAAATATTGCGTTTCGTCACTCGTCATTTCCTGCTGGCGCGCGACAATCTTGCGATCAATTTCCAGAATCGCCGCATGCGGATCGTCGAGCAGCGATTTCACTTCTGCGTGCAACATGCCGAATTGTGCAAGCAGCTCGCGCATATGCGTAGCACCACCGCCCGATGCCGCCTGGTAGGTCATGCACGTCATCCACTCAATCAAGTCAGCTTTGAACAATCCGCTCAAACCGATCAACATGCAGCTCACAGTGCAGTTGCCGCCGATGTAATCTTTGACGCCTTTTGCCAAGGCATTTTTGATCACGGGCATATTGACCGGATCAAGAATAATCACTGCATCTTCCTTCATGCGCAGCGTTTTTGCGGCGTCGATCCAATAGCCCTTCCAGCCTACATTGCGCAACTGCGGATAAATCTCGGTCGTGTATTCGCCGCCTTGGCAGGTGATGATGATATCCATCAGTTTTAGCGCCGCGATATCGCTGGCGCTTTGCAAGGTCGCGCCTTGCGCTTCTTTGGGCGCGGCACCGCCGACGTTCGAAGTCGTAAAAAACACCGGCTCAATCAACGCGAAATCATTCTCCGCGCGCATCCGGTCCATTAACACCGAACCCACCATGCCACGCCAACCAACCATTCCTACTTTCAACATTTTCTCTGCTCTTAAATTTAGATAATTAAATGACAAACGCTAAGCTGGGCGCGCGTTTCGAAGCAAACAAGCGTGGTAATGCCCGCTAATGCTAGGGTTTCTATTTCATGCTATAGGAAAGAAACCACCGCATCGCCCATCTGTTTCGTACTCGCTTTCGCTTCATTCGGCTTCGCAATATCCGCCGTCCGCAACCCCGACGCCAACGCTTTTCGCACCGCCGTTTCAATTCGGTTCGCGACATCGGGCAGGTTAAAGGTGTAGCGCATCATCATCGCTGCCGACAAAATTTGCGCCAGCGGATTGGCGATGCCTTTGCCCGTGATATCGGGAGCAGACCCATGAATCGGCTCATACAATCCCTTGCCCGCGGCATCGAGCGAGGCTGAGGGCAACATGCCAATCGAGCCCGTCAGCATCGACGCCTCATCCGATAAAATATCGCCAAACATATTGCCGCACACCATCACATCAAAATGTTTGGGGTTGCGCACGAGCTGCATCGCGGCGTTATCCACCAGCATGTGAGTTAACTCAACATCCGGATATTCCGGCGCGATCTCAATCGCAATATCGCGCCACAATTGCATCGCTTCCAACACATTCATTTTGTCGATGGAGCAGAGACGTCCGAGTTTGCCAACTGCGCGTTGCCGAGCGGTCTTGAAACCCACATGAATAATGCGGCTAATTTGCGCTTCGGTGTAGTGCATCGTGTTGATGCCAACGCGATTGCCTTTTTCGCCAGTAATGCTGCGCGGCTCGCCGAAATAAATATCGCCGGTCAACTCACGAATAATCATAATGTCGAGTCCGGCGATAATTTCCGGCTTCAATGTCGATGCGTCAGCCAATTCCGGAAACACATTCGCCGGCCGCAGATTCGCAAAAAAATCGCACTCTTTGCGCAATCCCAAAATCGCTTTTTCCGGACGATGTTCGCGCGGCAGCGTGTCGTATTTCGGGCCACCAACTGAGCCGAATAACACCGCATCCGATTGCTGCGCCAGCTGCAAGGTCGCAGGCGGTAGCGGGTGTCCGTGCGCATCATATGCCGCGCCGCCTACGAGCGCTGATTCAATCTCAATTTTCAATCCATCGCGACGCAAAACATCCAGCACTTTCAGCGCTTCCGCCATGATTTCCGGGCCAATACCGTCACCCGCTAAAACTGCAATTTTCATTTTTTATTTTTCTACGTTAATTAAAAATCCACGGCTCAGCGCGCGCGCGCGCGGCTTCATACGCCTTGATTTTATCGACATGACGCAACGACAATCCAATATCGTCCCAGCCATTCAGCAAACACTCTTTGCGATGACCCTCAACCTGAAATTTGTATGATTCTGCTCCGGGCACTTCGACTACTTGTCGCTCCAGATCAACGCGCAATTTCATTCCTGGCGTGGCAAGAACGGCGTTGAATAAATGATCGACTTCCGCTTCGCTCAACACCACCGGCAGCAAACCATTTTTAAAACAATTGTTGAAAAAAATGTCAGCAAACGAAGGTGCGATGATCGCCTTAAAACCAAATTGCTGCAACGCCCACGGCGCATGTTCGCGCGAGGAACCACAGCCAAAATTTTTCCGCGCCAACAAAATCGTCGCACCCAAATAGCGCGATTGATTCAACACAAAATTCGGATTCAGCGGCCGCTTAGAATTGTCGACTCCTGGCTCACCGTGATCCATATAGCGCAGCTCATCAAACAAATTCGGCCCGAAACCGGAACGCTGAATTGATTTTAAAAATTGCTTCGGAATAATCGCGTCGGTATCGACATTCGCCCGATCCATCGGTGCGACTAATCCTAAATGCTCACGGAATGCTTCCATTATTTTTTTCCTTCGCTTCCTAAACTTTCTGCTGAAAATATTTACGATCTCACGGTGGCGAGCATCACCCTCTCTCCAACCTCTCTCTGGCCCTAGGCCACGCCGCCCTCAAGGGAGAGAGGCTTTGCCTCCCTACCCCCTCGCGGGGGAGGGATCGAAGGAGAGGGGGCTGGTCAAATTTCTATGATGTTCAATTGTGTGATTAACAGCGTAAATTAATAGTTAAACCCCAGCACAGGCGTGCCGTTCAAGCCAAAAACATCCCAAACCCCGCACCAACGCTAGAGAATACTCCTCACATCCGCAAATCGCCCCGCAATCGCCGCCGCCGCCGCCATCTCCGGGCTCACCAAATGCGTCCTGCCACCCGCCCCTTGGCGGCCTTCAAAATTACGATTCGATGTCGATGCGCATCGCTCGCCCGGTGACAGCCGATCATCATTCATGCCCAAGCACATCGAGCAACCCGGCTCGCGCCATTCAAATCCAGCGGCCAGAAAAATCTTGTCCAGCCCTTCAGCTTCGGCCTGACGTTTTACCAGACCTGACCCCGGCACCACCATCGCCAGCTTTACGTTATCCGCGATGTGCCGCCCGCGCACCACGCCTGCCGCCGCGCGTAAATCTTCAATCCGCGAATTGGTGCAGCTGCCGATAAAAACTTTATCGATTTTAATTTGCGCAATCGGCGTACCCGGATTCAAACCCATGTATTGCAGCGCGCGCTCCATCGCCTCGCGCTTAGCGGGGTCAGACTCTTTATTCGGCTCCGGCACATTGCCATCAATCGCGACCACCATTTCGGGCGAAGTGCCCCACGTCACTTGCGGTTTGATCGTGACCGCATCGAGCTCAACCACACGATCAAATTTCGCATCCGCATCACTCTGCAATGTTTTCCAATACGCTGCCGCCTGCTCAAACATCTCACCCTTTGGCGCATAAGGCCGTCCGCGCAAATACGCAATCGTCTTCTCATCCGCGCCGATCATGCCCGCACGCGCGCCCGCCTCAATCGCCATATTGCACACCGTCATGCGGCCTTCAATGGATAACGCACGAATCGCCGCACCTGCAAATTCAATCGCAAAACCAGTGCCGCCCGCCGTGCCGATTTTGCCAATAATCGCGAGCACGATGTCCTTGGCCGTCACGCCTCGCCCCGCTTGGCCTTCGACTTTAATCAGCAACGATTTCGATTTTTTCGTGACCAAACATTGCGTCGCCATCACATGTTCAACCTCGCTCGTGCCAATGCCAAACGCGAGTGCCGCGAACGCACCATGCGTCGACGTATGCGAATCGCCACACACCACTGTCATGCCCGGCAGTGTCGCGCCCTGCTCCGGGCCGATCACATGCACGATGCCCTGCCGCGCATCGTTCATGCCGAAATAATCTTTCACGCCAAATTTTTCGATATTTTTATCTAGCGTTTCCACCTGCAGCCGCGAGATCGGATCGGCGATGCCTTCTTTCCGCGAAGTGGTCGGCACATTGTGATCAGCAGTTGCCACAATCGACTTCAACCGCCAAAGCTTCCGCCCCGCAAGGTCAAGCCCCTCAAACGCCTGCGGGCTCGTGACCTCATGCACCAAATGCCGGTCAATATAAATCAGCGCCGTGCCGTCTGATTCTTCATGAATCAAATGCGTTTGCCAGAGTTTGTCGTAAAGCGTTCGCGCCATGATTTTTCCGAGAGCGTTTTATTTGGTTTAGGTTTTGATTATAGCGCCGGAGGGTGGGGATTGGTGCGGTGCAATATGGGCGTGATCGTCATTAGAAATGACAATCTTTGATTACCGCCGGAGGATTCCGTGTCGTAGCACCACACGTTCGCTATCACCATGTCCTGCTAATCGTATCGAGATATAGGCGCGGGATTTTTGCCTTTTGAAAAAAATCCCAGGTTGCCTGCACGAAGCAAGCGCGTTAGGCGCTGGGCGTTAACCTCAGCTTCATTAAAAAAAAGCTGCGGACACATTTCAACGCCGTTTGCTCTTTCGATATAGCGCAGGATAGTAAATGTTTAGATGAAAGAGGCATCTCATAACAACCTCTTTTATTTTTTCTGTGTTGGGGTAGGAGGTGGCGCTTCAAAATCAAATGCGTGCATCAGAATCCACTTCCGCAACGGTACAGGACGTACCGCTGCCTCAGACCCCGTTGCGCGACTGAGTTCATTTTGGCAATCAGCGACTAACGCGCGAAGATATCGCGGCTCAACTGCATCCAGCGCTACTGCGCGTGCCTCATATTTCGCTAAAGCGTCTTCACACATGGCACTAGCGGGCACGCTTACAATATCTTTCTCAAGCCCACCCCAATCCTTTGCTAAGCCTGAATGCAGAGTTGCACGGGACGAAAATTGAAACACTAGCGCAACCGTTGATGACAATACTATGCCAATTCCAAGCAACGTAAGCGCATCACCACTAGCAATTTTAGCTATTACAGCAGATCCTCCAACGAGCGAAACACATTTAACTAATCGGTCCAGTATTTCGAAAAATCGCTCTCGGCGGCGGTGGTAAATCACAGAAAGCCGAGCACTGAACATCAGCCTATGTCGTTCATCCAGAATATCGTCGGGTGTCATTTGCATCTCCCGTAGTTAATTTTTGTTTCTCGATGGTGTGATAGGAACACGCGGTGCAATTGGTTGAACTGGTCTAACCGCGTCTGGTAGCGGAATAGTTCGCTCTTCACGTGGTCGAGGCGGCATATGTATTGGCGGTGCGTGCTTTTTATCAGTTGCCATTATTTTTTCTTTCTTTCCCGATCAGGAATTGGAATTACTGGTACGACTTCTTTTACAGTTGTTTTAGGATTACGTTTCGCGGTCTGTTGTGTAACAAATCGTCCCGACAGCGCGTTCCGGTAAACAGTCTTTTTGAGAGCGTATGGTTTCTTCGATGTTGCCATTATTATTGGATCTCCAGTTTTCACATCGTAGCATGTGTATGTCATCGCTATTATCGAACTAATTCGACATGTAACGTCACTATCCCAGCCTTACAGCCCTACCTTACTAATGAAACAAACCTCAAATTTCTTGGATAGGAATATGAAAAAACCAGATGCAAGCGAAGGCTCATCGGCATCGGAACTCATCTCAAAGCGAATCGCCGACCTCGGCGACTGGCGCGG
>JANMQR010000284.1:0-6352 GCA_031370625.1 Burkholderiales bacterium | reverse complement strand
TTTTCGGCCAGGGGTTCGGTGCGGGCGCGGATGTTGCATCAATTGAATCTGGATTCGATGAAGCGCCCAGCAAACTGTTTAGGGCGAGCAGCTTGATCGACGCAAACGGCAAACACCTTGGCGTGCAAAAGGATGAGTTTTTTCACCGCGCCAGCAACCGGTGGTATTTGCTGCGCGCAAAATGCATTCAATGGGTCGATGGCCGCACGGCGCGGATGCACATGGCCTCCGACATTACGGACCGCAAGCAAGCCGACGAGACCAATCGTCAGCAACAAGAAAAGTTATTGCTAACCTCGCGCCTGCTGACGGTCGGCGAAATGGCGTCCACACTGGCGCACGAAATTAACCAACCGCTGGCGGCCATCGCCAGCTACAACCAGGGCTGCGTGCGGCGACTGCGTTCTGGTACGTGGGATGCGGAGGAAATTGCCGCCACGCTCGAGAAAGCGTCCGCGCAAGCCGAACGCGCAGGCCAGGTGATTCAGCGTGTTAGGGAGTTCCTGCGCAACCGCGAACCCACACGCACGGCGCACGACGTAAATGATGTGATGAGCGGCGTGGCGAAATTGGTTGAGCTCGAGGCCGAGCAGGCGCAGGTGGAACTCAAGCTCAAATTGCATACCGGCTTACGACCTGTCTTGATGGATCGCATTATGGTGGAGCAGGTAGTGCTGAATCTGGTTAAAAATGCGATTGAGGCCATGAAGAATACCGATCAAATTTCTCGTTCACTAACGATGACCACACAGCCCTCAACCGGCGACGTGGTCGAAGTTTCAGTCACCGATCAGGGACACGGCATCACCACCGAATCGGAAGCAGAATTATTCAAACCATTCTTCACCACCAAGCCCGAAGGCATGGGCATCGGGCTCAATATTTGCCGCTCGATCGTGGAGCTGCACGAAGGCCGTTTATGGTTTTCGCGAAATGTCGGCGCGGGCAGCACGTTTCGTTTTACGTTACCGGTCGCGATTTGATGGCCTCCATGAGTTCAGTCAGCGTACACATTGTGGATGACGATGAAGCGGTGCGCGATTCGCTGAAGTGGCTGCTGGAGGGCCACGGTATGCGCGTCTTCACGTATCAGGATGGCGAGAGTTATCTCACCGCGTGCAGCGCGGCGAAGGCCGATGCAAACGCCTGTTTGCTGCTGGATGTGCGAATGCCGGGCATGAGCGGCGTGCAATTGCACGATCAGCTTTTGCAACGCGGCCACACCATGCCGGTGATTTTTTTAACGGGTCATGGCGATGTCGCGATGGCCGTTGAAGCCGTGAAACGCGGCGCGTTTCATTTTGTGGAAAAACCATTTACAGAAGACTATTTAGTCTCACTGATTGAACGCGCGATTGACGAGGGCAGCAAACGTCAAAGTGAAACAGCAGGCAATGATGCGATCCAAAAACGACTCGCAGGCTTAACGCCCCGCGAGCGCGAAGTGCTCGACATGATTGTGGAGGGCAAGCCCAACAAAACGATTGCTTCAGCCCTCGCGATCAGCGGCAAAACGGTGGAAGGTCATCGTGCGCACATCATGGAAAAACTCAGTGCGCGCAATGCGGCTGAGCTGGTGCATTTGGTGCTGCGCGCGCGGCGTTAGATCATTTGCTGATTGTCGCAATCGGCGGTTGAGCTACGCCTTTGGTTTTCGGCGTCGGATGCCAGGTCAGCACTGCCGACATCACCGCAAACCCAACCACATAGGCCAGCGCCACATGCCAGCCATGCTTGATCCACAACCACGCAGATTTTGCTTCCGGGAAATTATTCGACAACGCCACGCCTGCGCTCGAGCCAAACCACAACATGGAACCGCCGAAGCCAACCGCATACGCCAAGAATCCCCAGTCGTATCCACCCTGCTTTAACGCCAGCGCGGTGAGCGGAATGTTGTCGAAAACGGCAGAGACAAAGCCGAGCCCCAACACCGTCACGCTCGATGGCGCAGGCAATTGCTCGACGGGCATCATTGATGCAGCCAATACCAGCGAGAGCAAAAAAAGCGTGCCTTTAAAAGTGCTCGGCAGCAGCGACCAATCCGGTTGACGAATCGGCACGCAGAGCAATATCGCCACCCAAACCGTGGCACCGAGAAACGGGAAAACACTCGAATATGCCGCGTACTGCGTGTTGATAATGACGTTAACAACAACCGCCGAAACCAGAATAAACGCGACGATGCCAATACGGGCGTAATCAATATGGACATGCTGTTTCCCGATCTTGTAAATCGGTGAAAATTTTTGCTGTTGCAACGCCGCAGGAATTCCACACACCACTAGCGCCACACCTGCTGCAACGTATGCGTGCATGACCTCAATTGGTCTGACGCCATCAATCCACATCATCGTTGTGGTGGTATCGCCCACTACGCTGCCGGACCCGCCCGCATTCGATGCGGCCACAATCGCCGCGAGGTAACCGATGTGTACTTTGCCGCGGAACACCGCATGCGCCATGGTGCCGCCAATCAACGCAGCAGCGATATTGTCCAGGAAAGCCGAAAGCGCAAACACCATTACGAGCAACACGAATCCGCCCTTCCAGTCGTTGGGCAAAATGCGCGGCAATACATCGGGCACGTGGCTGTCTTCGAAGTGTTTCGACAGCAGCGCAAAACCCATCAGCAGCCCAAAAAGATTCGCGAGTGTCACCCACTCGTGGCCGAGGTGCCCGACCAAACCCGTCAGGTGCGAGCCCGTTTTAAAACCCGTGATAAAAACTTTATACAACGTAATTACGGTTACACCGGTGAGCGCGACTTTCAGTGTGTGATGGTGAAAAAGCGCTACGCCCAGAAGGGTGGCGGCGAACAAAATAAAATCGAGCGGGATGCCGAAGAGATAGACAATATTCACCACATGTGCAGCGTCTTCGGCGAAGGCCGACGACGCGAACGTTGCAAAAAATACCGCAATCACCCCCATGTACAACGAACGCTTTCCCAACACTTTTTTCTCCCTGTTTTGTAAACGCATAAAACTTCCTAGCGCGCTTTAATTTATTCGCGGATTCTAGCATTTGAAATTTCGGGTGACGTATTGCCACGCGCATTCTCACTTCACATCGCCGCTACGTGTAATGAAAATGCATGTAGGTCACATTGCGGAGCTACGTGACATCGGTCGTCAATTTGAGTGCCGAGTCAGGTAGCCTGATTTGCCAAACCCGAACCTGACCTATCGATACCAAAAGCAAACACTAGCGCTGGCGAGCATTTCCAAGCATTTAAGCTTCAATCAAGCCGCCAGTACAAGGGTTTGTCACCAATTCACCTATACACAAGAACATTGCCAAATACGCCTGAATTTGCTATATTTTCAGTAATTACTGAACGTTCAAATATTTGACGGCATAGAAATGAACCTTTCACCACTTTCGCAGGACTTCGTTCTCCACTTCGGCGAAATGGGCAGCCGCTGGGGAATCAATCGCACCGTGGGGCAAATTTACGCGCTGCTATTTGTCTCGGCGAAACCACTGAACGCAGATGAAATCGCGGATGCCTTACAGTTTTCGCGGTCTAACGTGAGCATGGGATTGAAAGAATTGGAAAGTTGGCGGCTGGTGCGATTGCAGCATTTGCCTAATGATCGTCGTGAGTATTTTTCCGCCCCCGAAGATGTGTGGGCAATTTTCCGCACGTTAGCCGACGAGCGGCGCAAACGCGAGATTGATCCCACGCTCTCGATGCTGCGTGATGCGCTGCTCGCGACACCCGCAAACGAGGAAGATAAATTTGCGCAGAAACGCATGACCGAAATGCATAACTTGATCGAGATGGTTACGTTATGGTTTAACGACGTGCATCGTCTTGAGCCGGACACGTTAAAGCAGCTCATGAAGATGGGCGCGAAGGTGACAAAACTGTTGGAAATGAAGGACAAAATTAAGGTCGTTGCAGGCAGTAAAAACAGATAGCTGGATAAGTTTTTTGGAGCTCACATGCTAGATCCCATTCTCTTGGCCCGCGCACAATTCGGCGCGAATATTACGTTTCATATTCTGTTCCCCACCATTTCGATTTCGCTCGGCTGGTTGCTGCTGTTTTTTAAACTACGCTTTAATAAAACCGGCGACGACAAATGGTCAAACGCGTACAACTTTTGGGTAAAAGTCTTTGCGCTCACCTTCGCGCTTGGGGTGGTCAGCGGCATCACCATGAGCTTTCAATTCGGCACCAACTGGCCGGGCTATATGCAGACCGTTGGCAATATCGCCGGGCCATTACTCGCCTACGAGGTGATGACCGCATTTTTTCTCGAAGCCACATTTTTGGGCATCATGTTATTTGGCACCAATCGCGTGTCGAATCGCGTACATACCCTGGCAACACTGCTCGTCGCGGGTGGCACTACGCTCTCTGCATTCTGGATCATCGCGCTTAATTCGTGGATGCAAACGCCCGCTGGTTTTGAAATGATTGACGGCAAAGCGCATGCGACTGACTGGCTGCAAATTATTTTTAATCCTTCGTTTCCGTATCGTCTGGTACACATGATGTTGGCGTCAGGATTGACCGCATCGTTTTTGGTGGCCGGTATTTCTGCATATAGATGGCTGCGCGGTGATCGAGTACCCGCCGTGATGGCCGCGATGAAGACCGGCGTGTATGTTGCTGCGGCGCTGATTCCGCTGCAAATTATCGCGGGCGATTTTCATGGTCTCAACACGCTCAAACATCAGCCCGCCAAAATTGCCGCGATGGAAGGCATTTGGGAAACTGAACGCGGCGCACCGGTGCTGTTGTTCGGCATGCCGAACGAGAAAACGCGCAGCAACGATTACGCCATCGGCATCCCCAAAGTCGCGAGTTTAATTTTGACGCACGAACTGGACGGCGAGATCAAAGGGCTCAATGAATTCAAAGGCAAACATCCGCCCGTCGCACCCGTGTTCTGGGGCTTTCGGATCATGGTCGGGGTGGGCATGCTGATGCTGTCGGTCTCGTGGTTTAGCGCATGGCGGCTGAAGAAAAAAAACGAGCCTGGCAAATGGCCGGCGCGCGCGTTGGTGGTGATGAGTTTTTCGGGCTGGGTGGCAACCGTGGCCGGTTGGCACGTCACTGAAATCGGACGTCAGCCGTATCTGGTTTACGGCGTACTCAAAACCGCAGACGCCGCATCGACGGTGCCGAGCGGCATGATTGCGACCACATTTGCGATGTATCTAATACTATACGTCGCACTTACGATTGCGTATGTTTCAGTGGTTTTTTATATGGCCCGAAAAGCACAGTTTCCGAATGTCACACCGCCACAACAAGAAGCACCGCTGGCTGGTTCCACACCTGTACCCATCGCCGCGCCAGCCAACGGTCGCGGTAGTTTTCAGCCCGCACACAAATAGCAACGAGGCAAAGTCATGGAACAATTTCCGCAATTAGCCCATGCTGGATTCAACGGATGGCTGCCCGTTATATTTTTAGCGCTGATGGGCATTTCCATGCTGATGTATGTGGTGCTGGATGGCTACGACCTCGGCGTCGGCATTTTGTTGCGTCGCGCTGACGATGCGCAAAAAGACGTGATGATTTCATCCATCGGTCCGTTCTGGGATGCGAACGAAACGTGGCTCGTTTTAGGCGTGGGCATTTTGCTGGTCGCGTTCCCGATGGCACATGGCGTCATTTTGGGCGCGCTGTATTTACCGGTTGCGTTGATGTTGCTGGGATTAATTTTGCGCGGTGTCGCGTTTGATTTTCGGGTGAAGGCGCGTGATCGGCACAAACCACTTTGGAACTGGGCGTTTTACGGCGGCTCAGTCATGGCTGCATTTTCCCAGGGGGTGATGCTGGGCTTGTACATCACCGGCTTTCAAAACGATTGGCCACAAATTATTTTTTCAATCATCACCGGGCTTTGTCTTTGTGCGGGCTATTCACTGCTCGGCGCGTCGTGGCTAATTATGAAAACAACGGGCGACTTGCAGCAGCGCGCGGTGCGTTGGGCGTATGGCAGTTTTTGGTTTACGGTGGTCGGCATCGTGGCCATTTCTGTTGTCACGCCGATGGTCAGTGCGCGCATTTTCGAGAAATGGTTTTCGTTACCGAATATTTTTTTATTGTTGCCGATACCTGTTGCGACAGCAGCGCTGTTCTTCACGATCTTCCGCTCGCTAAAACGATTGCCAACCCGATTGAGTGATAACAACGAGTACGGTGCATGGGTGCCATTCGGCTGCACCGTCGCGATATTTATGCTCGCGTTTTATGGCCTCGCATATAGCCTGTTTCCATTTCTTGTCGTCGATAAAATCGATATCTGGCAAGCAGCGAGCGCACCGGAATCATTGAAGATTATTTTGGTTGGCGCGGCGGTTGTGTTGCCAACTATTTTTGGCTACA
>JANMQR010000247.1:0-3806 GCA_031370625.1 Burkholderiales bacterium | reverse complement strand
CGGAGACGCCCCCATCCCGGCCTTCCCCCACGTTCGTGGAGGAAGGAGGCACATCAAGCCACCGTAGCCCGAGTATTGGGATAAGTCGCATACAGAGTGCAAAACTGAGATTGCAACACCGTAATAACCACCCAAACTATTTTTTTGAAATCAAACGACGGTGACGCCATAGACTTAACCGACGCAATGAAAGAACTCGAAGCCCTCGGCAGCGAACAAACGCGCAAGACCTGGCACCGACATGGCGCTGCCGAGCCCATGTTCGGCGTAAAGTTCGGTGATCTTGCCAAACTGCAAAAGCGCATTAAGGTGAACCACAGTCTTGCCGCCGAACTGTGGAAGACCGAAAATCACGATGCGCGGCTGCTCGCCTGCATGGTCGCCGATGCCAACGCCATCACCGAAAAAGAATTGAGAGCGTGGGCGTCGACAGTGAAGGATTCCTCCACCGCCGAAGCACTTGCCAACCTCGCCAGCCGAACGCCGCTCGCTGCAAAAATCCGCGAGGTCTGGCTCGCCGATCCGAAATTGCTGCGAGCGGGTTGGTCGATGGTGGGGCACTGTGCCAAAGATGGCGTGTCACTTGATGAGGCCACTTCACTTGGCTACATCAAACGCATCGAAGCTGAAATTCACAAAGCAGAAAACTGGACGCGACGCACCATGATGTACGCGCTGATTGGTCTTGGCGGGGGTAGTGCGACTACACGCAAAGCTGCCGAAGATGCCGTTCGCCGCATTGGGGCGGTGGCATTTGATGCGGAAAATACGGCTTGTGAGTTTCCGGATGCGTTGGCGTATGTTGCGAAGGTTTGGGAGAAGAGGAAAGGGCGGTAGGTGGTTTGAGGAGTGTCGACTAGCTTCGGAATAAAGACGGACACTAAATGCATAAATGCTGGCAACTCGATTGCTTGAAAGTATTTTCACTGCTAACCTGTTTTTGTAATATCAATTCGTGAGGAAGGGGCAGCTTTCCCTCTCGCTGCAGCACGTGATTCTGCTACTTATGCATATTGATATCGTTGCATGACTAAATTTTCTAGTCCAAACGTTTTTTTTGCAATACCCTCAGAAAGGTAAAGTGCAAAGTGGAATGCTATGAGGATTTGGTACTCTCTAAATTGTGCAGGGCCTCATAGGAGCGTTCATTGAGCGAATTTGCCGCGTTGCTACAAGCTATAGCCGCCATCTTGTGGCCAATTTTTGCTTTTGTGACACTCTTTGTCTTCAAGTCGCAGATTGCGGAAATCGCCCGGAGACTAAAGCGTGGAAAGCTACTTGGCCAAGAGATTGAGTTAAATGCGTCTCTAAACCACCTTCATGAGTCCGCTGTACTTGTAGAGCGTGAGGTAGCTGCGCTTCCTCCTCCTGCAGCAACCCCGTCGTCAAAAGACATTCTTTCAGCTGATATCGTTCAACGACGGATCACTTCTGAAGCCGCTCGATCACCACATGGGGCACTCCTCATGCTCTCAGGTGAGTTGGAAATACTCACCCGGCAAATACTTGCAAGCACTGGGCGAATGCAAAACCGGCAGTATGTGCCGTTTTCACGTGCCATTGCCGAGCTTCATAGCGAGTTCAAGCTCCCAGACCAAGTGCATATTGCGCTTGATGTGTTCCGAAACGTTCGCAATCGCCTGCTCCATGAAGGGCGCGGGACAGACGAAGACATTCTCCGCGCAATCGATTCGGGTCTAACAATCCTCAAAGCACTTCAGGCTATTCCTCGCGAGGTAAACGTCGTATTTAACCCTGGAGTAACTGTGTACCGAGACTCTGCGCTCCAATCTGCTATAGACGGGGTTAAGGGAATCATCTTGGAAACACTTGCTACCGATGGAGTCACACAAAGCCTTCGTATCTTCCCCACGACTCGGACTCATTTCGAGAAAGGCCGTGAAGTAGCGTGGGAGTGGAATATGCAGGCCTCATGGGGGGAAGCTTGGTATCGCCATCCAGCATCAGGAGAGCCAGTACAAGCTTGGGGCGGTGCTGCTGAATTCATCGGACGTCACCTAGACGAAGTTTGAGCTTGTAGCTCAGCGCATTGGGGTCAGCTTTTTCGTGGTCACATTCAGTATTCGTAGCTCTATATCCTGCGGGCATCTTCAACCATTTATGCTCCAATAGCCACGCCAATGCTAGCGTTTCACCCCACCGTTTTAAGCGCCACCATCTCCACCGAAACCATTTCCGCATCACTCGAAAACGTCATCGCGCCATCCTGAATACTGGCGCTGAATTGCATATTGCGTTCGGCGAGTTTGGCTAGCGCCTTGGTGGATTCTTGTGGGAGGTTGATGATGGATAAATTGCTCAATCGCTCGACCAGTGGTGCGTTTTGTTTCCACCACATCTCGGCTGCATTGCCGCCGTAGGTGTAGAGCGTGACGCGGGTGGCGCGGCCGCAGGCTTTGCGCAACCATTTTTCATCCGGCAGGCCGACATCGATCCAATCTTGAATCGCGCCCGTAAAATCTTTTCGCCACAGTGTCGGCTCGTGATCGGTGGAAATGCCTTTGGCGAATTCCAGATATTCCTGTGCATGCAACGCGAACGCGATCACGCGAACCATCATGCGTTCGTCGGTCTCGGAAGGGTGGCGTGCGATGGTGAGTTCGTGCGTGGCGTAGTAGCCGCGATCCATGTCGGATACGGCGAGCTCGGCTTTGAAGATGGTGGATTTGATGGCCATGAAATTTGCTTAACTTCCCTTCGGTGCCAATACAAAAATCCTCGCGCCCTGATAGCGCACAACCTGACCCGCGCGAATTTTATTGCGCTTGCGGCTTTCGGGTTTGCCGTCGACAGTGACGAGACCTTGCACCACGAGCGCTGATCCACCGCCGCCACTGGAGGCGAAGCCGGCGAGCTTTAGCAGGTGGTTTAGCTCGATGTATTCTTCGGTTAGATAATATTCGACGTCGTTCATGGTTGTTTCCTTTGATTCGCTGCTGATAATTACTTTGAGTTCAGTGATTTCTAATTTGATGCAGCCTGCCTTACTTGCGGGGGAAGGTCGGGATGGGGGCGATGTATGCATATTTGAAATTGCCTCAACGCAGGCGCTCCCCCCAACCAACCAAACCCCACATTCGGGGGGGGAGGTGCTATAGTGCCGGGTTTTATTTTTAGGCAACAATTCACTTACCAAAGTTATACCGGCACCTAACTCTCCTGCCAGTTTGACCGTAACGTCACCGCGCCTATCAAGCGCGTCGTAATTCCGCATGGTATCTACACTGGTAACTTTCCGCTTGCAGCTAGTATCTAATTTGGTTACATCGCCTCCCGGAACAGTTACCAGGAGGCAATCATGCAAGCGACGCATGCGTATCAAGAAACGATCAAAAGCGCCAGTAACGTACTGGCTTTCCCCGGCACTCAAACCCACGAGTTGCCGCGACCAATCCCCTCGCCGCGCGACAGCATGTCCTTTTACGAAGTCGCCCGCGAAATGCGGCTCGACTGGCACAAGCGTAACGCCCAGGTAATTGAAAAGCTGCGCAGCCTGCATCGCCATCAGGGAATGCCGCTGCCTGAAAATCCCCGCTTTAAATCGGGCGTGCCCTGCAAGGGTGGCGACAACATCTGCGCCACCAGCTTCTGGTCGCGCCGCAAGTTCATGGCCTGGCGCGAAGCGGGCACCGAACGCCGCGCCGCGATCAGCCCCGCCGAAGCGCGCAACTTGGAAGCCCGCCTTTCACGCAACGCTGCCGCGCTCGCAGGTGGAGCATGAACGCCCCGATCCAGATGACTGCGCATCGCCAGCACGAGATTGAGGCCAACGCCTGCATCGCGCC
>JANMQR010000069.1:0-4494 GCA_031370625.1 Burkholderiales bacterium | reverse complement strand
GCCTTGTCGATGGTGCGCTGGAGATTGTCAACGAGCAAAAATAAAACGTATGCTTGGATTCAGCGCAATGTAAGCGTAATCGGTTTGTACAGGTTATTGAGTGTCTATGGGAGTAACTACCGACGAGCTTTTCTGTCACTTGTATTCACGACTTTCGGATTCGCTGTCATTTTTTTCTTCACTGGCCTAGATTGTACGAAAGACGCTATTGGCTGCAAGCCAATTGGGTACTCACAGAATTTAGGCGGCAATTTTTTCGCCCAAATTCAGAGCATTGGTAGTGATCTGTTAAAAGCCGCAATCTACATACTCGACGTGGCAACGCTTCAAAAAGACATAACATATCGACCCGCAAACCCGTTTGGCAGCGTAGTGAGAACAGCGGTAATCGTTGTGTTCGCTTCACAAGTGACGCTCCTTGTTTTTGCGCTTAGACGGCGATTCCGTAGGGCAATGTCGATCTAACTAGAATTGCTGGGTGGCTAATTCGATTCTTGGCCGATTGCGCATCTTGAAGCAACTACTAATAACCGACCCTCCGATTCACCGTCTTCGGCATAGCGCCCGTGGCACGATATCGCGCAACATTTTCCGCCACTACTTTTGCGGCACTGCCATGATGCGTTGGTGCCGATATATGCGGCAGCACGGTCACTTTTTCGTGTTGCCATAACGCGCTTTCGGCTGGCAGCGGTTCGACTTCAAACACGTCAAGCACCACATGCGAAAGTGTTCCGCGATCAAGGGCTGTAATGAGATCGAGCGTATTCACAATGGCACCGCGCCCAAAATTAATCAGTGCTGCATTGGTCTTGAAATGCGCAAGCCGATTTTCGTTTAACAAGTTTCGTGTGTCCGCAGTCAGCGGCAATACGCATACGACGATGTCCGCTTGAGACAGAACATTGTTAAGCGTCGCAACACCCGAAAAAGTTTTCACGCCTTCAATTATTTTTGCAGTGCGCGTCCAGCCGATCACCTCGAAGCCATTGGCCACCAATGTTTGTGCGGCGCGCGCGCCCATGTGGCCTAGACCCAATATCGCGACACATCGCTCACAGGGCAAACGAAACGGTAGCGCGTGCCACACGCGTGCGCGCTGCTGCGCAGCGTAGGCGGGCATATCGCGATGCAGGTACAGCGTCCACGCTAATACTGCCTCTGCCATGGTCGCGGCCAGTTGTGCATCTTCCAGTCGCACAATACCAATGCTTGGATTGCGCAATTCAGTCAACAATCGCTCGACGCCTGCCCACAAACTTTGCACCCACTGCAATGCAGGCAGTTGATCAATTTGCGTGGGATCAGGATTGGCGACGATCGCGACAGTCGCGGCCACACGCTCTTCGGCGCTCAATTGTTGAAAAGTGACGATGCGTTCTTGCGGCATCGCCATGGACAGCGCTGCGATCCACGCTGCGGTTTCGGCGTCGTTAAGACGCGCAACGAAGGGAATTATTTGGCGCAAATGATCGCTCGATTGGCGTGGTAAATCTTGTGCAGTTTTTTATTGCGCAAACAGTTTTTCAAATTCAGCGAAGCCTTTAATTTCAATCGGATTGCCGAATGGATCATTGAAAAACATCGTGCCTTGCTCGCCCGGCTCACCGGGGAAGCGAATGCCGGGACGAATCACAAAATCAATCGTTGCCGATTCGAGTCGCTTGGCCAGAATTTGCCAATCGTGCATCGGTAGCACCACGCCAAAATGCGGCATCGGCACCATCACATCACCGACCCGGCCGGTCTGCCTTGATACAAACGGCGTGCCCAGATGGAGCGAAATCTGGTGGCCGAAAAAATCAAAATCGACCCATGTTTCGGTGGCGCGACCTTCCGCGCACCCGAGCATGCGACCATAAAAATCGCGCGCCGTATCGAGATCGGTGACGTGAAACGCCAGATGAAAGCGCGATTGCGCTGCTGTTTGATTATTAGTTTGCATTTTCGACGAATGTTGAACGGATAAAAAATGAGTATCGCATTGATGCACGCGGCATGTTTTGCGCAGTCGGGCGTGCGTTGTAGGGGTGGCGTAGCGTAAAATGAGGAAAATCAGAAAAGTCGTAATCTTATTAATAAATTTACTCAAACCCGAGCATTGAAGCGCTTTTCCAGGCATAAATGCTCGAAACGCCTCGCCAGATATAGCGTTTACATTTTGAAAGTTCGCATATGACGATTGCCACCACTGCTGAAATCATCGAAGACATCCGCCAGGGAAAAATGGTGGTAATTGCTGACGCCGAAGATCGCGAGAACGAGGGCGATCTCATCATGGCGGCCGATTTTGTGACGCCTGAGGCGATCAATTTTATGGCGACGCATGCCCGCGGCCTGATCTGCATGCCGATTCTCGAAGATCATGCGCGTCGACTGAATTTGATGCCGATGGTGGCGGATAACCGTACCTCGCACGGCACCGCGTTTACGGCCTCAATTGAAGCGGCTACGGGTGTTTCTACCGGCATTTCGGCAGCAGATCGCGCTCGCACGGTGCGGGTTGCAGCAGCGCGAAATTCCAAGGCGGAAGACATCGTGCAGCCCGGTCATATTTTTCCGTTGATCGCAAAAACCGGTGGCGTGTTAGTGCGCGCCGGCCACACCGAAGCGACCTGCGATTTGGCGCAGCTGGCGGGTTTTCATCCGGCTGGTGTGATTTGCGAAATATTAAATGACGATGGCTCCATGGCGCGTTTGCCCGATTTGATGACGTTCGCGAAAAAACACCATCTGAAAGTGGGAACCATTGCGGATTTGATTCGCTATCGCTCAGTCACTGAAACCATTGTGGAATTGGTTTCGGAGCGCATGATTTCCACCCCGTATGGCAACTTCAAATTGCACGCGTTTCACGATAAGGCGGCGGATGAAGTTCATTTGGCACTCACGCGTGGCGAGATCAAACCTGATGTGCCGGTGCTCACGCGTGTACACGAGCCATTTACCTCGCTTGATTTATTCGAATTCGATGAAGGCCGCCACGCGTATTCGGTCGCCGAAGCAATGCGTATTATTGCCACCGAAGGCACCGGTGTGATTGTGCTGCTGCGTAGACGCGAGGATGCGACGTCAATCATCGAGCGCTTCAAACCTGCCAGTGAAGTACCGCCGCGCAAAAATAAATGGGACCCGCGCATGCACGGGATTGGCGCACAAATTTTGCGTGGCTTGAATGTGCGTAAGATGCGCGTTCTCGCTTGGCCGAAAAAGATTCCATCGATGGCCGGTTTTGATCTGGAAGTGGTGGAATATGTGCCGCCATCGGCTGAACGAAAATTGAAAGCAGTGTAAGAATCAATGAATTTAATCAAAGCAAATCTCGACGGTCGCAACATGCGCATCGGCATTGTGCAGAGTCGTTTCAATGAACCGGTCGTCAATAAAATGACGGCGGCGTGCGTGGCTGAGCTGCATGCGCACGGGGTTGATGCGGCGCATATCGATCATGTGTCAGTGCCCGGTGCGCTGGAAATTCCGCTCGCGCTGCAAGCGCTCGCACTGACGCGACAATACGCGGCGCTGATTGCGATTGGTGCGGTGATTCGCGGTGAAACGTATCATTTTGAAATCGTTTCGAATGAATCCTGTCGCGGCGTGATGGATGTGATGCTTGAAACTGGCGTGCCGGTTGCGAACGGGATTTTGACCGTTGAAAACGATGCGCAAGCCGAAGCGCGTGTGCTGGAGAAGGGCGCTGATTGCGCGCGAGCCGCGATTGAAATGGCGAATACTCTCGCTCAAATTTTGAAATTGAAAGATGTGCGATGAAAAGCCTGGTTGATGCGTTGGAAGCCGAGGTTAAGAAAGTAAAAGCAGAAGCGAAAGCAAGCGCGAAATCTACTGAACCTGATTTGAGTGAAGCAGTGGCGAAAAAAGGCCCGCCAAAAAGTGCCCGCCGTCGCTCGCGCGAATTTGCGTTGCAGGCGCTTTATCAGTGGCAGGTCGCGGCGCATAGCGCGGGCGATTTGGAAACACAGTTCACGGAAGCCGATGGCTTTAAGCGTTCAGACGTCACGCTCTTTTCGGTCCTCATGCGTGGCACGATTAAAGAATCGGCGACATTGATTGAGCAGCTCACGCCGCATCTGGATCGCGTGTGGGCGGAAGTAAGTCCGATTGAGCGCAGCATTTTATTGCTGAGCAGTTTTGAGCTGCTGCATATGGCCGAAACACCGTATCGCGTCATTATCAATGAAGCGATTGAACTGGCGAAATCTTTTGGCGGCACCGACGGGCATAAATACGTGAATGGAATTTTGGATAAGCTGGCGGCGACGGTGCGTGCAGATGAGATTACACATCAAGCAGCGAATGGTAATCCGGTGAAAAAACGTGCGGCATCGACGCCGACTGTTACTGTTAAAGCGCGCAGAGTTTCCAAGCCGGAATAGAAACTCTAGTTAGCGCTGTGTTGTGATGGTGCGTAACTTATTCCAATACTTGTGCGGTGGCAGCTTGATACATCTCCTTCCCCCATGGAAATGGGGGAAG
>JANMQR010000067.1:0-19124 GCA_031370625.1 Burkholderiales bacterium | reverse complement strand
CTGGAAATCCTGGCGGGTCCTCGCGCGATAAAACATATTCGCGAACACGGTTTGCGCGCCTCTGATATCGACATCATCCCCGGTGCGGCGGGTGGGCCAAAAGGCCTGGGCTTGGCCAAGCTTGATGAATGGCTGTTCGCTGATTTTTTGCCGCAGGGGTTTGACGAGCGGAAATATCCCATTCAACTTATTGGTGCGTCGATTGGCGCATGGCGGTTTGCATCTGTTTGTCGCGGCGTGACTGATGGCAAATTTTCAGCGGAAGAAACGCGCAATGCCTTGGCGCTATTTGCGAAAACTTATAGCGAAACCAAGTACGCCAAAAACGTAAATGCCGCCACCATCACCGCCGACGCGCGCAATCTTATTCAACTGCTGTTCGACGGCCATGTCGCGGACGTTCTCTCGCATCCCCACTATCGGCTCAATGTTTTGGCGGTGCGCGGCAAAGGCATTCTCGCCCGCGAGCAGCGCGGACGCACGCACGCTGGCTACATGTTGGCCGCGCTCGCGAATGCGGCGGGGCGCAAACATTTGCGACATTTTCTGGATCGCACGTGGTTCTATTCTGAGAATGAAACCCTAGCAGTGGCAGGCTTTTTAGGGCAAAAAGAGCTGAAAATGCCCGTCAATAAAGGTGTTTTGCCTATGAGTTCGTTTTTCACATCGCTGGAATCAGATCCCTTCACCACCCAATACGCCGCACTCACCGAAAATAATTTCCGCGATGTATTGATCGCCACCGGCTCCATCCCGCTCGTGCTCGAAGGCGTTGCCGGCATCGAGGGTGCGTCAGAAGGCACCTACTGGGACGGCGGCTTGATCGACTATCACCTGCACCTGCCTTACGCGCACACGAGCGGCCTGGTGCTCTATCCCCACTTCACCAACAAAATCGTCCCCGGCTGGCTGGATAAAATGTTGCCCTGGCGCAAAGCATCGGGTGACTCGCTTGACAATGTCGTTCTCGTCTGTCCCAGCAAAGAATATCTCGACCAATTACCACTCAAAAAATTGCCCGACCGCAACGACTTCAAACGCTTCGCCAACGATTACGAAGGGCGAGTGAAATATTGGCGCTTCGCGATGGATGAGAGTGCGAGATTGCGGGATGAGTTGGCGGGCTTGATAGACGGTGGGGGGATGGTGGAGAGGTTGCGGGCGATTTAGCTGCGTGTTGACCACATCAAGAATTGAAACCATAATGGTTCCATTCTGGTTAGGAGGCAATATGCCCACCACGCTCACGCTGAAAAATATTCCCGACGCTGTTTATGATCGCCTGAAAGCATCTGCAGAGATTCATCGACGCAGCATGAACAACGAAGCAATCGTCTGCCTCGAAACTGTGCTTGTGCCCACACAAGTTAGCTCTGCTGAACGCTTAGCGCGTATCCGTTCTGTTCGCAATACGGCCAGTTCCAAGAAACTCGACCATCGCCTTGTCGATAAATTCAAGCGCGACCACCGTCCATGATCGTGGCGGATACGAATGTTTTAGCCTACCTTTTCATTCAAGGTCTCCACACGCTATCTGCTGAAGCGCTACTCGCCAAAGAGCCTCAATGGGTCGCGCCCATTCTTTGGCGTAGTGAATTCAGAAATATTCTGGCGGGCTATATGCGGCGTGGAGATGTTTCGTTTGACGGTGCCTACAAAATACTGCGAGAGGCTGAATCGTTACTGGCAGGTAATGAGTACGAAGCGGACTCGCTGCAAGTGCTCGAGCTCGTTCGTGATAGTGAATGCACCGCTTACGATTGTGAATTTGTTGCTGTTGCGATGGCGCTCAATGCGAAGCTCGTGACGATGGATAAAGCGTTGCTGAAGGCGTTTCCGGAGGTGGTGATGCGATTAACAGATTAAACTAGGGCCCACGCCCACTCCAAAGGCGCTGTTTCATTTTCCCCTAACGATGCCAGATCGAACAAAGGCGACCCGCAAAACGGACACGCTAATTGGTCCTGCCAGAGATCAAGTTTCTGCGACAGGTTGGATTGGTTGAAGTAAAAGGAATGCAACTCCTCGTCTTCAACGCCAATACGACCGCAGCAAAATGCCACTGAGAATGTGTAGTGAGAATCGCTACAACCATGGCCCCCACGTTGTTCAAACTTCGTTTTTGAGATATGAGGCATTTCACTCCTTCACTGCAACATTAATATTGGCCTCAATAATCGTCTCAAATCAAGTGAACAACGGTCAGTATTGAAAATACTAGTCATCGCCATGTGAATGAATTCAAGCACGGCTCTCGCCATTAACTTTATGGCCGCAGTGTCTGCAAGACAAAGCAAGAACGTTTTTTGCGCGAGGAGAATCCGGATCATTGAACGGCCCGCAAAACAATTTGTGACAGGCGGGGCACGGTGTACTTGATCGCAAGAAAGAACTAACTCCGAGCAGAACGAAGCCGATGACAGTCGATGCCAAAACGTAGGGAACATATGGATCGATCGGACGCAATATAAATAGCGCCGCTAGTCCAGGCCCCGTCCACATCACCACACCCAAAGCAAAAAGAGCGATCAAAAAATTCATGCGTTGAGAGAATTTACCGGCGGTAATGCTATTCATGGGTTTAACTTTTCTCAAGCCGCCTCCGCATGCAGTCGCACGCCCAGCGCCGCCGCTACTTTTAAAACCGTCGCAAAACTCGGATTACCATTTTCACTCAGCGCTTTGTACAAACTTTCGCGACTTAGGCCAGCATCCCGCGCAACCTGCGACATGCCCTTGGCGCGCGCTATGTCACCCATGGCGCGCGCGATGCCTGCTGCGTCGTCAGGTGCGTCGGTGAGCCACGCATCAAGATATGCGGCCATCTCTGCTGGCGTGCGCAATTGTTCTGCGACATCGTAGGCAATAGTTTTGGTTTTGGAAACGGCTTTAGCTGATGTTTTTGGCATATGGAATAACTCCTAAAGATTTTTGGCAAGTGCAATCGCGGTCTTTATATCTTGCTGTTGAGAAGAATTATCGCCGCCTGCCAGCAACACAATCACCTCTCCATTTCGTTCGGTGTAGTAAACGCGATAACCTGAGCCGATGTCGATTTTCAGCTCGACTACGCCGTCAGTCAAATTCCGATGTTGTCCCGGATTGCCATGCATCAGACGATCCACTCGCACTTGTATTCGTGCGCGAACACCCCGATCTCTCAGACCGTTAATCCAGTCTTTATAAACCTCGGTAATAATTAAACGCATTTTAGAGTGTAGCCTATAGGCGACACTTGTCAAGTGCGTGAGTTGGCTGAATGAAACGTAATAACGATTTCATTCTTTCACTTTGACTACCAACTCAGGCTCCAACGGCCTCACCACATCCAGCGCAAATTCATAAACCCCTTCGCGCTCAATGTTCAGCTTCAGGTTCCGCCCCACCGGCAGCAATACTTTTGCTGTGCCGACCGCGATATCCTGAAATGCAGGTGAGCCACCTAAATCGATGATGTTGAAATCTTCTGAGCCGAGCTTGAATTCGTAGCTGCCGGTTTTAAGCGCAATGCTTACGGCGTACCGGTCCTTGCCTGTCGCGACCATTTGGTTCTTGATGCTCCAATTGTTCATGCTGCCGCGCAGGTAAAACGGTGTTGATTCAACCGGGATCGGCGGCTCGGTTGCACGTTGGTAGGGCGCGCTCGTGGTGTCATCGTCGGTTATTGTTACTGAGCCGATGTCGCCATTCGGTTTTTTGCTGAAATCAAATTGCACGCCATCATTGACTGCAAAAAATGTTGTGTCAGAACCTGCGAGAAGCTTGCTCCATCGCCCGTTGCCGTGCGCAATGAGTTCGTTACCATCGAGCCTAACGCGCGCTGAGCCTTCGCCCACGCCTTGATAAAAGCCAACATACTTTGATAGTGACTCAACCGGCATCTCGATAACAGTACGGCGCGGTGCTGCGTCGGTCTTCCAACCGTATTCGTTAGCCGCGGCGCGTACGATTTCATGGATAAGCGAGCGCCCGGAATTGGCATTGGTCATGATGACAATACCTGCGCCGGTTTCTGTGAACGCAAGCGTATGGCAATTAAATCCCTGGTTTGAACCACTGTGCATAAAGCGTTGTTGCGCCCCTTTGCCGCGCAACATGATGCCCAGCCCCCAGTCATCGCCTTGCGATTTCAGCATCTCCAGCACCATTTTTTGCGATAGCACGCGCGATGATTTTCCTGCGGCCGCTTGCTGTAGTTCAATCGCAAATCGGGCGAGGTCAGTTGGTGTTGTCCATAAGCCTGCGGCCGCGAGCTCGGGATAAGTGTGGTGTTTGCCGTTTACTAATTTGCCTGCGTTATGCGCAGATGAGGCGTTCGCAGCAAGCGGGCCAGCGAGCGGTTGCACGAACGCGCTACGCGTCATGCCGATCGGTTTTAACACCGTTTCCTGTAATTGCTGCGGGAATGGACTGCCACCCACATCCACGAGCAATTGCTGCATCACCGTGAAGCCGCCGCCCGAATAGCGTGCCTGACTTTGCGGCAAGATATCAACGCGCACGGCTTCGGTATTGGCTGGTTTAGTGCCGTCCAAAATTTGCACAACAGACGGAATAGCGTCGCCTGTTACATACCCCGGAAAGCCGGATGTCGTCAGCCCCGCGCGATGCGTGAGGATCCGACGTAGCGTGACTTTTTCTTTTTCGGTGAATCCATTCTCCGGCACTTTCCAGGAGGTTAATTTTTTGTTGACGTCTGCATCCAGATCAAGCTTTCCCATCTCCACAAACTTCAGCGCCGCCATCGCGGTAACAGGTTTGCTGATGGATGCAGCTTGAAAAACAGTCTCTGCATTTACCGGCGTGTTGGTTTCCAAATCGCGCACGCCATACCCGCGCGCCCACGCAACTTTTCCGTTTTCAATCACCGCAATGCTGATACCCGGGACGTTGAAATGCTTCATGCGATCTTCGAGCCGCATTGGCTTTGTATGTTGCGTGACGAGCGGCGGAACAAGTCCGTTCTCGATGCGCTTGATGCGTGCTTCGATGCTGTTATCGGCGGCAATGGCCGTGGCTGATGATGCAGTGACAGATGAGATTGCGGCGAGACCAGCGATGGCCACCAACAGAAATTTCTTCATTATTTTTGATCCGAATTTGCGCTGTAGTTAAGTTTGAAGCTGCGCTTGAACAAAAGTATGCATGCTGCAAACCGCAGCGCTGGCGCGTTTCTTCAGGGCAGCGGCTGAAGATGCCCGTCTATATTGCCGTTTCAGCCATCACCTCTTCGGGCATGATGTTTCATTGAAGTACCGTGCCAACCCGCATCACCGGATAAAGATTAAATTGCTCATCCCATGATGAATGCCGGCGTGCAAAAAATTCGAGTCGCGCGGCAGGATTTTTTGCGAACTCGGCATCAGTCGCAAGCTTGTTTTTGAATGCGGCAGCGAGCGCGGGGTCCGCTGCAAGTTGCTCGCGTGCAACATCTTCGGCCACATAAGCTTCCATATATTCCTTGCGCTCAAAAGCATTGTTGAATACGCCCCAGGCCACGAATGAATCCGGCGCAAGCGGCTCGAATAGCGACATTACCAGCACCGATTTTGCCTGCGCAATCGGCACAAATAAACTGCCCGCTTTTATTTCGCGCGTTTCAGCTTTCCACGTACCCTGCACGCTCATGCGCTGATGACTTTCAACCGAATCGGCACCCAGTTTGGTCGTGTCGGCGCGGAAAGTTTCCACTGCGGTGTTCGCTATTGGCTTGCTCAATTTGCGAAACGTTATGCCATGCTGCGTCAGTTTTTCTGCGACCGAAGTCGCATGCGCGGCGGGCACAATGTAGCCGCCACGCGGCGCAATGATTTTAAGATCCGGCTGCACATCATCACGCACTGCGAGCTTCCAGATTTGCGGTTTTTTCTCGTCATAGCGCGTCATCAGCGCGCCAGATACGTCCGACATCGTGCGCGTGTATGCGAAACCGCGAAAATCGATGGTTCGTGATTTGTCGGTCGCTTTGTAAGTGAGCGTCACCGGCTCGCCTGCGACCTTTGCCGCGCGTGCGTCTGCTGCCTTCGCCACCTTCATCCATTCCTGGCCATTGGCGGCGATTTGCGAAAGAATGGATGCGACCGTGTTGCGTGTGCCACGCACGCGCGTCGCGTAATCTTTCCACGAATGCGTTTCCACCAGCATGGCGAGGCGATTACGCGTGAGGAAATAGCCGGTGGAAAATCGTGGTGGCGACACGCCATCGGTAAAGCCGGTGGAAGGATCATCACCGACCACGAACGACGGATAAAACGGCAGCGGCAGCGAGCCTTGCGTGGCGAGGTCACTAATCGTTGTATCGCGCAGCGCCTTGCCCGCTTTGCGCAGATCAACATCACCACCATGCACCGGCTCCACCATGATCGCAATATCGTGCTCAAACTTCGCGCCATCAGTCACATGCAAATCGATATAAGCAATCGGATCCCACTCGTTCACCAGCCGCAACATCGCCTGCATTTCAGGTGAATCGGCTTTCGCATAGTCGCGATTCAAATTGAAATTTTGCGCCGTCGTGCGCCAGCCCATTTCTTCCGGCCCGATTTGATTGGGGCGATTCCATTTGCCAAATCGCTCATGCCCGTCGATGTTGAACACCGGCACAAATATCAACACCTGTTTATCCAGCGCACCAATCGCTGCCGTGTTATCCAGCGCCGCACGCAGCGCCAAAAATCCCGCGTCCTTACCATCAATCTCACCCGCATGAATGCCGCCTTGCACCAGCAACACCGGAATATTGCGCTTGATCGCTTCCGCCGATGTGAACGCACCCGTACGCGTGGCGATTAACGCCATCATGGGTCGGCCTTCTGGCGTGCGGCCAAATTCTTGACAACGTGCTGCCTTGGGATACGCCTTTTGATAAGCCGCGCAAAGCTGAATCACCTCGTCGTAGCGGCCGGTTTTTTGAAATGCAGAGCGTTCGGCGATGGTGCTCAATGGGTCGTTGGCGGCGGCGTGGGGAAGTACAGAGAATGTCGAAAGCAGGGTGGCGAACGCGGCGAAACGAATCACGAGTGAACTCCGAAGAGGGTGGAATTTTGAAGAAGTCATAAAATATGAAAAGAGACTATGTGTATTTCAGCTCGCGCAGGCAACGATAAAAAGAGGCGATGTGGAGCGCTTGCGAAAATTCGTTTTTTTCTATCATTGCGTTTATGCTTTCAACTGATGCGAACTCAAACTCAATATCTTCTGTCGCATCAAGATTTTGTGTGCCGACGTTGGATAGCCCGCTGGCTAAAAAAAGATGAATAGAATTTGTTTGCCGCGCAGGGTTCGCGTACATCCGGCCGATAGCACGCCATGTGTTGGCGGTATGGCCGGTCTCTTCAAGCAGTTCGCGTTGAGCGGCGGCGAGTGGCTCTTCACCTTTGTCAATTACACCGCCAGGCAGCTCGACGCATTCGACATTCGCCGCGTAACGAAATTGGCGCACGACGAGCAAACGGCCATCGTTATCAAGCGCGAAAATATGCACCCAATCACTTTCGTGAACAACATAATACGGATCAATTATTTGACCGGTTGGTAGGCGACATTGATCGGCGGTGAGTTTTAGCCAACGGTCAGAAATGATTTCGCGAGACTGCAGCATTTCCCAAGGCTTCATGTTGTTGCCCTCCGCAAATATACCGCCATCGCCTCCACCCCAACCGCGCCCGAAAAAATTACCTCACCATCCAATATGAAAGTCGGCACGCCCGAAATTTCGGCGTTGTATGCGGACTGTTCTTGACTACGAATTTCATCGGCGCCGACGTTACTTTCCAGAAATTTCGATGCGCGTTCACCGTCAATGCCTGCCTGTGTTGCAATTTCAGTGAGCGCCGCGGTCTCACCGACATCGCGACCCTCAATAAAATATGCCTGGAATAGCGCATCAACCACCGCATTTTGCATGCCATCATGACCTGCCAGTAAGATCAAACGATGCGCTTGAAAACTGTTTGGCGTGCGCATCATTAAGTCGTGGCGAAAGCTGATGCCAACGCGCTTGCCTGCGTTGGCGACATCCGCATCGAGCGCTAGTGATCGTTCCCATGAGCCGAATTTTTGCGTGCGATAAGTGACGCGATCAACACCTTCAACCGGCATATCGGGATTCAGTTCGAAGGCTCGCCAAGTCACGTTGAAATGCGATTCCAGGTTGGTTGCGGCAAACGCCTGCGCGAGTTGCTTTTTGGCGATGTAACACCAAGGGCAAATAACGTCAGAGACGATATTCAATTCGTGTTGCTGCGGCGGTTGGTTCATCACTTCCTTATCAAAAAATATTTAACAGTCAGCGCTACAAAACAAGAAACGCGGCCGCCGCCACTGCCGTCGGTAGCAGTGCGCCCAGCAGTAAACCAACGACGCCAATCGATTCATCCTGAAAACCGCTTTTCAACAGCGCAGCACCGGCGGGATTAGGTGCGTTCGCGATAATGGTAAGGCCGCCACCGGCTACTGCACCTGCGACCAACATATATTTTGCCGCATCCGACATCCCGTCAATGGTGGAGCCAAGATAAGTGAGCGCGGCGTTGTCGGTGATGGCGGTGAGCCCTAACGCAGCAAAGAACAGCGCGATTGGCTCAAGGCTTGAGACTATCGGTTGCAGCCACCACTGCTGCAAGCCACCGAGCACGACCAATCCGGCCAGGAAAAAGCCCACCAGCAATCCTTGACCGAGGATCAGCGGTGATTGGTATTGCTCGTAGGCTTGGGTGAAACCGATGAACAATAAAAACAGGCCCATGAAAATCACCGGGTGATGGGCAAATACAACGGTGGCCGCCAGAAACGCAAGATGGATCATCTTTACCACCAACGGTATTTTAATTTCGTCCGCGTTGGTCACACGTTGATCGGGAATATATTTGCGCAATAAATAGGTGATGGCAGTCGCATTGATTAGCACGGCGATGGTCGCCTTCCAACCGAAGTTTGTTGCCATAAATGCACTGTCCCATTGCCATGCTTGCGCCACCATTAGCACAGGTGGTGCGGCGAACGAGGTGAGTGTGCCGCCGATCGAGATATTGACGAACAGCACACCCAGCGCCGCATACTTTAATTTCTCGGGAATGCCAGCGTGGAATATTTGCGGCAAGAGCATGAGCGCGGCCAAGGTCATTGCAGCAGGCTCGGTGATGAACGATCCAATCAGCGGCACCAACGCCAAACCAAGCCAAACTTGTGCCACTGCTGTACGAATCGGTGCCAGCCTCGCTAACCCGATAACGATGCCCTCTACCGTTTTCAACACCGGTTTCGAGGCAGCCACCACCATGATGACAAACACAAACAGCGGCTCGGTGTATTGCCGCGTTTCCGCATACATCAGTGCCTCATCGCCACCGACAACAAATGCCATCGTGACGATAAGCACCACCGCCCATAGTCCGAAGACAACTTCCACCTCGCCAAAAAAATGCAGCAGGCCAGCGTGCTTCGGATGCTTGTGCGCAAGTCGTTCGAACGATTTAGCCGCGAATGTGTGGGTCAGGGCGAGTGCAAAAATGATGGCGGCTACAACATCCATGTCGGTCCTTGTGAGTGCGTAAATCAGTTTGAGTTGGGCGCTATGAAATCAGTTCCACTTCTATCCAGCCGCGCACGCTGTTGATAAACCAGATCGATTGCGCACGCGCCAAATCTTCAATCGTCAATATACATTCTGCAATTTCACCGCGCGCGAGCAGCTCAGCGCGCATCACACCAGCCAGTAAGCCGCTCGATAATTTTGGCGTGAGCCACGCGCCATCAATCTCAAGCACCAATGAGCCGTAGGTGAACTCGGTCAACTCACGTTGCTGGTTCCAAAGCAGCGCATCGAACGCTTCCGGGTGTTGCTGGCGATGCGTGTCGTAGACAGTGCGGCGCGTCGTTTTATGATGCAGCGCCCGCTCGTTGCGATCAACTGGCGTGTTTGCTAAAGCGACTTTTCGAATGGAGAATTCGGAATCAAAACCCCGCTCTGGGATTGCCGTTCTGGGCATTTCTGCCTCAGTCGCCGCGCCAGTGCTGGGCTTTGTCCATTTGGGTGCTACTACATCGATAGGCTCGCTCGTAATCGTAATATCGCCAGAACGTGTTGCCAGCATCCGCACACGGCGCGTCTGGTTCGCGTGCAGCCGCGCGTGCTCTTGCAATGCCGCGTAAAGTTTTTCTTTGCTGGCCTCGAAGCCGAGCGCGTCCGACGAGGCGAGTAATCGTTCAATATGACGTTCCACAAATGCGTACTCGCCGTTCTCCAAGCGCAGCGTTTCCAGCAATTCAAAGCTATGCGATGCATTTTGCATGAACGCGGCTTTCGCCAATGCTTCCGCATATTCGTCGCGCGCTTCTGAATCCCAGACAATGCCGCCGCCGACACCGCACTCGGCAGCACCAGTGGCCGCGTTAATCACAATCGTGCGAATTGCGACATTGAATACACTGGTGCCATCGGGCGAAATGTAACCGAGCGCGCCGCAGTACACGCCGCGCGGTGTGGTCTCTAGTTCGGCAATCACTTCGGATGATTTTATTTTTGGTGCACCGGTGATTGAGCCGCAAGGAAAAAGTGCTGAAAATATATCGGCAATCGCCACCCCCTCGCGCGTCTCAGCGGTGATGGTGGATGTCATCTGATACAGCGTGGGATAAGTTTCTAGCGTAAACAAATGCGGCACCGTCACCGTGCCCGGTTTCGCCACGCGCGAAACATCATTGCGCAGCAAATCCACGATCATCAAATTCTCGGCGCGGTTTTTTGTTGATTCGAGCAACGATGTGGCGAGGCGTTCATCATCATCATGCCAGCGCTGCCAATCCGCACTTTCAGTTGCGGGCGGCTGATGACGTTTCGCGGTGCCTTTCATGGGGCGCGTGCGCAGCGTGTGTCCGTCCCACGAAAAAAATAATTCTGGCGACATCGATAAAATGCGATGCGAGCCGATGTCCACAAACGCATTAAATCGACCGTGCGAATCGCGGCGCAAATCCTCGTACCACGCGTGTGCGCAGCCTGTGAACTGGCTATGCAAGCGCAACGTGTAATTGGCCTGATAAATATCGCCCTCAAGAATCCCTGCGCGGATTTTTTTTATCGATTCCACATATTGTTCGGGCGTGGTATCAGGTTGCCAATTTGCAACGTTGTAAAGTTCAAGTCCGGCAACCGGCGGCGTATTGCTCACTGACGCGGGATCA
This sequence comes from Burkholderiales bacterium, assembly GCA_031370625.1. GTDB lineage: Bacteria > Pseudomonadota > Gammaproteobacteria > Burkholderiales > Usitatibacteraceae > UKL13-2. The sequence goes on along the minus strand of JANMQR010000067.1, from coordinate 7,940 downwards.
AAAATGCCAAACCATAGCAGCGGAAAATCGTCATCTGCTCGCGGTGGTTTTGTTTTAAGCGCCGGATCAAATGCAGCGGCGGCTTCGTAACTCAAAAATCCCGCGGCGTATTTGCCGTTTCGATTTTCGGCTGCAATCTCGCCAAGTGCTGTCTGAATTTCATCAATACGATGCGCTGTGATAATGCGCTCGGGCTCGCCAAATACCAGCGGTGGCGCACTCGCGGAGAATGATTTATTGAAGTTAAAAATCAGCATGAATAATGCTCAAGTTGGCACTCGCCATGTCCACGCTAGTGTGCTTGTGAGGACTATTTTTTTTCTTTCGTAAATTTGATCAATCGCCCCAGCGCCACCAATCCGGCGAATATCAATACGCTAAACACCATTGCCAAAAAAACCGTCGCGAGCGCCAGCCAGATACCGGTAAAGTCGAACGAGGCAATAATCATCCACGCCAATAAACTCCCCGGCACGGCGCTGACCAGGATCGCCAGAATGCTCAAAAAATAGGATTTCATGGGCGCCGGAAAGTGAACATAAGAACCTTTTGGTTTTGGAGGTGGCATCGTCGTGCGCTCGATAAATTTTAGTCGTGTGTCGTTTTTGCTTGCCGCTGTTGCATTAGCCAATATTCGGCGCCAGCCAACGTTCTGCCTTCGCCAAGTCCCAACCTTTACGCGACGCGTAATCCGCCACCTGGTCTTTATCGATTTTACCCACGGCAAAATATTGCGACTGCGGATGCGAAAAATAAAAACCGGAGACCGCTGCTGTGGGCATCATCGCGAATGAATCGGTAAGGGTAATCCCGGTCTCATGCGGCGCATTCAGTAATTCAAACAGCGGCGCTTTTTCGCTGTGCTCGGGACACGCCGGATAGCCCGGCGCGGGACGAATGCCTTGATATTTTTCAGCGATCATTTGTTCATTGCTGATTTTCTCATCCGCCGCATAGCCCCAAAATTCGCGACGTGTTTTTGCGTGCAAACATTCTGCGAATGCTTCTGCAAGCCGGTCTGCCAGCGCCTTGATCATAATCGCGTTGTAGTCGTCATGTTGTGCTTCATAGGCCTTGGCGCGCTCCTCGCAGCCGATGCCGGAGGTGACGGCGAAGCCGCCGAGATAATCCTGCAAGCCGCTTACTTTGGGCGCGACAAAATCCGCTAACGATTGATTTGGATTGCCTTCGGGCTTCTCATTTTGTTGACGCAAATGGTGGAAGGTGTGCAACACTTTCTTTCGCGATTCATCTGTGTAGACTTCAACCGAATCGCCAATGCTGTTAGCAGGCCAAAAGCCACAAACGGCGCGGGCTTCGAGCCATTTCTCGTCCACCATTTGCTTCAACATTTTTTGTGCATTCGCGAATACTTCACGCGCCGCCTCACCGACCACGGCATCATCCAAAATCTGCGGATACTTGCCCCATAAATCCCAGGTTTGAAAGAACGGGCTCCAGTCGATATATGGCACCAATTCTTCAAGCGGGAAGTGCGTCAGTGTTTTGGTACCGATGAATGAGGGCTTCGGCGGCACGTAATTCGACCAATCAATTTTCGCCGCATTGGCGCGCGCGACGGCCAGCGTCACCAGCTTCACGCCTTTTTTATTCGCATGCTGCTCACGCACTTTGTCGTAGTCATCGCGCACCGATTTCACGTAATCGTTTTTCAAATCGTCCGACAACAGATTGCTGCACACGCCGACCGCGCGCGACGCATCCGGCACCCATACGGTGGCACCCTTGTAATGCGGCTCGATCTTCACGGCCGTATGCGTGCGCGACGTGGTGGCACCGCCGATGAGCAGCGGAATCGTGAAGCCGAGGCGCTGCATTTCTTTTGCGACGTGGCTCATTTCTTCCAGCGAGGGTGTGATCAAACCGGAGAGGCCGATGATGTCCACATTCTCTTTGATCGCGGTGTCGAGAATTTTCTCTGTTGACACCATCACACCCATATCAATAACTTCAAAGTTATTACATTGCATCACCACGCCGACAATATTTTTGCCGATGTCATGCACATCGCCCTTCACGGTCGCCATTAAAATCTTGCCTTTGGCTTTCGCGTTTTCCATACCGGAAAGACGTTTTTCTTCCTCGATAAACGGAATCAAATGTGCCACTGCCTGTTTCATCACGCGGGCGGATTTCACCACCTGTGGCAAGAACATTTTGCCCGCGCCAAACAAATCACCAACCACATTCATCCCGTCCATTAACGGACCTTCAATCACATGGATCGGGCGGCCACCGTCGGCAGCCACTTTCTGCCTGCACTCTTCGGTGTCTTCAATGATGTGTTGCGTAATGCCCTTGACCAGCGCGTGCGTGAGACGCGCGCCGACGGGCTCGCTGCGCCACGCCAGATCTTCCACCAGGTCGCGCTTCTTGCCTTTGAATTGCTCGGCAAAGGTGACGAGGCGATCCGTTGAGTCCGCACGACGATTAAAAATAACGTCTTCCACCAATTCCAGTAAGTCTTTTGGAATGTCGTCATATACGCCAAGCTGACCGGCGTTGACGATGCCCATGGTCATGCCAACTTTGCCGGCGTGATACAGGAAGGCGGTGTGAATCGCTTCGCGAATCGGATCGTTGCCACGAAATGAAAATGAAACGTTCGATACGCCGCCGCTGATTTTGGCAAACGGCAGATTTTTTCGAATCCATTCGGTCGCATTAATGAAATCCATGCCATAGGTGGCGTGTTCCTCAATACCCGTCGCAATCGCAAAAATATTTGGATCAAAAATAATATCTTCCGGCGGGAAGCCCACTTCCTCCACCAGAATTTTGTAAGAGCGTGCGCAAATTTCCGTCTTGCGTGCGAAGGTATCGGCCTGACCTTTTTCATCGAATGCCATCACGATAATCGCGGCCCCATAACGGCGACACAGCTTGGCGCGTTCGATGACTTCAGGAATACCTTCCTTCATCGAAATCGAATTCACAATCGATTTGCCCTGCACGCATTTCAGACCCGCCTCGATCACACTCCATTTTGAGGAGTCGATCATCATCGGCACTTTGGAGATGTCGGGCTCCGAGGCAACCAAATTCATGAACTTGTGCATCGCCGCGAATGAATCCAGCATCGCCTCGTCCATGTTGATGTCGATAATCTGTGCGCCGTTCTCAACCTGTTGGCGCGCGACCGCGAGTGCTTCGTTGTAATCGCCATTCAAAATCAATTTTGCGAATGCGCGCGAGCCGGTGACGTTGGTGCGCTCGCCCACATTCACGAATAGTGATTCTTCGCCGATGTTGACCGCCTCCAACCCGGAGAGACGCAAACGTTTTTCAATCACCGGTGTTTCGCGCGGTTTGAACGGAGAAACAATATCGACAATCGCTTTGATGTGCTGAGGTGTGGTGCCGCAACAGCCGCCAGTGATATTGAGCCAGCCCGCTTCCGCCCACTCGCGAATGAATGATGCAGTCTCTTCCGGCAATTCGTCATAGCCGGTGGGTGCGAGCGGATTGGGCAAGCCAGCATTCGGATGCGCAGAGACGCGGCAATCGGCGATTCGTGCCAACTCTTCAATATGCGGACGCAATTCTTTGCCGCCCAGCGCACAATTAAAACCGATGGAAATCGGGTTCGCGTGACGAATCGAATTGTAAAAAGCCTCAACCATTTGGCCCGATAACGTGCGACCTGATGCATCCGTAATCGTGCCGGAAATCATGATCGGCAAACGTTGATTTCCCGTAATCCCGCGTGCTTCAAATTCTTCTTCAATCGCAAAAATCGCGGCCTTGGCGTTCAGCGTATCGAAGATCGTTTCAATCAATAAAATATCCGCGCCACCATCGATCAAGCCACCGGTGGCTTCGCGATACGCATCTTTCACCTGATCAAAATTGACCGCGCGAAAACCGGGATCATTCACGTCGGGCGAGAGTGACAGCGTGCGTGTGAGTGGGCCCAATACGCCGGCGACAAAGCGTGGTTTGTGCGGCGTTTTTAATTCGTATTCATCGGCAATGCTGCGCGCGAGTTTCGCGCCTTCCAGATTTAATTCATAAACGATTGATTCCATATCGTAATCGGCCATCGATACGGCGGTGGAATTAAACGTGTTGGTTTCTAAAATATCCGAGCCCGCTTCCAGGTATTGGCCGTGAATTTCGCGCACCACCTGCGGTCGCGTAAGCGTCAGCAAATCATTATTGCCGCGCAAATCGCTGGGCCAATCTTTAAACCGCTCACCGCGATATTCCGCCTCGGTCAGCAGATATTGCTGAATCATTGAGCCCATCGCGCCGTCGAGCACGAGGATGCGCTGTGCGAGTGCATCCATGAGGGTTTGCGTACGAACGGCGCGGGGATTGATTGGTTGATCCATGATTTAAACTTTTTTATGCAATTGAAATTTTTACGGAGAGCTACAGTTGCGTCGCAATCCAGTTATCAACTTTTGATTCCAGCACCGCCAATGGCAACACGCCATCGCTCAACACCAGATCGTGATAATCCTTCAGGCTGAATTTAAACCCAAGTTTTTGCTGCGCGCGTTCACGCAAGGCCTGAATTTTTAGCGCGCCGATTTTATACGCCAACGCCTGTCCCGGCCACGCCATATATCGTTCTGTCGCACGCCGAGCTTCCGCTTCCACCACGCCTTCATTGTCCATCATGTATTGCATGGTCGCCTCGCGCGTCCAGCCTTTCGCGTGCAGGCCGGTATCGGTCACCAAACGCACCGCGCGCAATAGCTCGTCCTGCAAATGACCGAGGTAGGCGTTCGGATCATCGTACAGACCCATTTCGCGTCCCAATGTTTCAGCGTATAGCGCCCAGCCCTCGCCATAGGCTGTGACCCAGCCGTATTTGCGGAATTTTGGCAGCGGCAGTTCCTGCTGAAGTGCTACATGGAAATGGTGTCCCGGCTGGCCTTCATGCAAAAACAAGGTCGTCATGCCAGTCGTGCGATATTTGCTTGCATCTTCAATCACGACGAAAAACACGCCAGGGCGCGTGCCATCTGCTGAAGGGCCGCTGTAATGATCGGACGCGGTGGCGCGCGTGAGCTCGGGTTCAGGACGAATTTCAATCGGTGCTTTTGGCATACGGCCAAACAGCTGCGGCAACTTCGGCGCTACCTTTTTATTGATCGCCTCATACGCATCGAGCACGTCCTTCTCGGTTTTGAACGGCCGGAATTCAGGCTGTTTTTCATGCCATTTTAAAAATTCGGTCACGCTGCCTTCGAATTTATAACCGGCCTGCACCTTCGCCATTTCAGCGCGAATTCGTGCCACCTCTTTCAAACCCAATTCATGAATTCCATCCGGCTTCATATCGGTGGTGGTGTGGTGTTTAACTTGATACGCGTACCACGCCGCACCATTAGGGATGGCCGCAATCCCAGCGCTGGTGCGGGTCTTGGGCAAGTATTCGTTTTCCAGAAAGGTATTTAACTTGATCGCTGACGGCAGCAGTTTTTGCTGAATCGTTTGGCGATATTTCGTCGTCAGACGTGCGCGATCTTTGGCTGCAAAGGTGGCGGGCATGTTCTTGATTGCCGTGTAAAACACGCTTTTTTCAATATCTTTTTCGGCGAGCGCTTTGATTGATGGCGCACCGCTGACGATTAGCGGCTTTGGCATCACCACGCCGCGCTTGATGCCTTCGCGCATGTTGATGATCGATTGATCAATCCATGCCGGGAGCTTGCTCAAACGCTGCAAATAGTCGTCGTAATTTTTTACCGTTTTCAGCGGCTGAATATCTTGTCCGCTGCCAAGCTGTGCCAAATAAACCGGCAGTCCGCCGTATTGATCAATCGGCATCAGCTCACTTGGAAACTTATCGCCTTCCAGTTGTTCTGCAAGCTGGCGTTTGAGTACCGCATAAGTCATCTGATCAGCGGGGGACAGTTTTTTCTCGTCGATGGCGGTTAATTGTTTTAAAACGCGCTGTGACAGCGCGCGTACTTTAGCCAATTGCGCAGGCGCAATCGTAACGTTAAGCTGGCTATCAAAGCGCGCTTCGCCGGTGAGCGATGATGCTTCCAGCGGGTTTAAAACCAGGTGATCTTCGAAATAGCGATCCGCAATTTGCGCCAGCTTTGCGTTGGGCGCTACGGCTGGATCTGCGGCGAACGCCGTACCCATGAGCGTGAATAAAAATGCCGTAATCAGCAATGGCGGAAACTTCAACTTCATTAGAAATCACTCCAAAACAAAAAACCTGTCAGCGCGTTTAAGTGGCGACAGACAGGTTTGGACGAAAACACACTGTCTCTTTTTAGCCGGATTTATTGAAATGAATGTTGCTCATCCCGCGCCCGCAAGCTGAAGTTCAAATCGGCGCAATCGCTATTTTACGCCTTTCGGCGGGCGGGTTTCAGCGGAGCGCTCATACAAGCTTTAGGCGTGTGAGTGCAGCCATTCGGCGGCAAGCGTTGCCATGGTTTTCACGCCTACTTTCAAGCCGGATTCATCCACATAAAAACGCGGGCTGTGATTGGATGCGGCGTATTTGCAATCCTGCTCTTTGGGCGTGCAGCCGATAAAGAAAAAGAAACCGGGCACTTTCTTTTGGAAGAACGAAAAATCTTCCGCGCCACAAGTTTTAGGACATACGCCGACCGCGCCCGCGCCCGCAACACGTTTTAACACCGGCACCGACCATTCGGTAAGCGCTTCGTCATTGGAGGTCACCGGATAGCCGCGCGAAAAATGCACATGCGCTTTGGCACCACCTGATTCGGCGATGAGCGTGGATATTTTCTCAACAAAGTTATGAATTTCGTTGCGATGTTTTTCATCAAACGCACGAATCGTACCTTCCATTTTTGCTTCGTCAGGGATGATATTGCTACGATTGCCCGCCTGAAAACTTCCTACCGTGACCACCGACGGCTCCTCGGTTAAATTCATTTTGCGCGACACAATCGTCTGCAAACCCATCACAATTTGTGCGCCGACCACAATCGGATCGACACCTGACCACGGCTGTGCGCCGTGCGTCTGATTGCCGCGCACAAAAATACGAAATTGATCCGCACTCGCCATCAACGGGCCGGAACGATAGCCGACCGTATTGGTATGCATTTTGGACGTGATATGCAGCCCGAAAATCGCATCGACTTTGGGCGTATCCATGCAACCTTCTTTGATCATCAACTCCGCGCCGCCTTCCTCCCCCATCGGCGGTAATTCTTCGGCGGGTTGAAAAATAAACTTCACCGTACCCTGCAAATCCGCGCGTGCACGGCTCAAAATTTCCGCCACGCCCATCAAAATCGACACATGCGTGTCGTGGCCACAAGCATGCATCGCGCCGCATTCCACGCCATTCCACATCGTGCGTGCAGTGCTTTTAAACGGCACATCGGTTTCTTCGGTCACGGGCAGCGCATCCATGTCGGCGCGCAAGGCCACACATTTGCCTGGTCTGCCGCCGATGAGAATGCCGATCACGCCAGTGTGCGCGACTTGTTCCTTAACCTCATCAAAACCGAGTTTGCGCAAATGTTCAGCCACAATTTTTGCAGTGCGAAATTCGCGATTACCCAATTCCGGATTGGCATGTAAATCGCGACGCCACGAAATCACCTGCGCCTCCGTCTCATCCGCGTGTTGGGCGATGATGGCGTCAAGATGAAATGTGTTATCGCGGGCGTTCATAGTTAATTTCCGTTTAATGCGGGGATAATTTCCATATTACACGTCACAAAAGCAGTGTTTTTATCCGTCGCTATAATTGTTGTAAATGTGGCACACGTAAACTTCGCCACCAAAGTGAACTTTCAAGAAGAAACGAGGATTGACGATGGAGCATCTCAAACCCAAAGAAGCGTTCGAATTTTTAGCCAAGGATCCATCAGCGGTGTTCGTCGATTGCCGTAGCGAGATGGAATTTTTATTCGTCGGCCATCCGATTGGCGCGATGATGATCCCGTGGAACGATGGTCCGGACTGGG
>JANMQR010000213.1:0-18813 GCA_031370625.1 Burkholderiales bacterium | reverse complement strand
TTTGAATCCGATGTAGCGTTTGGTGGCTTCTTTTAATGCTGCGGTGGCCTTGGCTTTGCGGGTAGTTTGGAACTGATGGAACGTAGCCATCTGTGCAGCGATTTCTGTTTTCGCGATCAACCAATCGGCTAACAGCGGCTCGACAATTACCGGATTGACGATGCGCATAATCGACACAGGATCGGTGTAATGCGCGCCAAGCTGGCTGCGCTTTGCGGGGTCGAGCCCGCGCTCGAATAGCGTGCCGAAAATCGATGGTTCAATTGAACTCCAATCTAGCTTGGCGACGTTAATCAGGTTCTCAATATCATCGCGCTCCAGCGGTACGGTAACGTCATCATCAAATAATCCTCCGTTAAACCACTGGATAAAATGTTCACCAAATTCGCCATGCCGCTCGGACATGGCTTTGAATAAATTCTTAAGCTGTTTCTCGAATCGCGACACATCTTTGCGGCCATTGTTAAGAATCGTGGAGAACAAATTATTGGGCAATAGCGGCTCGCTCGCGGGGCCTTTGGCATCTTCGGCGAATAGACAAAAAATAATTTTGTTCAAAAAATGCGCGACCGTTTGCGGATCGTGCTTGCGCTGTTGCAGCTGCCACGCCAGATCGCCGATCAGCTTCGCGGCTTGCAGCGTGATCGCCGCGCGGGTGATGGGCGGCTTGAATTTATCAGGATCGTTAAACAGCCAGCCAAGCTTTTTCAAATTCTCCGGCGTACCCATATCGGCCAACGCGATGGTGTGAATCTGAGACGGCGTGCCAGTGAAATGGGTGTGGATATCAATGGTGAGGCGATCACTGACCACCAACAGCGGCGGATTATCGAGTGCCAATGCATAGGTCATCAATTGCTTGAGCGCCGCATCCAGCTTCGCACCCGGGCCTTTGTATTCCCACGCAAACGCGCCGCGCTTCCACACGTCTGCCCAGCCGCGATCAGCACCAGTTCGCTTCGCACCGCGCTCGAAGCAATAGTTGTCCGGATCAGCGGGCTTCTCAACGCCCAGCAGTTCGCACAAATCCAGAAAGTGCTGCTGCGCGCCAGCGCGTTCCGAGAGCTTGTTATGCGCCCATTTTTCGATGAAGGCTTGTGGGGTCATGCGATCAGGTTTTGGAATTTTTTACAAAGCATGATGCGAAGCATAACGGGTTTTTGCGCCAATAAAAAAAGGCGCGTAGGCGAACAGAACGCCACTCACGGCGCTGCAATCGCAACTGACAGCAAATTAAAACCCTAGTACTGGTGAGCTTCGCGGGCTAAAAAGCCTTGGAAAAGCCCACCAGTGCTAGGGTTTCATTATTTTATGTCTCTGGTGTATGAGTTTGTGCGCATCATTTCGTCACTTTATTTTGCAGCAACGACGATGTTGTCAGCGTTTATGTTTCGCGATGCGGTCACCACAATCGTATCAAGATGCACGGTGTGAATACGTGGCGCGGTGACGACGATGGTGTCGAGTATTTGTACGCTGCTCGCTGTTTCAACATGTGCATTTGCGTTGTTGGCGAAGAGCGCAACCAGGCTCATTGCAGCAGCCGCAAGTGCGATTGCGAAGGCGGTGTTGTCTTTTGCATTGGTGGTGAAATATTTGGTGGTTTTCATGATCGTCTCCGGTGTTGTTTGGTTGAGAAGTTTCGGTTCGTTTGTTGATGATGTGACTTTACGAGCCGTGCATGAAATGCTCAACCGGATTGCGACGAAACGGCGAAAACGGCGCGCGAGTTGCTAAAAAACGGGCGAAACGCGCGCGGCTACCGCCTAGTCACCGCGCAGCAGCGGCTAAAAAATCTACTGCTGGCTGTTATGATTCAGCGATGCTTAATGTCCTCAAACCGTTTTATGCCAAGCCCGGCCGAGATAACAATTTCGATATCCTGAGAGTGCTCGCCGCGAGCCTCGTTATTTGGGGGCACGGCTGGGAGCTCACTAAAACACTGGGCGAGCCGGTGATTGCGCTGAGCGGGGCCGCGCTCGCCGGCGCACCGCTGGGTGTGTGGATATTCTTTTTTATCAGTGGCTACTTGGTGAGCGAAAGTTTTCAAACGCGTAGTTTGTTGACGTTTATTGAGGCGCGTTTTTTGCGAATCTACCCGGCGTTTCTGGCGAGTCTTATTTTCGGTGTGTTGATTGGCGCGTGCGTCACCACATTGCCGCTCGCGGAGTATTGGCGTCATGCACAAACTTGGCGCTATATTTATCGCAGCTTACTCACCGATATTCAATTCAATTTGCCGGGCGTGTATGCGACGCTGCCGTTTGCGAACGGTATTAACGGCGCGCTGTGGACGATCCCGATTGAAATGATGATGTATGTGGGCGTGATGATCGCGGGTCTGCTCACGCTGCTGCGACGGCCGACGATGGCGCTATTGGTGATGTCGTCGTTGATGATTGCGCTGGCAATCGAGCCCAGCCGGGTGCTGCTGATCCCGCGCATCAATCAGGTTTATGCGTTGCCGGCGGTGCTGTGCTTTTTGTTCGGAATGATTTTCTATACGAATCGCCAACGAATTCCGCTGCATGGGGCAGGTGTTGCGCTGTTGATTGGGCTCATCGTTTTGACGGGTCGTGCGCAGCCGCCCGGGAACATTTTCGTCTGCGCAGCGATTGCCTACACCACCGCATGGTTTGCGTTTCATCCGCAGCTGCGCGTAAAAATTCCTTCGCGTGTTGGCGATGTATCGTATGGGCTGTACGTGTATGCGTTTCCGATTCAGCAGACCGTAGTTTATAACTTTGCCGCCATCGGGCCGTGGACATTATTCGCTGTTGCGCTGCCGCTAACGGCGTTTCTCGGATGGATTTCCTGGCACGCGATCGAAAAGCGGGCGTTGGCAATGAAAGGGAAAGTTTTTCGCCGCAGAACTAATTTTGGCGAAACAAAAGTTGCTTAAACAGGATTATTCAGCCGAAGTTAAAGCAGCTTCAAATGCTTTGTGGCTGCGCCATTGACTGCACTTAAAGCAACGCCATGGTCAAATGTCGCGAGTGCACCTTTATGCTCGACGGCAAGTGCTAACAAGTAGGCATCAGTAATTTGGTTATGCCCCATGATGCGCGACCAATCGAGTACCTCTTCGTTTCGCAAGCTCAAGCTGCATGGCCAGAATTCATGGTCAGTATCGGTGCAGGCGAGCACCAATTTTTGCCGTACCCGCTCAAAACCGGGTGGCGCTCGTTTGGCATAGCCGGGTAAATTAAGAACGCGCAGCACGCCATTTTCCGTTAATGCGCATGTTGCAATCTTGAGTCTGGGCTGCTTAAAAAGCGCACGAGCTTGTGCATTGTGAATGTGCGCATCGTCAAACAGCGCGACCCACACGTTCACGTCCAATAACAGGCGCACGTCTCAAATACCTTCTTCATCCATGAGCCGACGGACATGCTCGTTCGTGATAATTTCGTCACGTTCTGGCAATACGGAATATTTGCTTTTCAGTTTTGCTTTGGTCACGGGCTGCTGCGTTTGCGCGCGAAATCCATCACGGGCCAATCGAGAGACCGCCTCACCCAGTGAAATGCGCTCGCGTGCCGCCACTTGACGGGCAATTAAAAAAACATCGTCTGATAAAGATAAGGTAGTTCTCATGATTTACTCCGGCACATCCTTCTGATGACATCACATCATTTTAGCATTATCGCATCACGTTATGTGTGGCCTTCAGTTTAACGAAATACCCACAACCGATAAACAAGGTAGTTAACGAACGTGAGCAAAATGGTCGTCGCCACTTGAGCCACCCACACACTCAAGCCCGCCCCCATCAATCCGCTGAGCATCAATGCATTGAGCGCCCATTGCACGGCGAGTGCCAACAGAAATCGCGGCAGCGCGAACTTAACGGACTCACTCGGCGCGAAGACATGAAAGTACGCGGTTAAAAATCGAACAATTGCGCCGCCGATGAAGCCGATGGAAGTCGCGATCAGCGGCGCGGCGTCTACCCGTAATGCCAGCGACATCAAGCCATAGTGAACGAGTACGGCGAGGACCCCGGTCAGAATATGACGCGCGAATCTCACGATCCAATCGTGGACTAAATTTTGTTTTTCAATCATGCAAGCTTGCCGTCATCGCGTTGCCGATTTGGGCAAATATTTTTCGTGTCGGAAAATTCGAAAGCGATGCAGCGCACCGCTCGCGCTCACTCGCAGCACACCCACACCGTAGCGTACCGAGCGGGCGAAACCGATTGAGCTGGCTTCATCAAAATATTTGGTAGGCACGGAAATTTCGCCGAGCTGAAATCCACCAAGAATAATTTGCGCCAACATTTCGTTATCAAACACGAAATCGTTTGAGTTCTCCGCCCATCTCGTTTGCTCGAGCAATGCTCGCGAGTACGCGCGATAGCCGGTGTGATACTCGGATAATTTAGCACCTAGTGCCAGATTTTCAAGCGCGGTTAAGACGCGATTCGCGACGTATTTCCATATTGGCATCCCGCCCTTGAGCGCGCCGCCGCCGAGGATGCGTGAGCCGATGACCGCATCGTAAACGCCGGATTCGATCATCGCGGCCGTTGCAGTAACGAGGCGCGGCTCGTATTGGTAATCGGGATCCACCATGACGATGATGTCTGCATCCGTGGCAAGCGCTTCGTTGTAACAAGTTTTCTGGTTCGCGCCGTAGCCCATGTTTTTTGCGTGTACGCGCACCTTGATGCCGAGACGTTTTGCTACGGCAACGGTTTCATCTGTGCTGGCATCATCGACCAGCAACACACGATCAACAATTTGGTGCGGCAATGCATGCCATGTCATCTCAATCGTTTTCGCGGCGCGATATGCAGGCATCACCACGATAACGCGTTTGCCGTTAATCATTTCGCATCCACCTTCCACACGACGAGCGAGGCATCATCGAAGTAGGGTGTGCCGTAGTAATTTCGCATCCAAGTTTCGCATTGAGGCAGATAGGGTTTGTCGGTGCTTTCCAATGATGATCGCACGGCTTTAAAAAATGCAAGGTAGGTGACGCGGGCACGACTGAGCGAATCCGCGTCACCCACATGAGCGGCATTGCGAAATCGAAATCGTGCATCGTTGGGCGTATTTCCATGCAGAAAAGGTTCGCACGAGCCAGATAGATAGCCAGGAATCACACGCTGCTTGCCGACTGATTCCCATATCGGTGCGGGCCAATCAAAACTTTCAAACCGAAACGGTGCAACGGCAACCGTAATCGATCCAGCGGGCGCTGATGACAGAGATTTCCAGAAGGGCGATAGCGGAAATTTTTGAAGAAATGGCATGAACGGGTTTTTTGATTCGCGATAATCCATCTGTGTTGCAAGATGCAAAGTATTTGAATTCGGATATCGTAATTGAGCTGGAAGTGGCGACGCAAAAGCGAAGCCAACAAGCGCGACTAAACCGATTGCCGCTATCAACGATTGCGGCAATTTTTCATCCAATAACCGAAAAAAACCTATCGCAACAATCAGCAGCAAGATTGGTAATGCTGGCAGCAAATAACGCGCCAGTGTCAGCGAGTGAAATATCCAAGCAGGCCGGGTGATTAGCACGACCATCGCAGTCAACACCAGCCCAAGAAGTGCCCAGCGCACTAACTGTGATGCGCGGCATGCAGGAACAATACCAAGTGCCACAAAAAACAACGCAACCGCCACCACGGCAGTGCTTCCGGTGCCAAGCCAGGCGTACCAAACGCCGACGAGCGTCTGCGTTTGTATTGAATCAATTCCCGATTTTCCGGTCAGCGCAACAGGGTCTGAAAGTAGCGGGGGCAATATCGCGCCCGCCATCAACAGCCCTGTCGCGACCGAAAGTATGAGCAACTCGCGCAATGAAAGCGAGCCCTCTTGCTTGCGCAGACGATTCATCCAAAGTGCAAGTAATGGCGCCACCAGAAACGGCCCGGTGATCGGATGTAGCCATAACGATAGAGCGGACAGCGCAACATAGCCTGCGGCGAAATTGAATCGCAATGTTCCACCACGGACCGCACGCGCCAGCCACGCGTACGCGCAAAAAGAAAATAGCAGCGTCAACGCATACGGCCGCGCCATCCGCGAGAATGCGATCAGCATGGGTGAGGATGCGAGTAAAAATGCAAACGCGATAACCGTGCGGTCGCCTAACTCCTTGCGCAGTGCGAGTGGAAACAGCGCCACGGTCGCGAGCCCCGCAATCATCATCGGCAGCCGCATGCCCAACTCACTCAGACCAAACCATTGCGCTTGCAACCAGTAAAAAAGCGTCAGCGGAATGCTGTAGTCGGCATGGCCGAAGGAAAGCATGAAGCGCGATGGTGACGACAGCATGATTTGATGAACCGCGTGCCACTCGTCGTCGATTAGCGTTTGATCCAAAAATTGGTCGAGACGTAACCATGCGCCGAGTAACATTGCGGCACCGAACCAGAGCCAGAAATAGCGCGCCAGATATTTTTTTGTGGAGTCCGCATTGATCGTAAAACACTGTTGTTTACGCGTGCTTCCGAACAAAAATGCTCTGCGAGGCGCGCCAGTGCTAGGGTTTGTGTATCGCGTATAGCTTGCTTTGGATACGCAATCTATCGTCTCGTTTCAGAACTGTTTTGCGTTCCGTTTTTTCGTTTATCTGGCAACATCACTCGCCTTCAATTGCGGAAACAAAATCACATCGCGAATTGAAGGTGAATTGGTGAGCAGCATGACCAGACGATCAATGCCGATGCCTTCGCCCGCGGTTGGCGGCATGCCGTATTCGAGTGCGCGGACGTAATCGGCATCATAGTGCATCGCCTCTTCGTCGCCCGCGTCTTTGGCCGTCACTTGCGCCATGAAGCGCTCGGCTTGATCCTCTGCATCATTTAATTCTGAAAAACCGTTCGCTAGTTCGCGGCCCGCGATGAAGAGCTCGAAGCGATCCGTGGTGTGCGGCGTTTTGTCGTTGCGGCGCGCGAGGGGTGAAACTTCCGCAGGATAGTCGATGATAAAAGTGGGCTGAATCAATTTTGCTTCAGCGGTTTCTTCAAACAACATCAATTGCAACTCGCCTACGCTGTGTGTTGGTTTGATTTGCACGTGCAATTTTTTGAGTGCAGCGCGTAATACGTCGATGTTGCTCAAATCGGCATCAGCAAATTCAGGGCAATATTTTTTGACGGCTTCGGGCATGGTGATACGATCAAATGGCTTCGCAAAATCGATTTCATATTCGCCGTACGTGAACGTTGTTTTGCCCAACACATGCGTACTCACGGCGCGGAACATTTCCTCGGTGAAATCCATCAAGTGATGATAATCGCGCCACGCGATATAGAACTCCATCATGGTGAATTCAGGATTGTGGCGAACCGAAATGCCTTCGTTGCGGAAGCTGCGGTTGATCTCGAACACGCGCTCAAAACCGCCGACGATCAAGCGCTTCAGATACAACTCCGGTGCGATGCGCAAATACATTTGCATATCGAGCGAGTTGTGATGCGTGATGAATGGCTTCGCCGCCGCACCGCCAGGGATCGGATGCAGCATCGGTGTTTCAACTTCCAGATAACCGGCATCGACCATAAAGCTGCGAATCGACTGCACGATTTTCGAACGCATTCTGAATGTTTCGCGCACATCCGGGTTCGTGATGAGATCGACATAGCGCATGCGATAGCGCTGTTCGGTGTCGGTTAAGCCGTGAAATTTTTCAGGCAGTGGGCGCAGTGATTTTGTGATGAGGCGAAGGGACGTGACGTGGATCGATAATTCACCGACTTTGGTTTTGAACAATCGACCTTCGGCACCCAGAATATCGCCCATATCGTAATGCTTGAATTCTTCCAGCGCCTCAGCGCCAAGATCATTCATGGTGATGTAAAGCTGAATCTGTGCAGACGCATCCTGAATGGTCGCGAATGCGGCCTTGCCCATCACGCGCTTGAGCATCATGCGGCCAGCGACTTTTACCAGCACTGGCGTGGCGGCTTCCAATTCTTCTTTAGATTTTTCGCCATAGGTCGCAGCTAAATCTGCCGCGTTGTGCTCAGGGCGAAAATCGTTGGGGAAGGGATTTTCGCCTTTTGATTTGGATTGCTCGCGGATGGCGGCGAGCTTTTGACGACGCTCGGCGATGACGTGGTATTCGTCTTGGGGTGGGGTAGGGGTTTGATCGGACATTTTGGTTCTCGTGTTTTGTATTGGAGCGTGGCAAATTTCTGGCGAAATAATAAAGCGCGGTTGAAACTTATTCCCCGTCATCCCGGCGAAGGCCGGGACCCAGTCCTTCGTTTGATTGCGATACGGCGGACTGGGCCCCGGCCTTCGCACCGAATGGCGTCTCCATCGACCGGGGTGACGAAAAAGCGAGCGCTGTATTTCAAGGCGGTTGTTACTTGATTCACGGCTGCACCCAATTCGATTTCAACTCACCATTAGCCCAAGAAAAAATCGCCCGCCGATTACCTTCAGCATTTAGATAAACCCATTCCATCGATTCAACGTGAGCAATAGCAACCGCAAAATTCTCGCGGCCCTCACCATTAAACTGCGGCGCGCTACTCGGTGTATCCACAACACTGCCAGGCGAAATTTTTACGCCATACGCAGCAAGCGATTCAGACCGCGAATTTTTCCACGCCTCATCCGCCACTGCATCGGTCGTATGCAAAACCACCCGCCCATCCACGCGCAACTGAATTTTCTTCGATGCGTCGTAGCCCAGCACACATACACGCGGTTTGGCTTTCCAATGATTAATTTTTGCCGAGCGCACATCCGTATGAAATCGCATCGTCCGCGCTTCACGATCCACCGCACGCAAAATCATCGTGCGTGCCTGTGGATTTCCGCCCTGATCCACACTCGTCACCACCGGCGTGTGGAATCCGGAATGCCGATCCACTGTGCCGCGTCCCCACAGCTGCCATGCCATATCGAGCGAAGCGGCAAGGTCGTTGTAAAACGCGGGCGGCGATTGGGTGGTCATGATTACGCTTGCTGCTTCCATGTCATCAGGCCAATGCCGGCGAGACATAACGCGATGCCTGCGACTTTCACCACCGATAGCGATTCACGAAAAAATACCGCGCCAATCACGAGCGTGGAAACGGCCACTACGGAAGCCGTCAACACTGCCGCCGATGAAAGCTCCGCACCCGCTCGATAGGCGAGCAGAAAGCCGATTTCGATCATAACGATACTGGCCGCAACGCCATATACGGCCCAATTCAGTTTTTGAATTTCTTCTCCCAGTGATCCATTCACGGGAAAAAATAAAAGCAGCGGCAGCGTGAGCACGGCGGCCACCAAATAAAACGTGAGCAGCGAAATCACCGGATGCGCGCCAGCGGAAATGCTTTTTTGCGTGACGTGATAAAGCACCTGGCCGGCGATGGCAATTAGAAACGCAATGAGCAGCGCTGATTTCATCGGTTTGGTTTCTAAACGCCTTGCTTCAAACTGGCTTCAATAAACATGTCCAAGTCCCCATCCAATACTTTTTGTGTGGCGCTGGTTTCAACATTGGTGCGCAAGTCTTTAATGCGCGATTGATCCAGCACATACGAGCGAATTTGATGGCCCCAGCCGACATCGGTCTTGGTGGCTTCCAATTTATCCTGCTCGGCTTGACGTTTGCGAATTTCGAGTTCGTAGAGTTTCGCCTTCAGCATCGTCATTGCTTCGGCGCGGTTACGATGTTGCGAGCGATCATTTTGGCATTGCACCACGATACCGGTTGGCGCATGGGTAATGCGAATCGCGGAATCGGTTTTGTTAATGTGCTGACCACCCGCGCCGGATGCGCGAAAGGTATCGATGCGCAAATCGGCGGGATTGATGTCGACTTCTATCGAATCATCGATTTCGGGATACACAAACAAACTCGCGAACGATGTGTGTCGCCCGCCAGAAGAATCAAATGGTGATTTGCGCACCAGGCGATGCACGCCGGTTTCGGAGCGTAGATAACCATACGCATAATCGCCGGTGACTTTTATTGTCGCGCTCTTGATACCCGCGACTTCGCCATCGGATTGTTCGAGCAGCTCGCTCTTGAAACCTTTGCGTTCGGCGTAACGCAAATATTGGCGCAACAACATCGATGCCCAATCCTGCGCCTCGGTGCCACCCGCGCCGGATTGAATATCGATGAAGCAATTAAATGAATCCGCTTGGCCTGAAAACATGCGGCGAAATTCCATATCGGCAACGATGGCTTCAATCGCTTTTACGTCGCTGCTAACGGCGACTAAAGTGGAATCGTCGCCCTCCTCTTTGGCCATATCAAAAATCTCGCGCGAATCGCGCAGGCCTTGATCGACTTTGACTAATGTGTCGATGACGGCATCAAGGGATTTTTTTTCGCGGCCTAATTCCTGCGCGCGTTTGGTGTCTGTCCAAACTGCCGGATCTTCAACCAAGCTCGCGACTTCTTGCTGACGTTCTAATTTGCCATCAAAGTCAAAGATACCTCCGCAACTCGGTCGCGCGTGCGGACAAGTCGTTGATGCTGTTGGAGATGAGGTTAATTTGATCGGCTTCCATGATGCTTTTCTGTTCGTTTTCGAGAGTTGAGATTATAGCGGATGCGCGAGCCTGCTCAGTTTACGTCGTAGGTTGTCATTGCGTGTCATTTTGCGAGGGAGCTTAGAGCAGGAGCGACCATCAGCGCTCAATCCGAATCAGCTGCAGGCGATGCAACCGGGGGGCTTTCTTCAAGGCGGTATTGCAGGCCAACATGCGTGTGCCGTGCATTGAGCCGACTCATATAGATGATCTACTTGACTTTAGCATTTTCACTGAATAGAGTGTTTACTGCGTTAGATTGTATTTTGCGGTGGATAGACAAGTGCAACTGGATAAAGGTAATTCTAAGTAATTGATTCAGAGGATTTGAAGCGTTGCAGTTCACACGCTTCGCAGTAATCATGCAAGTGGTCAGTACTCATCAGCTGATACTCCGCTCGTCCGGCAAGGTGTCAGCTTAAAAAATCATATGGACGGAGGAGAAGCGCGTGAAGAAGACCTTTAAGGCCAGAAAACAACAACGTTTAACTCAACATCAGCTATCACTTGTGGTGGCGTCGATTGCGGTAGTGGTGGCGGGATCGGCCAGTGCACAGCAAGCTGAAAAGCCGCCGGCGAAAGCCGAGGACTCCAATCAGCTCGAAGCCATCATTGTCACGGCGACCAAGCGTGCAGAGCCGCTACAAACTGTACCGATTGCGATCTCGGTTATCAGCGGCGAACGCCTTGAGCAGGCGAATCTCAACACGCTCGGCGCGATTACGTCGCAGGCGCCGACGGTTAACTTCCGCGCCAACGCCTCCAACAAGGATACCTCCCTGTTTATTCGCGGTGTTGGCACTATTTCCACGTCCCCCGGAGTTGAGCCCACGGTTTCCACGGTGATTGATGGGGTGGTCTACGCGCGCCCCGGTCAGGCCACGCTCGATTTGATGGAAGTTGATCGGGTTGAAGTATTGCGCGGTCCGCAAGGCACGCTATTTGGCAAGAACGCCTCGGCCGGTGTGATCAATATTGTGTCCAAGCCGCTGTCATCGAGTACCGAACGCTTTGTTGATGTTGCCTATTATCAGGGTAACGAGAAACGTCTCCGCGCGGGTGTGTCAGGTGAGCTCACCCCGGGCGTGCTCGGTTCGTTCGCGGCGATGGTGGGTGAATATGACGGTAACGTCAAAAATATCCTCACCGGCGATAAAGTCAGTGGTTACGAGCGCAAAGGTGCGCGCGGCAAGCTCGAGATCACGCCCGGCAAAGACTTGAAGGCGACGCTCATTGCCGATTATTCGAAGGCGGACGACACGGGCACTCGCGGGCCGTTCGTGCGCTCGTCGGCCGCTATTGCTGCCTCGCTAAGACCCATCGTGCTCGGCCCAGAAAATCGTGACATCGCCACCGATGTAAAGGAACGTGTTGACGATACCAATTCCGGCCTCTCGGCACAACTTGATTGGGGATTGGGCGGTGCAACGCTCACGTCCATCACTGCGTGGCGTGAGTGGAAAAACATCCAGTTTCAGGATATCGACGGCACCGGGCCGGTCTATAGCCAGATTGCGCGTTTGAGTGATCGCGGGCAACTGAAATCCGAGCAGATTTCCCAAGAGCTGCGGATCGCCTCGCCAACCGGAACCTTCATTGAATACGTCGGTGGTTTGTTTTATATGCGCACCAAGACCGATGAAGTCTATCGTCGTGATGTAACTCGCTGCGCGACCAATGCGCCTAGCCTGCCGTCCACGCTTACGCCTTGCGCGACCTTGCTGCTCGATAACGGTGTAGCCACCTACGGAACCTTGGGCAAAAGCTGGTCGGCGTTCGGTGAAAGCAAATTCAATTTCACGTCTGCATTGCGCGGCATTTTTGGTCTGCGCTATACCCAGGATGACCTCTCGTATTACCACGGCCGTGTGTCCACGGCGGCGGCGCAAATTCCTGGTGTGCGGGTCACGCGTCCAAACACGGTCGGCTCGACCGATCAAAACGGCGTATCCGGCCGCGTCGGTCCGCAATTCGATTTGAGCAAAGAGGCGACCGTTTACGCGACCTACTCAAAAGGTTATAAAGGTCCGGCGTTTAACGCGTTCTTCAATATGTCCGCCATCGACGATTTCGCGCTCGCACCTGAGAAATCGACGGGTTACGAGCTGGGGCTTAAATCAACGTTGTTTGATAACCGTTTGCGATTAAACCTCGCCGCGTTTGATACCAAGTACACGGGCTATCAAGCGAACTTTCCTGATATCGTCAGTGGCACTGTCGTGACGCGCTTTATTAACGCCGGTGATGTCTCGACCAAAGGCTTTGAGATAGATGCTGAAGCGAAACTATCCAGGCAATTTACCTTAGCGGGCGCGGTTGCCAATACGAAGGCGCGCGTGGATCGTTTCAACTGTCCGCCCGCCGCCGCCTGTCCGAGCCTGAATGGTGCAACCCTGCCTTCAGCACCAGAATGGAAACTGAATGTGCGCGCAAACTACACCATGCAAGTCGGCAACGGTTTGAAACTCGATCTGGGGACAGATTACAGTTATCAAACCCGGGTGCAGTTTGATCTTTCGACTTCGCTCAATACAGTGCAGCCTGCCTACGGTATCGTAAACGCCTCGATCGCATTATCGAGCGCGGTATCCGGTTGGCGCATCGCATTGCTGGGTAAGAACCTCGGCGATAAATCGTATGCGGCATTCCTGCTGCCGGGTGGCAATACCCAGCGCTCCGTACCGCGCGACGATCAGCGCTACTTTGGGGTCAACGCACGTCTCGATTTCTAGGCGGCGGTTTCTGGTGAAGGCGGATGCGCGTCACGGCGCATCCGCCCGATTTTCAGTGGTCGATACATTGCTGGTCGGGAAAGATAAAATTATCTTTCCCGCTGGTTTGATCCGATAGGTTACTTGTGCCCGCGAAGCCCCTCCGCCGTTCTTTGCAATCTCTCCGCAGCCAGCGCTGGTTCGCCAAGGACGATATGCGCTCATTTGCGCATCGTCAACGGCTACAGCAACGTGGGCTCAGGCGCGAGGAATTTCTTGATCGGCCGGTGATCGCCATTGTCAATACATGGTCGGATCTTTCGCCCTGTCATGCCCATTTGCGTGAGCGTGCCACCTCGATTCGCGAGGCAATTTTGCTGGCGGGTGGTTTCCCCGTGGAGCTTCCGGCACTGTCCTTGGGCGAGGTGATGGTCAAGCCCACCACCATGCTCTATCGCAACTTGCTGGCGATGGAAACCGAGGAGTTATTGCGCAGTCATCCAATCGACGGTGCGGTGCTGCTGGGCGGCTGCGACAAGACCACACCCGGCATGCTGATGGGGGCACTCAGCATGGATATTCCCGTTATCTTTTGTCCGGCTGGTCCGATGTTGAATGATCGTCATCGCGGGCAAACGGTGGGTGCCGGGACGCACACCAAAAAATTCTGGGACGAATATGTTGCCGGAAACATTGTGCAGAAGGAGTGGATTCAGCTCGAAGCGAAAATGACGCGGTCTCCCGGCACCTGCAACACGATGGGTACGGCCAGCACCATGACGGCCATTGTTGAGGCAATGGGTTTCACGCTGCCGGGTGCATCGAGTATTCCAGCAATGGACGCGAATCATGTGCGGATGGCGTCGTCCTGCGGCGCACGCATCGTCGATATGGTGTGGGAGGATTTGAAGCCCTCGCAGTTCTTTAGTCGTGAGTCGCTCATCAATGGTGTCGCCACCTACATGGCGTTGGGTGGCTCGACCAACGCGGCAATTCATTTGATTGCGATTGCCGGACGCGGCGGCTTGACGATATCGCTGGATGAAATGGATACCGCTGCGAGAAAAATCCCGGTACTCGCCAACCTGTTTCCGTCAGGCGACAAATTGATGGAAGATTTCTTTTTTGCCGGTGGCTTGCCTGCGTTGTTGGCCGAAATCAAACCGCATCTTGTGCTTAATGCCATGACGGTAACCGGAAAATCGCTGGGCGAAAATATCGCGGATGCGCAAAATGCTGACCGTGACGTTATCCGCGCATTGAAGAATCCGGTTGGAGCCGGTGCCGCGCTGGCGGTGCTGCGCGGCAACCTATGCCCTGATGGTGCCATCATTAAACCTTCTGCGGCCAGTCCGAAATTTTTCCGGTATCGTGGCCGCGCGCTCGTGTTTGAATCGATGGCGGAGATGGTTGCGGAAATTCATAAACCCGAACTAGACGTGGATGAAAACACGGTGCTGGTGCTAAAGAATGGCGGCCCGGTCGGCGCGCCTGGCATGCCGGAGTGGGGCAATCTGCCGATCCCAAAAAAATTATTGCAACAGGGCGTGCGAGACATGTTGCGCATTTCCGATGCGCGCATGAGCGGCACCCACTTCGGCAGTTGCGTGGTGCATGTCGCTCCCGAGGCGGCCATCCGCGGGCCGTTGGCGCTGGTACAAACCGGCGACATGATTGCACTCGATATCGACGCGCGGACGCTTCATATGGAGGTTTCAGATGATGAACTTGCACGCCGCCGCGCCGCATGGAAACCTGCGGCACGAGCATACGAGCGCGGCTTTGCCCGACTTTATATTGATCACGTCACGCAAGCCAATTTGGGCTGCGATTTCGATTTCCTGATGGGCAATGCGGCAACGCCCGAACCACCAATCTACTAAGGCCAACATGGATCCATTCACCAATCCATTTCGTACGATGCTCTCCCAACCAAGCATCCCGCTCGGAACATGGCTTATGTCGGGTACCGCGTCCACTGCTGAGGCGATGGGCTGCATCGGCTTCGATTGGCTGGTGGTGGATATGGAGCACGTGCCGATTGATTACAAGGATGCGCATCACATCCTGCAAGCCATCGCGGGCACCAATGCAACGCCGGTGATTCGCCTCGCGTGGAATGAAATCGTCACCGTAAAGCGTGCACTGGATATCGGTGCGCAGACGTTAATGTTTCCGTTTGTACAAAACGCCGAAGACGCAAAACGTGCCGTTGCGTCTACCCGCTATCCACAAACCGGCGATGCCAATCCGGGCACGCGCGGGTTCGCGGCCATGCATCGCGCGAGCCGCTACGCGACCGCGCCTGATTACGGCAAGCGCGCCAACGAAGGCATCTTTCGCATGATCCAATTGGAAACCCCTGCTGCAATCGAGCGGCTCGAAGAAATTGCGGCAGTCGATGGTGTTGACGCCTTGTTTATGGGCCCCGGCGATCTTTCCTCTACCATGGGGCATATCGGGAATATTGCGCACCCCGACGTGCAAGGCGCGTTGAAAGACGCCGCCATGCGCGCCAGAAAAATCGGCAAACCGATTGGCATCGTCGGGCCGACGCCGGAGATGGTGCAGCAGTTTATCGATTACGGTTACAACTATGTCGCCATCGCATCCGACATGGGCATGATGATGCGGCAAGCTAATGCGTTCTTTGCCGCGATGAAACCGGCGCTTGCGAAGGCGCTCAACACAGGCGTGTATTGAGTGTCTGAAGTGTCCCCTCAAGCTGGCGTCAAATTCGACCAGGTCGTCAAGGTCTACGACAACGGCATCAAGGTCGTGCACGGGATCGATCTGGAAATTCGTCAAGGCGAGTTTGTCGTGTTTGTCGGACCCTCCGGCTGCGGCAAGTCAACGCTGATGCGCATGGTGGCCGGGCTTGAGCCGATCACCAGCGGCACCATCGAGATCGAAGGACGCGTGGTGAACGATCTGCCGCCGCGCGAGCGCGACATCGCCATGGTGTTTCAGGACTACGCGCTTTATCCGCACAAAAATGTTTTTGACAATCTCGCCTTCGGACTGAAGCTGCGCAAGTTTCCTGCCGCCGATATCGACCGGCGCGTGAAAGAGGCAGCGGCAATTCTGAAAATCGATCATCTGCTTGACCGCAAACCGCGCGCTCTCTCAGGCGGGCAGCGTCAGCGGGTGGCGATGGGCCGCGCGATTGTTCGACAACCGAAATTGTTTTTGTTCGATGAGCCGTTGTCGAATCTCGATGCATTGCTGCGCGCTGAAATGCGCACCGAAATTAAAAAACTGCATCAACGCATCGGTGCCACCACCATCTACGTCACGCACGATCAGGTCGAGGCCATGACACTCGCGCAGCGCATTGTCGTGCTCTCAGGCGGCAACATTATGCAGGTGGGCACGCCGGATGAAATTTATAATCAACCGGTGTCGAAATTCGTTGCCGGTTTTACCGGTTCACCGCCGATGAATTTTCTTATCGCCAATGTCGTGCTCGCTGATGGTGTCGGCTGCGTCGCACTCGGTGGCAGCGCGCAGCGACTAGTGCTGCCAACGATGCTGCCGTCGCACGAAGCCTACTACCGCACGTTAGCTGGACGTGAAGTAACGTTCGGCATACGCCCAGAAGATATTGCCTTGGAAAAAGTGGGCTCGAACGATGTCAGGCTCGATGCGCGAGTGGTGGTCATCGAGCCACTTGGCGCGGAAACGTTGGTGACACTTGCCTGCGAAGGTGGTGAGCTGATTGCGCGATTGCCACCCAATTTGCCGTTTGCAGCCGGTCAGTCGGCGGGTGTTTGGGTCAACATGGATAAGTTTCACTTGTTCGACTCAGCGAGCGGCAGCGTGCTGCGCCCCGCCTAGCCTGGCGATAAAATCCATGCGCCTTCTCATCTCAATATTCATTGCACTGATGGTGCTCCCGAGTCCCGCGCGGGCACAAGCCCCGCCGATTCACCTTAAAGTCTACGTTGGCGGCCAACAACGCCCCGACATCATGCGCGAGTTGTTTGCGCAATATATGGCCGCGAATCCCGGTGTAAAAGTTTCACTCGAAATTGGTGGCGCAACATCCGATCTGCATCAAAAATATCTCAACACGGTGCTGACTGCTCGAGACACCACACTTGATGTTTTTTTGATCGATGTGGTACGTCCGGCGCAGTTTGCTGCCGCAGGCTGGGCGGAGCCGCTCGATGCGTATCTGGGTAACGAGCGCGAGGCATTTCTTTCACAATTTTTGCCTGCGTACCGCGAGGCGGTGACTGTCGAAAACAAAGTGTTTGCCTTGCCCGCGTTTGCCGATTCGTTGTTTCTTTACTACCGCAAAGATATGCTCGAGAAATACCATGAGAAGCCACCGGAAACTTGGCCCGACCTTGCACGCGTTGCGAAAAAAATTCAGCAAGGTGAGAACAATCCGAACCTTCAGGGTCTCAGTTTTCAGGGCAAAGCGATTGAAGGCGCGGTGTGTACGTTTCTGTTGCCGTATTGGAGTCTGGGCGGCGAAGTGATTCGCGATGGCAAGATGTCGTTCGAACGCAGCAAAGCTGAAACCGGTCTGAATATGTGGCGCACGATGGTGAGCGAGGGTGTGGCGAAGAAAAATAGTGCCGAAGTCGGCACCGACGATACACGCAAGGAGTTGCAGGCGGGCAGAGTGATTTTCGGCGTGAATTGGGGCTACGCGTGGAATCATTTTCAGAGCGGCGCGGACACGCAGGTGAAAGGCAAGGTCGGTGTGGTGAAGCTTCCCGCCATGCCCGGTGGCAAATCCGTTTCGTGCATGGGTGGATGGAACTGGGCGGTTTCTGCTTACGGAAAAAACAAGGCTGCATCGGTCGCGCTGGTGCGCTGGTTGGCAAGCCCGGCGGTCGCAAAGCAACTTGCGATCAAAGGCTCGCTTCATCCGGTGTTTGCATCGGTCTACAAAGATCCGGATGTGCTGGCCGCCGTGCCTTGGTTTGCCGATGCACTACCGGTGGTGGAAACGGCGCGACCACGTCCAGTTACACCGATGTATCGCGCTGTCTCCGATGCGTTGCGCATCAATACCAATACCGTCATGGCAGGCGTGAAAACGCCGAAGCAGGCGCTGGACGAAATTGAGCAGCGCGTGGCGCGGGCGCTGCGATAGAGCCGATATGAATCACGATATGAACCAGCGGCAAAAACGCAGCCTTCGTGATCGTATCTTCGACCCGAGTGAGACGGTGTTGGCGTGGGCGCTGCTCACACCCGCGTTGTTGTTCATCGTCGTGATCGTCGCCTATCCGGTTGCCACGCTGATCATAAATAGTTTTTTCGACGTGCGCTTATCTCGCGGTGTGCCGGTTACCTTTATTGGTTTTGACAATTACGCCGCAGCGCTGGGCGACAGCATGTTCTGGCGTGCGGTAAAGAATACGCTGATCATCACGTTCGTCACGGTGCCTGGCGCATTGGTGGTGGGGTTGGGGCTTGCCATGCTCGCCAACGTACCGTTTCGTTTTCGCGGACCGATCCGCCTCGCGTTGCTGTTACCGTGGGCCATGCCGCTGGCGTTTGTCGGGCTGATTTTCGCGTGGTTCTTTCACAGCGAGTACGGCATCATCAACGATGTGATTCGCCGCTTCGGCG
>JANMQR010000061.1:0-16220 GCA_031370625.1 Burkholderiales bacterium | reverse complement strand
TCAAACCCGACAAACTCAACGCCTCCGAACGCGAGGTCATGAAAACCCACACCACCATCGGTGCCCAAGTACTCGCCCAAAGCCAGATCCCGCATATGCAAATGGCCGAAGAGATTGCCCGTTGCCACCATGAATGGTGGGACGGCAATGGCTATCCGTCAGGCTTGGCGGGTGAAGATATTCCCTTGGCCGCACGGATTACCGCTTTAGCTGATGTTTATGATGCCCTCACCCACAAGCGCGCTTACAAGCATGCATGGACGGAAGACAGTGCCTTGACTGAAATCCTTGCCTTGCGGGGCAGACAGTTTGATCCGAAGTTAACCGATGCTTTCCTGGCCTTGATTACCAGCCTGCGTCGTGAACATCCGGATATGGATGCGTTACTGGGTCAGGCAGCGAAGGCCTCGCCATTTATCATCGCCCGCACGCGGATTCAGGAAACGCTGGAACTGAATCGTGAGCCAGGGGCCACGATTGGGCCGGATCGGTTTGATTTGCAGCGGTAGTGTTTCTGTCTTGCCCATCGTCCCAAATCCGGATTGTCGTTCTGAACGCTGAGACGAATCTGCTGCTGGTGGCGCATTGCGCTGGCTGGAATAAAAAAGCGTTCTTTCTCGAAAGCCAATAGGCGCGACATTAATAGCGAGCACTGGCGCGGGTTTCGGAGCAAAAATGCTCGAAAAGGCTCGCCAATATTAGGGTTTCGCCCCGCTAACAGGCGCATTTTCTACCAGCGCAATCCGTCTACGCAATCGATCTGCTTCACCAGCATCCGCTGCCTTTTCGGCGCGAATCAGTTGCACGCCCAGCCATGCGAGTAGAGGGCGTCGCCATCCTTGTGCGGAGGCGGTTTCAACTGCTGTTGCGAGCAATGCGGGATTTGCCTCAGCACGACGGAATATCACGCCTGCCGCGACTAATCTGGATAACGGGTCGGCGATATTTTGAATCGTGCCTTCATTTGTAATCGCGCGATGTTGGGGTGGCAGTAGCGATGCATCAGACACCGCACGGCCCGCTAAATAATCTGCATATGCCCGCTCGGCCGCTGCTGCATCTGGTCGCAGCTTTTCGAAGTCCTCACATTCGCCCTGCACAAGACTCGCAACGCGAGCGGCACAGCGCATAAGCTCGACTCGTGCCATCAGATCGGCGCGGCCGGTGCGGGCGATCTCGTTTTTGGCGCGCGTGAATTCGGCGGCTTCTACTCGCGCGTTGCCAATTAAATATCCTTCGATGGAACGCTCCATCGATCCTTGCGCATTCATTTGCCAATCGGGTGGTGGAGGTGTGCTGGAACAGGCAGCGAGAAACAAAGTAATGCTGGCAACGAAGATAAATTGTAG
Organism: Burkholderiales bacterium; assembly: GCA_031370625.1. Taxonomy (GTDB): domain Bacteria; phylum Pseudomonadota; class Gammaproteobacteria; order Burkholderiales; family Usitatibacteraceae; genus UKL13-2. Next base: position 14,871 of record JANMQR010000061.1, on the reverse strand, counting down.
TGAAAATTTCATGGCAATTTCAACTCCGCATCACGCTTGAACGGCCATTTGCGATTGATCTCGTTGATCAGGTGATCGACTTTGCGCAAGCTCGATTCCACATCCGCACGCAGCACGCCCAGATCTGCAGTCGCGGCTTTGGCGTTGGCACCGACTGCTTGCGCATCAACCAATATTGCATCGACTTTTTTGAGGCTAACGCGCGCTTCTCCGAGCATGGCGTTAAGCTGCACTACCGTCGCCTGCGCGTCTTTCATGACGCCGTTGGGGCCGAAAACTTGGGTGTCTGCTTTTGCGGCGAGGCCATCTACTTTGGTGAGTAGCGAATTGGTTCTATCCAATGCGGTGAGCAGTTTTTCAGTATGCTTTTCGTCGCCTAATATCGCACCTAACGCGCCACCTTTTCCGTTAAGTTTTTCGGTTAGCGTTTTTACGTTGCCCAGGCTCACATCAAGAGAAGAATCCGCCGCCGTTAATGCTTTCAAATTTTGAATCAGCTCTTTGGCCGTGGCAACGAGTTTAGGAATTTCTGAGCTGGCATCACCCACCAACAGCGCGCGCGTCGCACCATCTTCCAGCGCGGGATCGGTCAAAATACCGCTATAGGCGCGCAGCTTGGTGCTGCCCACCAGCCCGCGCTCTAGCGTGAAGATGCTTGTACTGCGCAGCCAGTGCGCGTCTTTCTTGGGCACTTCCATGATCATGCGCGCATTGCCCTCAGCACTTAGTTCGATCTGACTGACGCGACCAATTGGAAAGCCTGAAAATGTTAAATCCATGCCGACTACAACACCTTCAGAATCATCGGCGACCAGCACCAGTTTTTGCGTCGCTTCGAACACACCGCGAGCGTACATCAAGTACACAACAGCCCCGCCGACAAGCAGCACCATAAGCAGCACGAGCAGCGCGGCTTTGATCTGTAGGCCAGGTGGCGTGTTTAAGGGCACCGTGGTGCTGTGCTCACCAGCTTTCGGCGCTGATTTTTCGTTTGAGTTTTCGTTCATCTGCTGAAAAATTTAATAATAGTTAACGAGTAGTGAAGCAACTTCGATCAGTAAAATCACCGAGAACAGCCGCACCATGCTCGCCAATTCACGAGCTGCTTTCGAGCGGCCATGCAAGGTTGTGCCCACATTGTCGTAAACGGCGGAGGCCATCGGGATAAGTGAAACGGCCAAACTGAAAGCAATCGTCTTCATCACCAGAATAATTGAAACAGTGGGACTGAAAACCTGGCCTACCACCCTGGTGTAGCCACCAAAACCCCACGGCGTAAAACCATAAACATTCAAATACGCCAGCAGCAACGACATCAGGCAACTCACCGCCACCAGCATCAGCACCGAAAAAATACCTGCAATCACACGCGGCAAAGCCTCGCGCGCAATCGGGTCAATCCCCTGCTCCTGCAAGCGGTGCAAATCACCCCGCGCGCGCAATTCCGCTAACTCCACGCCATCAGGCAATGTGCAGCGCAGCGCCACAAACACGGCAGCGGTTAACGGGATGAGCTCCAGCACCAGCACGCGCACCACCATTTCGAGCGCAAATTTTGAGAGCCCGTAGCTCAACGCAGTCACCACCACAATGCGAATCAACACCGAGCTGACCAGCGCACACAGCACCGTAAACCAGAGCAAATTAGGGGCCATCCCGGTCACCAGTTGTTTGGCGATCGCTACACGATTGTCACGCTGATACGTTTGCGGAGCCAGGGTCAACGGTAGCAAATGCGCCGAAAAACGAATCGTACGCGTGGCGCGGGCAAACCACTCCAGCGTTTGGCGGTTAAAACGCTTTAACGCGTTAAGCATGGCACTCGACTAGGTCTGAGCGCATCGCTGATAATGGTGTTTGTAAATCCATGACGTGATAGTAGCAGCGAATCAGACTGAAAGTGGTTGCCACGGCTTAGAGTGGCGCGATGGCCGCGCTACGCCACAATTCACAACCAGGAAACAGTAGCCTTTAAGACAACCGATTTTGGGGATGGTGCGTTGTTTAGCCTGATGCGTTGCATGATGCGCAAAAACACCTGCAAAATAGACTAAATGAAGCACTTTTAAGCAATCTCAAACATTGCAAACTTTTAATTCATCAACATGAAATCGCTTTGTTAACCTATGAACCTAACTTCAGCCTTACCAAGTTTTACGCCAAGGAGATTCAAAATGACCAAGAAAAATATTGCTGCACTCGCTATCGCCACTACCGCCGGACTTTTTATCGCCAGTGCAGCTAACGCATCCGAAGACCTGTTCAAAAAATCGGGCTGCGTTTCATGTCACGCCGTGGATAAAAAATTGGTCGGCCCTGCGCTGAAAGATATCGCCGCCAAATACAAAACGCAAAAAGGTGCTGACACCATGTTGGCCGGGAAAATCAAAAAAGGCAGCGCAGGCGTATGGGGCGTGATCCCGATGCCAGCAAATGCGGCCGTGTCTGATGAAGACGCGTTGACGCTTTCTAAATGGGTATTAACACAGTAAGCGCATTAAGCTGTGACCCAATCTTTGCGCTGCGATAAAATGCGGGGATGAATTTTCTCTCCCCGCTCTATCCCCTCGCCCGCGCCGCGCTCTTCAAGCTCGATCCTGAAACCGCCCATGACGTAGCCCTTCACAGCCTTAAAAAGCTTGAAAAGGCGCATTTGGCGGGGCTTTTGGGTTCGCGGGTGATCGCACCTCGCGAAGTATTTGGTCTTAAATTTGATAATGCCGTCGGCTTAGCCGCTGGCCTCGATAAAAACGGCGCATACATTGACGCAATGGCCGCGCTCGGTTTCGGTTTTATCGAAGTCGGCACCGTCACACCCCGCGCGCAGCCCGGCAATCCCAAGCCGCGTATGTTTCGATTGCCTGAGCACGAGGCGTTAATCAATCGGCTCGGCTTTAACAATGGCGGGCTGGATGCTTTTTTGGCCAACGTGCAGCGCGCAAAATACAAAGGCGTGCTGGGGCTGAACATTGGCAAAAATTTTGATACGCCGATTGAAAATGCGGTGGATGATTATGTGACCTGCTTGCGCGGCGTGTATCCGCATGCGAGTTATGTGACGGTTAATATTTCGTCGCCCAACACCAAAGGTTTGCGGGATTTGCAAGCAGCGGAGCAACTGGAAAAATTGCTGTCAACCCTGCAAGCAGAAAAAAACAAGCTCGCGAAAAAGCATAAAAAACAAGTGCCGATGCTGCTGAAAATCGCACCTGATCTTGATGGTGCGGCAATCAAAGATATCGCTGCCCTGCTTCTGCAATACAAATTCGATGGCGTAATCGCGACCAATACCACCATCGGGCGCGACGCCATACGCGGGCACAAACATGCAGATGAAGCCGGTGGTTTATCAGGCAAACCAGTGTTCTCGCCATCGACAGAAATACTGCGGCAAATGAACAAGGCATTGAAAGGCAATCTGCCGATTATCGGCGTAGGCGGTGTCATGAGCGCAGATGATGCCAAACAGAAAATCAATGCGGGTGCCGCGCTGGTACAAATTTATACCGGATTTATTTATCACGGGCCGCAGCTAATTCGGGATTGCGCGCTCGCGTTGAAATGAAATCGTTGCAATGATTATCGGTCTGCCAAAAGAAATCAAAGACGGCGAACTGCGTGTGGCGCTGACGCCGGATGCCGTTAAGACCCTCGTGGCACATGGCCACACAGTACGCGCGCAAACCGGCGCGGGAAAAGGTGCCGGGTTTAACGACGCTGAATACATTGTGAATGGCGCTGAAATTGTTCCGGGCGCCGCGCATGCCTACGAGGCCGATTTGGTCGTCAAAGTAAAAGAAATTCAAACAGACGAATGGCAACATCTGCGGCGTGGCGGAATACTGTTTTCGTTTTTACATTTGGGTGCAGATCATTTAATGGCGCGCGAATTATTGGATCATCGCATTACCGGGATTGCGTTCGAAACTGTTGCGGATCGAGACGGCAACTTACCCATTCTGGCACCCATGTCTGAAATAGCAGGTGAGCTTGCTATTCCCATCGCGGCAAATTTATTGATGACATCGGAGGGCGGCAAAGGCGTAATGATGCGCGGCGCACGCGTGTTGGTGGTGGGTGCAGGGGTGGCTGGACGCGCTGCCGCGCATGCTGCCGCTAACGCAGGCGCACACGTGAGGTTAGTTGTGCGCAATCTGGCAACGATGGTGGCCGACAGCACACTTACAGAAAAAATAGCCCTTACTGAAGGCGATGCAGCAAAGGTCGCGGAGCTCGCACGTGAAGCCGATGTCGTTATCGCTACTGTCAGCGTCCCCGGTCAAGCAACACCAAAATTGCTTACGCGCGAGGATATTAGAGCGATGCAGCCGGGCGGCGTGTTGATTGAAATCTGCATTGATGGCGGCGGCATCTCCGAAACATCGCGCCCGACTTCTCACGCTGCACCAACGTATATTGAGGAGGGCATCACTCATTATTGTGTCGCCAACATGCCCGCTGCTGTGCTGCGTTCAGCAAGTATTAAAATTTCATCGGCGATTTTGCCGTATGTCAATGCGCTCGCGAATCATGGTTTGCTGAGAGCGATGCGCGATAATGAGGGCTTCAGTAATGGTCTGCAGATTCATGATGGTCGCGTTACGCACGCTGGGGTTGCCGCTGAACTGAATCTACCGTTTGTTGATCTTGATGCTGTGCTGTTTTCTTGTTGACGAAAAAATTGTGATCACGCTTGCCGAAAAAATTGATGCGCTGCTTCCGCAAACGCAATGCACGAAGTGCGGTTACGACGGCTGCATGCCGTACGCAGAAGCGATTGCGAACGATGGCGTGGCGATCAATCGATGCCCGCCTGGTGGCGATGAAGGCATCGCTGCGCTGGCTGCGTTGTTGGATCAGCCGATTATGCCGCTTGATCCTGACTGCGGCGCGCATACACCACATCGCGTAGCCGTGATTGACGAAGCGGCGTGCATTGGATGTGCTAAATGTTTAAAGCCCTGTCCGACAGATGCCATCATCGGCGCGAATAAATTTATGCATACCGTGATTGCCTCGCTTTGCACTGGCTGTGAGCTGTGCATTCCACCCTGCCCGGTGGATTGCATTACGATGGTAGAAAATAAAAACTATCCCGCGGTGCCGAACGCTGATTTTGCGCGCGAGCGATTTCATTTGCACAATTTTCGCCTCACACGTGACAGTCGTGAACGCATCGAGTCATTAGCCGCTAAAGAACGCACTGCACTTTACGAATAACACGCCTCACTATAAAAATATGGCCCTCATGAAACCCGCGCAGCGCCACGAATTTTTTCGGCGCATGCAAGAATTAAATCCTCATCCCAAATCGGATTTGGAATACTCAACGCCGTTTGAATTGCTGATCGCTGTCATTCTCTCTGCACAGGCGACGGACAAAAGCGTGAACGTGGCCACAACGAAGCTATATCGCGTCGCTAACACACCGCAAAAAATCATCAAGCTTGGCGATAAGAAACTTGTGAGCTACGTTCAAACCATTGGCCTCTTCCGCATGAAAGCGAAGAACGTGATGGCTACATGCAAGATACTCATCGAGCAGCACAACGGCGAGGTGCCCAACACCCGCGAAGCGCTGGAAGCCTTGCCTGGCGTAGGCCGCAAGACGGCTAACGTGGTGCTCAATATTGCTTTTGGTCAGCCGACCATGGCCGTCGATACGCACATTTTTCGCATTGGCAATCGCATGGGATTGGCACCGGGCAAAGATGTGGTGGCCGTGGAAATGAAGCTTTATAAAAACGTCCCGGCAGAATTTATGCAGCATGCGCATCATTGGCTGATCTTGCATGGCCGCTACACCTGTGTGGCGCGCAAGCCCAAGTGTGCCGAATGTGTGGTTTACGATGCGTGCGGATTTAAAGACCGCGCCAAATTTCGTGACGCGGCTATGGGCAACAACGAATAATGTACAACCCCTCGCGCGATCAGGCACGTGATTTTTTGTTTGCAGCTTGGCGCAAATACAACGAACCGAATTCAAATACGCCACTCACCGCACTCGAAGCGATCGCCGTCGAGATCATCGCCAAGCATCCTGAATACCACGCACAGCTGAATCGTCGTGATCAATTTGTGGACCGCGATTACGCGCCGGAACAAGGGGAGACAAACCCGTTTCTGCACATATCAATGCACATCGCCATTCAGGAACAAGTTGCCATCGACCAGCCGCGCGGGATAAAAGCGGCGCATCTGAAGTTGTCGGCCAAACTGGCTTCCACAATGGAAGCAGAACATCAGATGATGGATTGCCTTGCAGAAATGATATGGCAGGCACAGCAAACGAAAAATTCACCCAGCGCGGAAATATATTTAAGCTGTATTGAAGCAAAATTGCTAAAATTTGGCTAACTACTACTCGGCAGAGTATCGCAAAGCTGTTTATTCCAAAAAACTGTATCGCGCCTCAGGAACACGCATTGAACGATTTCGCGCTTGGCGCCTTCGAACTTTCGGCAGAAGATACAGCATTGTTAAAATCGCTGATGACGCTTGCTGCGCACAAAACGCGTGCAAACTGGCGTTGGACAGACGATGTCGCCTCGGCCAACGTGGTCGTTATTCCCGGAAGCCTTCAGGACGAAATGCTCGCGCGCGAAGCGCGCCTAAGCCTGGCCGGTGGGCCGCAGCATCCTATATTGCTGGTGGATGCAGATGCAAGCAATGTTCCGGGCCGTTTGGCATTGCGTCGACCTGCGCGCGTCAGCGACATTGTGCACTGCCTTGAAGCGGCGCAGATCATGATTCAATCCCGCGAAGCCGTTAAATTAAAGTTCGCGACCCTGCCACAAGGCTTGGTCTGGGTTGAGCCCCATCCGGATGCAGTGTCGGTAATTGATATTACAAGCATCGATGAATCCGGCGGCCCCATTCAGCATCACACGTCCTTGTACTCCGCCGTGGCGGAGCAATTTGCGTTGCGACGGGAAGGCGTTTTTTCGATACGCGGCAATGATTGGGAGCCCATTTACGTGTTGCCTGCGAGGCGACAATTCTTGAGTCTTACCGACGTGCTGAGCAATGTTCAGGTGGGCGTGGAAAAACTGCGCAGCGCCCTATCGCGTCACTCAGGCTCCGTGGTGGTGGAAGAAATAATAAACATCGATTTGCTCTGCGATGTGCTGCGCCGCCGCGCAGAACCGGGATACCGCCTGGTGTGGCTGTCGGCGATCACTTTACCCGCGCAACTTCAAACCCAATATATCGATCCAGCAAAAAGCTATTTACTGAAGCGCATGCCCGACTTTTCGGACTTGATGCACAGCGAGGCAGACCTGCGGATGGCGGCGGTTCTAACCCAAATGCCATTGAACGCACGCGGTTTGGCACTGCTGTCGGGTGCCAGCATATCGGGTGCGCGATCATTTTTGATGGCTTGTTATGCGTCCGGTCTGCTGATGTCAAACCACTCGCAAAACGCGGCGAAATCGAGCACCAATACGTCCGCACGTGGCGAAACGGGACAAGCAGGTGAGCTCAAGTCGACGGCAATTATCCACGCCGAGACACCAGTCACCGCAACGCCCGCACCTCCGCAATAGCCAGCGCGTTTGCTTGCTCGATTGACGTCAGTCCGCAGGCGCAATACTGGATTGAGCGCACTCAACCAATTTGCCTGAGAGAAAGTCGTAACATAACGGTTCTGCGCGAGCGTGCGTCTCACACTGCAATGAGGAGTCAGATTGGAAACCACTCGCTTTTTTATATTATTGGCAGTTGGTACTTTTGCACTGTTAGCCTGCGATATGGTGGCGGCGCAGGATCCAGAAGCTGGCCGTGCCAAGGCGGCGCCTTGCGCAGCATGTCACGGCGCGGATGGTAATTCACCGGTTGGCAATTTCCCCAATCTCGCGGGCCAGACGTGGCGTTATATTTATGTGCAGCTCAAGGACTTCAAGGAGGGGCGACGAGGCGACCCAGTAATGAGCGCGTTTGCAGCACCGCTGAGCCGCCAAGATATGATCGATATCGGCAATTTTTATGCGGCGCAGCCTGCCAAACCATCGACCTTCAAAACCGACGAAGCAAAGATCAAGCTCGGCAAGGCTAAGGCAGATGAAACACTTTGCGTGATGTGTCACCTCGGTGGGTTCTCGGGACAAAACGAAATTCCGCGCGTGGCGGGTCAGCAATACGAATACATCGTCAAGCAGATGAAAGATTTCAAAGCGCGCACCCGAACCAATGACGCGGGCAATATGACCAGTGTGGCGCAGACGGTATCGGAAACCGATATTGAAAATTTGGCGCACTACATTACGAGTCTGCGTTGATGGCCTACTCATTGTTTTTATCCGTCGTTGCGGCAGCCCTGGTATCCATTTCTACTATTGCAAACGCTGCGCCGTTGGCCTATGTCCCGAACGAAGGCTCCGGCACTGTATCGGTAATCGACACCGCTACCGACGAAGTTGTAGCGGAAATTCCGGCTGGCAAAAAACCACGTGGCCTGGGCATTAGTGGCGACGTGCTTTACGTGAGCGATCAGCCCAATAACCGGTTGCAGATAATCGACCTTAAGAAACGCGAAGCCGTCGGCACGATCACGCTTGGCGAATCGCCCGAAGGTGTTTGTGTATCGCCAGATGGCCGCTGGGTGGCCGCAGCAATTGAAGAAAGTAACGATGTTGCAATTACGGACACAAAAACCAACAAAGTCGCCTTCACCATCAAGGTGCGCGGGCGTAATCCTGAGCACGCTGTGTTCAGTCCCGACGGCAAAAAATTATTTGTCAGTGCAGAAGAAGGTGACGCAGTTGACATAATCGACTTCAGCGCCCGTAAACAAATCGCGCAGATACCCGTCGGCGCGCGTCCTCGCGGCATCGGTTTTTTACCTGATGGCAGCCGCGCTTATGTTGCGACCGAAAATAGCAGCGAGGTTTATATCATCGACGTAGCGACCAACACGCTGGTTACGCACATCAAGGCCGGCCTGAGAGCAAACGGTATCGCAGTTCACCCGAATGGCCGACGCGTGTATGTGTCAAATGGCGGCGACGCAAGCGTATCGGTGATCGATACGGCCGACAACAAAATCATCGCCACCGTGCAAGTGGGCCAGCGCCCGTGGAACATGGCGATCACAACAGACGGCAAAAAATTATATGTGGCGAACGGTCGATCAAACAGCGTGTCGGTAATCGATACCGTGCAGAACATAAAAATCCGGGATGTGAATGTCGGCAAATTGCCTTGGGGCGTGGTCATCAAGTAAGTGCCAAATGCATTTGTCCAGACGGCCGCGATGGGGATACAAGCGCACCTGCATTCTGGTGGCGAGCTGTTTTCTTTTGGCGCTACCTGTTAATACATTGCACGCGCAGAATACGATTGCATCGCCGGATACAGCGCCGCCACCGCTCGAGGTGTTGACGCAAAAACTGCCAACTGTTCAAGTAATCTCAACGACGCTGCTGCCCGGCCTTGCCACACCGTTACGTGACGTGCCGGCCAACGTACAGGGCTTCACGCAAAATGATTTGCTGAAACAGCGCAACAACAACCTCGCCGAGTATCTTGAGAAAAATGCAACCAGCATCACCATCAATGCCGCGCAAGGTAATCCGTTTCAGCTCGACGTAAGCTTTCGCGGTTTCACCGCCTCGCCGCTACTCGGCGTACCGCAGGGCTTGTCGGTTTTCCAGGATGGTGTGCGCGTCAATGAAGCGTTCGGCGATGTCGTCAATTGGGATCTGATCCCGCAATCGGCCATTGCGAACATCCAATTGGTTCCCGGCTCGAATCCCGTATTTGGCCTGAACACGCTCGGTGGTGCGCTGGCGATTTACACCAAGCGTGGACGAGATTACCCCGGCGGGGCATTGGAAATTTCCGGCGGCTCATTCGGGCGGCGTGCGATTGAATTTGAATATGGCGGCAAGTACCACAACTGGGATTACTTTTTGACCACCAATGTCATGCGCGACCGCGGCTGGGCCGAGCACAATCCCAGTCGCATCGGTCAACTATTCGGCAAGCTTGGCTATCAAGATGGTGGCCTTGATGTTGAGCTTGCATTGACGCTGGCAAACACGAAAATGGAGGGCACACAGACCTTGCCGATTTCGTTTGCCGACAACACGCGTCAGGCCTACACATACCCTGACCAAAATACAAATCGGCTCGGACTGCTTAATTTGAAAGGCAGTTATCTCATCAATCAAAATCTGCTGTTGGGCGGCAACCTGTATCGCCGCGATTATCGGAACACGTCTGTGAGCAGCAACGTGAACGCCAGTTTTGGCGAACTCGATTTAGTCACGGGTAGATTGAATACGGTTGAAGCAACAAATGACCGCTCCGCAATCAACCAGTTCAGTCATGGCATTGGGCTTCAGATAACGCATATCGGACAACTCGCCGCCATGAAGAATCAGTTCATTTTCGGGGCCAGCGCCGATCTTGGTCGCGCGCGTTTTACCCAAGATGCGCAAGATGCCGAATTCACACCCAGCCGCGCGGCGCGTGCGATCAGCCCATTTACCCGGGATACAGATGCCGACACCCGCAACCGCTACTACGGACTCTTTGCACACAACACACTGTCGCTAAATAATCGCTGGACCCTCACCTTATCTGCGCGCAGCAATATTGCGAAAATTGAAATCGCAGATCGCTCTGGTACCGCACCCGGATTGAATGGCCGTCACCGCTTTGCCCGCGTAAGCCCTGCGCTGGGGCTGAACTTTAATCCAACGTCTGATCTCACAACCTACGCGAGCTTTAACGAAGGCATGCGTGCGCCGACGCCGATTGAGTTGACCTGCGCTGATCCGGCGGCACCGTGCAAATTGCCGAATAATTTTTTGTCTGATCCCCCACTCAAAAAAGTGGTGGCGCGCACTATTGAAGCCGGTGCCCGTGGCAAACTTGGTGAAGCAACGTCCTGGAGCGTCGCAGCATATCGAAGCAATCTCCGCGATGACATTTTATTTATCAGCGGACGCGGCACAGGCACTAATGTCGGCTACTTCCAGAATGTCGGCGACACACGTCGCGCGGGGTTTGAATTGTCCGGTGAGCAAAAATGGAATAAGTTTTCAGTCACGGCGCGCTACGCGTATACCCGCGCGAGTTACGAGAGCAGCTTCCTTGAAAACAGTCCGGTGAATTCCAGGGCGGACGCAACTGGTGCGATCAAGGTTTCACCCGGAAACCGCATCGCGGGAATACCAAAACACAGCTTGAAACTGCGACTGGAATACAACGCCAGCGAGCGCTGGGCGATCAGCAGCAACATCCTGCATACCAGCGACAGCTACGCGCGAGGAGACGAGAATAATGCGGACACGAGGGGCAAGGTGCCGGGATATAGCTTGGTCAATCTTGATACACGCTACAAATTAACGAACGAGCTGGAGATTTTCGGCAGCATCAACAATTTGTTTAACCGCCAATACGCGAGCTTCGGCATACTTGACCGCAACGCGTTCACTGGGCCAAATCGTAGCTTCAATGGTAGCTTCAATGGTAGCTTTGATAACGCTAACGCGGCCGGCGAACAATTTCGCGGTTATGGTGCACCGCGCGGCGTGTGGGTTGGGCTGCGGTTGAGCTGGCTTTAAGCTGGCTGTGAATATTTAGTTTTTTTCCAGCAGTTTGATCACCGCCATAAAATTGCCGTCACGTGCGATGTCAGCTGCGGTCTTGCCGCGATTGTCTTTCAAGCTGCGATCAGCGCTCTGCTCCAGCAGAAAACTCACCGTCGCCTCGTGCCCATACCCCGCCGTCCACATGAGCAATGTGGCATCGCTATCGAGACGCGCATTTACTTTGGTACCTGCTTTTAACAGTTCCGACAGGCACGCATTGCAGCCCTGGCCTGCTGCATAAATGGCGGCGTTCTTTTTCACGCGATCTACAGGATCAATTTTTGCACCTGCTGCAATCAACTTGCGAACCATCTCTGCCTTGCCGCTAAACGCCGCACCCATCAACGGCGTCACGCCCGATAGATTGGCCAAGTTGACGTCCGCGCCCGCGCGCATCAGCACATCTGCCAACGCCTCGTTGCCTTTGCTGGCTGCCATGTTGAGCGGCGAATCTCCATTGCGATCACGCGAATTTACTGCGGCACCTTCAGCCAGCAAAGCCGCCACGCGCTCAGCCCGCCCTGCTTTTGCCGCCAGCACCAATTGGCCATTGATGTTGATTTGATCGGCGCCTTTTTGTGCAAATACGGGCGGAGCAAAACTTAACGCACAGCAGAGCAGCATTGAAGAAATATTGAATATCTGTATTTTATTTTTGGTCATGATCTTCTCAAAAAAAGTTGAAGCGACACCGAATCGATACTTTAGTCTGGAATGAAATCAGCTGCTGCACATTGAGTGAAAATACATCCGACCAAATTGCCAACACCCAAAATTAATCAGGACTATACTTTTCTCAGCGTTTGTACTTACCCTGGTTCGTGCCTACTCTGATCTGTTCTTGTTAGGGCGCTGTTTCAGACGTGTTTTAAAAACCGCTGCTCTACTCAAAAAATGACGAGGAGAAATGAAATGGTTACGTTAAAACTGAAGGCTGGAATTGCGTCAGCAATTCTCATGTGCAGCATTGGCACCATCGGCAATGCAATCGCCGAAGAAATCCAGGGGCAAAAAGGCAAAGGCGTGAGTCCGGCTGCGACAATCAAGCCGATCAACGTTTCGCAGGCACAGCTCAATAACGCAGAAAAACAAGGCAACGATTGGCTGCACACCAACGGTGATTACGGGCAAACGCGGTTTTATCCGGGTAAGCAAATCAACGCGACCAATGTCAAAAATCTTCGCCCTGAATTTTCTTTTCAAACTGAAGTGCGCGAATCGATGGAGACCGCACCTATCGTCGTCAACGGCGTTATGTACATGACGACATCGTTCAATCACATCTATGCGCTGGATGCGACAACCGGCAAAGAATTCTGGCACTACAAACACAAGATGGGTGCGATCACCACCTTTTGCTGCGGACCAAATAATCGTGGCGTCGCAGTTGAAGGTGGCAAATTATTTATGGGCACACTCGATGCCAAGCTGGTAGCGCTGGATGCGGTGACCGGCAAATTATTATGGGAGACCGAAATCGCCGATCCTGAAAAAGGCTATAGCGAGACCATGGCACCGACCGTGATCGACGGTAAGGTGCTGATTGGCACGAACGGTGGCGAATACGGTGTTCGCGGCTTCGTCAAAGCCTTCGATGCCAAAGACGGCAAACTCATTTGGACGTTCTACACGATTCCCGAAAAAGGCCATGAAGGCGTGTGGGCTGAAAATGACGCGACGGGTCGCAACATGAAGCGCGACATCAAAGCCGAAAAAGAACAGCTCGCACGCAATAGCAATTTTTACCAAACCCTCGGTGGCGGCGTGTGGATGAATCCGGCAGTGGATTTGAAAACGCGCACCATTTTCTTCGTCGCGGGAAACCCCTCTCCTGACCTTTACGGTGCGGAGCGCCCGGGTGACAATTTGTACACCAACTCAATGATCGCCGTCGAGCTCGACACCGGAAAATACAAATGGCATTCCCAGTACATCGCGCATGACGTTTGGGATCTTGATGCGGTCAGCCCACCGATTTTAATGGACGTAAAAGACAAATCCGGCAAGATGATTCCGGCCGTGATTCACGGCGGCAAGACCGGCCACATTTATGTTCATGATCGCATAGATGGCTCACTGATTCGCTTTTCGGAGGCCATGATTCCGCAAGAAAATATGTGGGTGCTGCCGACTGAAAAAGGCGCGCGCATGCTGCCCGGTGCCAATGGTGGTGTGGAATGGTCACCGATGGCAGTCAACCAATCATTGCGTATGGCCTACGCCCTTAACTTGCATCAGCCGATGACCTATCACGTCGAGAAAGCAGCCTATCCCGGCGGCAAACTATGGCTCGGTGGCGCGTTCAAAGTGATCGAGGGCGAACAGCAGTGGGGACGTGTAGCCGCAGTGAACGTTGATACCGGCAAGATGGCTTGGAAGTTTGATACTGAGCAACCGCTCATTGGCGGCGCACTGGCCACTGCAGGTGACCTCGTGTTCTACGGCGAAGGCAACGGTTTATTCCGCGCGCTCGATGCACGCAATGGCAAGCTACTGTGGGAATATCAGTGCGGCGCGGGCGCAAATGCGATGCCAGTTTCGTATGCAGTCAAAGATCGTCAATACATCGCGATGGGCTGTGGTGGCAACACGCAGCTGGACTTCAAGCGGGGCAATACGATGTTTGTGTTTGCGCTGCCAAAGTCGTAATGGGAATGATCCGTTGAACGAAAAAAAGCCGCTCATATGAGCGGCTTTTTTAATTTGTCAGGGCATTAATTGCTGCCTGAAATTCACTAATACTTCATCTTCAGTTCAGATTTTTGACTTGCAAAATACGCCGCCAAGTCCTGAATATCTTGCGGCGAAAGTGCTGCGGCGAAGCCGTTCATTGACGCGTTTTTGCGTTTACCTGCTTTGTACTGGGTTAATGCGGCAGCGAGGTAATCCTGATGTTGTCCGCCGATAATCGGGTACTCGGGCAGAATCGGCTTGAGACCACCTTCACCATGACAGCTTTTGCACACGGCCGCCTTGGTTTCGCCTGCTGCTGCACTGCCTTTGGCGTGCGCAACAGTGGCTGCAAACATGGGCAACACGGCTACCAAAGTCAAACCTAAAAAATACTTTTTCGTCATCATTCTCATCATTAATTTCCGATTACTTTTCAATTAATCTTATTTGGCTTTACCGAATGCAGGATCAGCGTAATACGCGGCGATATCCAATATTTCTTTTTCCGATAACGCGCTCGCGAGACCGACCATTGTTTGGTTATAGCGATTACCTTCGCGATAGCCCTTTAAAGCCGCGACCAAATAAGCTTCACTTT
>JANMQR010000150.1:0-11579 GCA_031370625.1 Burkholderiales bacterium | reverse complement strand
GCTCATCACCCCTTCAGTCGTCTACCCTGACTTGTCGGGACTCGTACTTGAATCCGGGCTTTTGCTCCAAACGCCCCGCCAATAAACGAGTTTCATTTCTCACCAGCCCGCTGTGGCATGATGCGCAGATGCCAATCTCTTCAGACAACATCATCGCCATCACCGCCGCCACCTTAGGCCATTACGAATCTCGCGCGCAAGACTATTGGGAAGGGACGCGGGACCACGATGTGCAGCAAAACATCGACGCACTGCTCGCACATATTGAAGGCGCACCGCCCTACACAATCCTCGATTTTGGTTGCGGGCCGGGGCGCGATCTGATCACGCTGGCCGCGCTCGGCCATCAACCGATTGGGCTCGATGGTGCTGCCGCGTTCGCCGAGATGGCGCGCGCGCACAGCGGCTGCGCGGTATGGCATCAGGATTTTTTAGCACTTGATTTACCGCCGAGTCACTTCGATGGAATTTTCGCGAACGCATCGCTACAACACATTCCGAAAACAGAATTGCCGCGCGTCCTGCGTGATCTACACGCCACGCTAAAGCCGCGCGGCGTGTTGTTTGCCTCAATCCCACATGGTGATGACCAAGAAGGCGGCAACGACGCCCGCTACAGTTGTTTTCACCGCCCGGCGAACTGGCATGCGCATTTACAGGATGCAGGATTTGTTGAATGCCTTACCTACTATCGACCCATTGGGCTACCGAGAAGCGAGCAGCGCTGGTTGGCGAGTGTTTGGCGGAAGGCTGAATGAAAATCTTGGCGTGGGTCTGTAGGGTGGGCAGGCTGTATCTGCCCACGCGTTAAACGTCGGCGACTCAGGACGGTAGGGTGGGCAGCCTTTAGCCCCGGCAGGCTTTAAGCCGGGGGTGCCCACGGATGAATCGCGACGTGCGCGTGGGCAGATACTGCCTGCCCACCCTACGAGCTGCGTTGCATGGTCCTGCCGTTGATACCTCGCAACTAGCAGCAACGTGATTCATTTCGTCTCGGTTTACGCTAAGCTAGCGCCACCCCACCACCCGAAACAGGAAACCCCATGCCCACCCGCCTCTCCACCCGTCTTGCAAAATCGTGTTTGACTGTCATTGCCGCCACCACAATCCTCCTCACATCAGCCGCCTTCGCCGCCCCCGACCAAGCCGTACTCACCCTCGCCACCAAACACCAGCAACCCTTGCTCGATACCCTCAAAGAACTCGTCAATATCGAATCAGGTAGCGGTGATCGCGAAGGGCTCGACCGAATTTCGCAACTCATTCATGATCGCTTAAAGGACTTGGGTGGCGAAGTGGAATTCATCGAGCCGGGCGCTGATGCATATCGCATGCACGATACCCCCGCAAAAATTGGCCGCATGGTCAAGGCGACATTCAAAGGCACGGGCAGTAAAAAAATACTGCTGATCGCGCACATGGACACCGTGTACTTGAAAGGCATGCTCGCCAATCAGCCGTTCCGCGTCGACGGCAATCGCGCATATGGCTTGGGCATTGGCGATGACAAAGCGGGCATCGCCGTCATCCTGCATACGCTGTCGATTTTGAAAACGATGAATTTTCGCGAGTACGGCACGCTGACCGTGCTCATCAATGGCGACGAAGAAATCAGCTCACCTGGTAGCCGCACCATGCTCAGCAAGCTTGGCGCGGAACACGATCTCACGATGTCGCACGAAGGCTCACCCGTCGCCTCGGATAATTTGTCATTGGCCACCGCAGGCATCGCCGCCGTCACGTTAAAAGTGACCGGCAAGGCCTCACATGCGGGCTCGGCACCGGAGCGCGGCCGCAATGCGATCTACGAATTGGCGCATCAAATGTTGCAGACCAAAGATTTTTCGGACCCCGCCACCGGCGTAAAAATGAACTGGACCATGATCAACGGCGGCACCAATCGCAACGTGATTCCCGCCGAGGCCAATGGCGCGGCGGACGTCCGCGTCATCCGCATATCCGACTACGAAGGGCTGGAAAAACGCATCCGCGAAACGATTACCAAGCAGCTAATCCCCGATACCAAAATCGACATGACATTCGAACGCCGCCGCCCGCCGCTGGAACTCAACCCCAGCGCCGCCGCCATCGCCAAGCACGCGCAAACCATCTATGCCGAGATCGGCAAACAATTGAAAGTCACCGATACCGTCGCCGGTGGCGGAACCGATGCTGCGTTTGCCGCGCTGGGAAATACAAAGCCCGTCATCGAACGATTCGGGCTGCTAAGTTTTGGCGCGCATTCGAACGACAATGAATACGTTCACATTGATTCAATTGAGCCGAGGCTTTATCTGGCGACGCGGCTAATTATGGATGTGGCGCGGGGGAGGGTGAATTAAGAGTGGTTGTGTGCTGGATTAAGCTCCGTTCATCGGGTTCATTGTTCCGACAAGTTGGGTTTTGCCCCGTGCTTAATAGGCACGAGGCAAGGCCTGCCCCAGCTTCGATCGAACGCTGCGGGCTGCTGAGCTTTGACGTGCGTTCGAATGACAACGAATATGTTCACATCTCCAAGAACGCTCTCACGATGTCCTGCCAACAGACATAAATCTGGAAAAGAGTAAGATATTGATTCCGAGATAAAGCACGAGCTGCGCGAGGTTGTTATGGACCGTTCCCTAAAGTTTCGATTCACCCGCCGCCATTTTTTGGCTTTCTCCGCCGCCGCACCTATCGCCAGTCAAGTTGGCCATGGTTACGCACAGAGTTGTCCCGTCGGTGCTCCGGCCATGGGAGGGCATGGTATTGGTCTGGATTTTCTGGGTAAATCCAGTGCAGCTGTGCAAACCAATTCATTTACCTCTGATGTGGGCAGTATTATCTTAGCCAGCGTCGGGCGCGGCGCACTCGCAGATTTTGCGAGCGCCACTGTCTCTGATAACAAGGGTAACGGCAACTATGCCCGGATTGGTAGCGCACACGCTTATGCCAAGTGGAATACATCAGGCACAGCGCTTTATGCCAAGCTGGCGGCTGTTGGTGGTGCCGGCCATATTGTCAGCACCACAAAACCATCCGCCAGCGACGAAGTGACGGTGATAGTTGCAGAGTTTAAAAACGTCACCACAATTGTCGATAGCAAATGGGTTGAAGATCTAACACCGCCGAATACCAGCGCCAGCGTGACCACAACCGGCCCCGCGATTTTAGCCGCGTTCTGGTGGGGCGACGATGGCAATGGTGAGTTAAATCCCGCTGTGGATGCAGGCTGGACAGTGCTTGATCATACCTCTTCACTGGCATCCAATCATGTGCAGAGCGCATCGGCGTATAGGGTCGTTGCTGGTGCAGGCACCCATTCGATCAACTGGAGACCATCAACAGCCCAAGGCGCACAGCTTTGGATTGTGGCGATGCAGTAATGAGTAGCGGTGGTAAGTGTTGTGTAGTGTAGTGTGTGGTGTGTAAAGCGGTAGTATTTTCACCTGACTTTACCGACCGTTACAGGGCGGGGTCAGGTCTCAATACCGGGCGCTATTTAGCGATTCGAAAATTGGCAACACAGCCCAGGGTCACAGCCCAGGGTCACAGCAGTCCAGCAGTCCCAGCAGTCCAGGGTCACGTCTTCCGTTTTGCATCACTATTCGTTGCCTCCAACTTTTTCACAATCCGGCTCACGCTCGCAATGGACAACCCGACTTCCTCTGCGATCGCCGTCAAACTGTGCTGCCCGTCCCTCACCGCCGCGAAGATGCCGTCGTCCCGCCGTTTGTGTTTGTCGAGGTAGTGCCGGATCGGGTGAGTTGCGCGGGCTCGTTGGTATTTGGCAATTTGCTTTGAATCGGATCGCGACGGCTCGATCAGCGCCTGCATGCGGTCAATGAAATCCGCATCGCCGAGAAACATTTGTTTCGCCAGTGCGTCCTCCCAAAGCTTGACGCCTTTACCTGCTGCCACCAGCGCAATATAGCGTGCCGCCGCCTTGCGTTGGTCAGCACCGGTTTGCGCAGCCCGCCCGAGCAGGCAGGCGTGAACCGCCGCTGTATCTAGCCATGCCGGCGCGCTCGCCTGACCGCTATGTGCGCGATAACTGCTCCATTGCCACTTGCCGGGGTCGCGGATGATTCGGGCGCGCACGGGGTTGAGATCGACATACCGGCACACTTCCAATAGATATGCGCTGTCATCGACCAGAATGCCTTTGAAGCGTCCTTGGAACAGGTGCCCCACCTTGCTGTGCCGCCGGTTGTAGAGCTGGGTATATACGCCGTTCAACTGACGCATCAACTGGGACAGATTTCCCCGGCGCGTCTGGAGCACGAAGTGGTAGTGGTTGTCCATGAAGCAATAGGCGAGGACGCTGGCGTCGAAGCGCTCGCAGGCCTGCGCGACGACACCCAGCAGCGCCTCGCGGTCGGCATCGTCCTCAAAGATGGCCTCGCGGCGGTCTCCGCGCGACGTGACATGATAGACAGCGCCGGGAAATTCGATTCGTAGGGGTCGGGTCATGAAAGCAGTTTACCGCATGGAGATGTAAAATGGAAGACGTGACCCCGTTTTTTCGTGACCCCGTGTTTTCATGCAGGATGTCGGTTATCGGGTATGCTTCCACTGAAGAACACGATTACCAGCATTGCATGAAGTCGTACCCACAGAAAGCGCCGCAACACCGCCTTGGCGGGCATAGACTCGCGGTCCAATCAACTCACCGAGTATTACATCTGCCCCTTCGGCATTCCCTTTTGCGCCGAAACCAATCATCATCGAACACGTTGCACATAACAAGATCGCACGCAGGGTAGTCATTTCCAAAATCCTCCACATTTCTAGTGCCGGCGAGTATTCCAGACTCAAAACCTCATCGAGTTACAGGTGCAGATTGAATGAGCCTTGTTCCGGTTACCAGGTCATTCATTCTTTTCCAGGGAATCGACACCTCGGTGCCATCCGCTGCAGCAAATGCGATTCCAATGCCCTCTGCTTTACAGGGGGGGAAAGCGAATAGCCGGTGGTCTGGATTTTGATAAAGTATGCGAAGGGTTGGCTCCTCGGCACCCAGAACCGTTACCTTTCGCACGAGCGATGCATTAAGTTCATCCATTCCCGCGCAAAGTTTTACGTAGGAAGGGCGAATCCAACGTCCATGAGCAAGTTGGCCAGCTTCATTTTCGACCACGTCTTCATACAAACTTACTGCACGTACAGGATCCAATTGGCCCGCAGCAAATACGGCTCCACTCAGACCCTCTACATATTTTGCTGATGCAACAATTCTGTTTTTCAATTCCCTGGGCTCCTCCATGCCAAGGGAATGAAGCAGGGCCGCTGTAAATGAAACAAGCGGGGCCGCCATGGACGTGCCGTAGTTTTTGATCGAATTGTTGTTCTCGTCAATCTGCAATATCGCGCAGCCTGGTGCCGCAATGTCGACGTACTCTGCGGCGAAATTGGAAAAGGTCGCACGCTGACCGTCGGCAGCATGAGCGGCGACGGTGATGACTTGGTCGCTCAATCTTCCTAAATTGCCGCCAAATATTGCTGGATATGTAGCCTTGAGATTAATGTTCTGGCCCTCATTCCCAGCAGCAACAACCAACAGAAGTTTTGGCTGATTCCTAACAATCCCTTCCAATATATCCATGCTTGTTCCGGAACCTACACTTAGGTTCGCGATGTTCATATTTCGCGCAGCATACTGCGCCGCGCGCAATATTGCGCTCTCTTGTATCTCAAACCTGTCACCAATCGCAGTTACGACACGAATGACCTTGAAGCGCATGTGCTGATCCAATTTCGGATACTTCTTGCGAAATGCAGCCCCGCCCGTTGAAAGGTCAAAAACATAGTATCCATGCCGCTTGAATTGATACCCCTCGTGCGGTTCAATTTTTCCGCCTCCGCGGGTATCAATTCCGTATAAGTCATCAATATAGCCGTTCTTGTCATCATCTATCCCATTGCTGGGAAACTCACTTTCACCCATGTTTTTGTCAAAGAGACTCTGTGGCAACCGTTCCGACAAAATCGCCAAGCCCGTGTCAATTATTGCGACGCGCGCTGCCCTAATAAGTTGACCAGTATTTCGCTCTATCAGCTGCCGGTTTCGAATCAGTGCAACGATGAGTCGGTCGGCATCCACGGGCCAAGAATTCGGGCTTACTGCATCCGCATTCTTGCAATTCGATGCACCGATCTTGTCCGAGTCTAGACTCAACGGCTTTACAAGTTCGATATCCTCAATTGCCGGTGTAGCGGAAACTAGGCCTTGCCCAGCCGCGGATACGTCGCCACCACCCGTTAGACTCGTAAGCGTTTCCACCACATTTGCCAACGTGCGTTCTGTTTGCTTTAACTTGATCGTAGTAAATTTACTAACCACTGGAAGCGACAAGCGTTGCCCAGGTTTCAGATTTTCGATGTCCAAACCGGGATTCATCTTGCGAACGACATCTTGAATCGATAGATTGCATCGAGAACTTTTCTCGGCGGGGCCGCATGGCTGCAACAACGTGGTAGCAGTTGCACCAATTTCTCGCAAGATCACCCGATCAAGTGTGTCGTCTTTACTTATCTTGATATCGACATTGTTGCGCCAATGGACACACGCCGGCACCATGACTTCACGCGAAGAATCAGAAGGAGCTAGCTGAGTCTTTGGATTCAATTCCTGAAATTTCTTCAAGTATGTGTTTGTTAGTCCCCCACCACAAACGCCGGAAAGGAACGTCTCTGGCCGAGTCCTCGGAGGAATCGTTCGCTTCAGTGGTTCGGCTATATCGGCGATGAATGCAATGGCTTCGTCCGACAATGAAGACGTCGCTCGAACGGTCAATTTTGATGGCGCCGGTTCAACTGCCGATGCATTCACGATCACAAGCATGGAGAACAAGTGCACAAGTAACCGATTTCTAACTGCTTGCATTATCGACAACCAGTCGGCGGCGGTGTCGACAGCCCACAAATTCGCCTTACTGGGTCTTCCTGTGACCAGCGCTCAATCCATTTCATTGCTTCAGTTGTCGTAAGGCTTGAAAGATATGAAAGTTTTCTCTCCGCCCATGTGCGAGAGTTTACGGATACGATGACTCGATAGCCGGGAACGCCACCTTCATGAAATGCGGGCCCTCCACTATCGCCTTTGCACAGTAGCGCCGGGGCACTAAGCTCCGACTTCGTTATTATCGTATTCGCTTCACCGCCAACAGTTCCAGGTAAATTGACAATTTTCGCCTTTCCGATTCGATAAACCATGTCACTTGGCCCAGTACCGTCAAGACTTGTACAACCGAAACCGCTAAGCAACAATGTGCGCCCAATCTTGATTTTTGAGCTGTCTGTATTAATTAATTCGTATGGCACTTCCGGAACCGGTTTGTCTAACACGCAAAGCGCATAATCTGCGCTAACGTCTCCCTTTGCGTACTTTGGGTGATGGGTGCAAGGTCCCGAATAAGTAGTGCCATTGAGCGCAATGGACGCATTCTTGCTATTTCCAACACAATGCGCAGCAGTCAGCAAAACTCGTGGACCGATTAATGAGCTGGTACATCGAATACGACCCTCCCACGAATAAAATGTGGCTTGATATTCATTAGACTTTGCTGCAAGCGCATTTGCGAGCTCTGGTTCGGTGCCTTCTTGTCCAAGTTCCTTTACAGCGTTGAAAGTGGCGTCGCCTTTGTTTCCGTCCGGCGCTCTGGGGTGCGCATGGGACTGTATCGAATTGAAGAAAGCAAGAAGCACCAATATCACTTGCAAAGTGCTTTGCCCACGCTGCCGGGTTTTCCCCGAAAATATGTCGGAAACATTCATAGGCTATTTGCTTTTTATTTCACGCAAACTGGTCAGGTTGCCGGAAAAGCTTTCTCCCTCGCTATTGAGACGTCGCCATGGCGTTTGCACGTAGAAAAAATTGCTCTTTTCGATGGTCCCGGTTTGGCTGGATAGCTCGTAAGAAATGGCTGTTCCGCTAGCAAATTCGATTCGATCATTACGCCACCAAGAGCTACTGATTTGACTGTAGCCACTCGAATGTTGGACTTTTACCGTCAGAATTTTGCTGTCTTTGAATTTGTCGCTGTCTAAAGCATCGATCACCTTTCCCATGCGCGCAAGTACGACCAACGAACTCACTTTTGATGTTCCATCGACAGCATATAACCCTTGAATTGCTGTGTCGGCGACATCTAATGTTGCTTTTGGGGCGACAAGGGCGCCACTTAAAGCATCGATTTTTACCTTCACCTTATTCGACTTCGACTCCAAATCCTGTTTCTTTGCTTGATCCTTTTCCTTTGCGATGCTTTCGGCTATTAATGCGAGGTCCCTTTTCAATTCTTCTAGCGATTGCTCCTTTTCGCTGATCAGCCGACGCAATTTTTGCGCCGAATCCTTCAACTGTAGAGCATCTTCAACTTTACTATTCAGCCTTTTTCCAGTGCTATTGCTGCCAAAAATGTCCGCCTCCGAAAGCTGCACAAGTGTCGGATCGATCAGAGTAATTTTGTTAGGGTTGCATGCACGCAGTGCCAAAATAACGTGTTCAGCAGTGACAATGGCGTCTGCAGCGCCAATTTTCCGGTCACTCTTGAAGAAACCAGAAATTCCGGCAATGGCTTTACCAACTGCACCTACCGCATCTAAGGCTAGTAGGGTGCTCGCTACACCAGCAACCGTACGCGGCCCCTGTTGGGTCGATTTACCAAGTTGTTCGACCTCCCTAATCTCATCTTCAACACGATCACCAATACCTCGCAGATAGACAATCGTTGCAAGGTATTGCTCTCGAATATTGCGAAGTTCTGCCGCAGTAGTGAACAAGGTGGCCTTTTCGCTCGCCGCAGTTTCAGGTAAATCCGCGCAAATTTTCTCTGCCATCACGCGTAGTGAATCATACGAAACGTAGTGAATAGCAGAGGGCAGAATCACAGCCGAATCCCTTTCAACCTTGCCTGTCGGCAACGTCACTTCGCTACCAACTTCTGTTTTGAGCAGCGCCCGTTCCTTTGTTAGGATCTTGTCTTTCAAATCCAGAATTGCGAGCTTTTCTTCGAGTGCTTTCTGTTCTGGAGATTTTGCGGTTGTCTCAGTCCCCGCCTGTGCGAGTGCGTTTACAGGACTTCCGCAGATGAAAACTAAGAGCGTCAAAAATAACAATCGCACGAACATGTCGCCTCCCTTTCGGACAGTAAACTCAATAAAGTACAGAAGATCGGAGGCTGATTGTTACTTCCAATCAGCCCACAAAATAAACCCTCTTAATCTCATACTCCCCACCCACCCTAAACTGACCCGGCACCCACTTTTTCCAGTCCTCAAACAAATCCTGCGGCTTCCACGTATTGAATGCTGCTGAACCAAATTGCTGGATGTGCCGCTTGACGGACTCCCGAAACCGGTGGTGTGCGAATAACCGCATGAATTCGCCGAAGTAGATATCCGCCACGCGCTTGTCGCCGCGGATCAGCACCATGTTCTCGTCGTTGGTATTCACGCTCGCTTCGCTGAAGTTGGCAGAGCCGGTCAGCGTGATGGGTTGGTTGCCGAGCGGGTCGATCAGCATGAACTTGGTGTGTACCCAATTCACGTTCACACCGATCGGGTCTGATTCCTTGCGCCAGCCGTCGATCCAGTCCACATAGATATGGTTGCCCAACGCCATGCCGATATTGGGAAAGCGGCGTATGCGCTCGATATCGGCGATAGCCTCAGCTCGAGAGGTGGCGTTGCCGCCGTTGACGTATTTATCAAGCATCGCGAATCGCAGCACGCCGTCGTTCTTGTCGAATACCGGGCGGAAGTCTTTGACGATGCCGAACGGGAACGTCATGAATAACGGCTTCGGGTCGTCGGCGAGAGTGATCCACCAATCGAATACCCCGCGGCCGCGGTGCGGGGAAAAGATCGGCGTTAGTGCGTCGCTTTCATCGTCGGGCGGCAGCGCGTTGTCGGATTCAGCGCAGTCCTTCAGCTTCTTAGCATCCGGGTCGCCTTTGAGTGCCGTCCAGTATTCATGGAATCGTTTGGCCAGCGCCGCATCGTGGATGGCGTGGCCGACATTGAGCTGGCCGTGCAGCGCGTTGCGGCTCACGTTGGTGGAGCCGGTCCACACTGAAACGGGTTTGCCGTTCTTCAAGAGCACGATGAATTTGTTGTGCATCAGCTTGGCGTCCACGCGCGGGATGCAGAGCTGCTTGATCTGCGCGGCGGCGATAGCCGCGTCATTCGCGAGGCCGGTTTCATCATCCTTGGCGTGGTAAATGATCTTCACGTCCGCGCCGGCGACTTTGGCGGCCTTGAATGCGGCCAGCACTTCCGGCCATTTCATTTCGTAGATGGCCGCGTGCAGGCTCCAGGTGCTGTCCTTGGCTTTGGCGATAAAGCCGAGCAGGCCGGGCAATAGGTCGCGCGCGAGCCAGGCGTACGCGGGTGCGCCGGCCTGGTCGAGCGTCTGGCCGGGGAAGCGTTTGGTGAAGGCCTGCGAGGCGATGGCGCCACGGTGAGCATAAATGGGGTCACCCATTAATCGGCGCGTCACGCGTGATCTGCTGCGAACAACCGCACAAGCAGGTCGGCGGTTTTTATGCGCAAACGTGAGCCCGACCAAAACTGCCTTGGCGACAAATGTCATACAAATTACAGACCCGCTGCTCATGCCACCCTCCCAGTCCGGATGCACTGCAAGCTGCGTAAATGCAGAACTCCGCCCGCGAAAAATCACACGCGAACGACGTTCCACTTCACTTTTTCAGTTTCGTTTTAGACCGACTGCGCCGATGCTTGAAAGTCTTTAATTTCTTACGCTTTGAAAAAAGCGTTTGATTCAAGTCATCGTTTTTTGATTCTTCTCTGTGTTTGTAGATTACGACTGAAATATTTAGATGTCAATAGTGATTTCTAAATATTTATTTGTATGGATGATTTTTGGGTGTTTGTGGGGTTGGTGACTGTGTAGTGTTTGTGATGGGGGCGATTTGTAGATCGCCGTTTGGTGGGCTTCTTGGGGGTGAAATGGCTGGGACGGGGCGCGGGTGTTGGGGTTTTTGGTTTTTGTTGATGGGTGTTTGGGGTGGTTTTATTGTGTTTGGCTTGCTATAACTTTGTTCTCAATCAAAGGCAGAGTTCATAAGTGCCTGCGGCTTGAACACCCTTGACGGGACTGGGCCCCGGCCTTCGCCGGGGTGACGAAATTTTTAAGATGACTAAACTTTCGGGGCGACGAAAACTTTGGGGTGACGAAGTTTTTGATGCTACGAAACTTTCTAAGTTACGAAGTTTTCTGCGGACCAGACCTTTGGGATGACGAAATTTTTGAGGTGATACGAGCTTCGGCATTGCGAAACTGTTGAGGTGGCGGAGCTTTCTGGGCTGATGAAATTTTCGGTGCAACGACACCGCTGCGATGATGAAATTTTGATTACGGCGAAAATTACCGCCGTTGCTGATCGCGCGTCTATACACTTGCCCTTTGCGCCAACCCCGCTCAAGATTACCCAATCTCATCGCCATCAATCCCCAAGGACTCACGATACAGCTCGCCGGTTCCTGCCAGTGCGGCGGCGTTAAATTTACGGCTGAATCAGCGCAGCCGGTGCCTTTTCTGCGTTGCTATTGTTCGATTTGTCGGAAGACAGCGG
>JANMQR010000114.1:0-8604 GCA_031370625.1 Burkholderiales bacterium | reverse complement strand
ATCCGCGCTATGTTTTGCGCAATTACCTTGCGCAGCAGGCGATTGATAAGGGCGAGCAGGGCGATATGAGCATGATTCACGAACTGCTGGATGTCATGCGAAACCCCTACGCGTTGCAACCCGGGCGCGACGCGTTCGCGGCGAAACGGCCAGACTGGGCGCGGCATAAAGCGGGGTGTTCAATGCTGTCGTGCAGTTCATAGCGAGTTCATCGCGGCAAACGTCGGTTTTCGCACGACCCAAGATGTGAACTTTTGCGTAAAAGTTTTTTTTCAAGGCTGGTTGCGTTAACAACGACACAAGATCGATTAGTATTTGGTTAGGTATTATTCACTCGCTTGATTTTGTCGGATCAGCCAGCTCATCAATGAAAATCTGTCGCACGCAGTCGCAATCAATTTCTAAATTTTGACAATAAGTTTATGGCATCCCTTAAACAGCGCTTTTTAGCTCTATCGCTTGAAAAACTAATTGCTGCCGCATTGGCGTTCGGTCTTAGTCTGGCCGTGATGTTAAGTATCGGCGGCTATTTCACGCTTGCGCATATGCGTGCGAGCAGCGCGTGGGCAACCCACACGCAAGAGGTCTTGCTGGCGATTGCGAACATAGAGTTGGATTTGGTGAAGGCCGAAACCGGGCAGCGAGGCTACCTTTTAACGGGCAAAAAGAACTATTTGCAACCATACGAAATCGCGCGCAAGAATACGTCGGATCACCTCGCCTCTTTCCTGGCGCTGGTGGCTGATAATCCGCAGCAAACCGAATCGGGCTTGAGTCTGCAAAAACTTGCTAACGACAAGCTCGACGAGCTGAAGCGGACGATTCAGCTTTACGACGATAAAGGGCAATCTGCCGCGATGGCAATTGTGCTTCAAGATCAGGGCGAAAAATGGATGGCCGAGATTCATGCGCTGAGCACGACCATTGCCGAGCGCGAGCAAGCATTGTTGGCATCGCGAATAGCCACGGCTGAGGCAGCGTTTGATCGCACGGTGGCCGTGTTTTTTGTTGCGCTCTTGCTGTATGCCGTGTTCGTGATATTGAGCTATTTGCTGATCCGACGCGAACTTAAACAGCGTCGATTAGCCGAAGAAAAATTTCGTAGCAGCGAGGCGCGCATCCGTGCGATTACCGACAACTTGCCCGCGCTTATTGTTTACGTTGATCGTGACGAACGTTATCGATTCTGCAACCAGTATGTCGAAACGGTTTATGGCACCAGCCCGACGCAGCTTATCGGCTTGACCATGCGCGACGTATGCGGCCCAGCGCTTTATGGCGAGATCGAAGGCCATATTCGTCAGGCCTTGAGCGGTGAACGGGCAGATTTTGATGGCACTGTTCATGCACGCGGGCAGACGGTTCATCACCACACCAGCTACATTCCAGATCGAGGATCGGATGGCTCTGTGCGCGGTTTTTATGCGATCTCGTTTGATATTACAGCGCGTAAAACCGCGGAAGATGCGCTTTTTCAGGAGCATGAGCGCTCTGAAGTAACGTTGAATTCGATTGGCGACGCAGTTGTTACCACCGATGCAGATGGCAATATTAACTACTTGAATCCAATCGCTGAATCAATGACCGGCTGGGGTGACGTGGCTTCTCGCGGGCGGCCGCTCGAAGAAGTGTTCCGGATCATTAACGTTCACAGCCGTGAAACAGTGCCTAATCCGCTTGCACAGGCGATGCGGGAAAACCGCATCGTTGAACTTGCGGCCAATTCGCTGCTGATTACACGCAACGGGGCTGAGACCGCAATTGAAGATTCCGCAGCACCGATCCGTGACCGCGCGGGCAACGTTTTCGGCGGCGTGCTGGTGTTTCACGATGTGAGCGAAATGCGGGCGCTGGCCTTGCGCATGACCCGTATGGCGCATCATGACGCGCTGACCGATCTGCCCAATCGTTTGCTGCTACGGGATCGCCTATCGCAAGCGATCAGCGCTGCCACCCGCAACAAACAGCGTTTGGCGTTGCTGTTCTGTGATTTGGATCGTTTTAAGCAGGTTAACGACAGTCTGGGCCATGCCTATGGTGATGCGCTGCTCAAAGAAGTGGCGAACCGGTTAGTGAGCTGTGTACGCGCAAGCGATACCGTAAGTCGTCAGGGCGGCGATGAGTTTCTCGTTCTCTTGCAAGACGTTCATGACACGGCCTCGATCGCCGCAACCGCCGAGAAAATTCGTGTTGCACTTTGCGCTCCGTTTGAAATCTTTGAGCAAATATTGCATATCGGTGTGTCGATTGGCATTAGTACATTTCCGGATGACAGTGCGGACGAACATGCGCTGATTAAACATGCGGATGCCGCGATGTACGAGGCCAAAGCGAATGGGCGTGATCGCTTTCAATTCTTCACGCCGGCCATGAATGTCAATATCAAGAACCGGATTGAGCTTGAAAATGATTTGCGCAACGCCATTGCGCATAACGATTTTCATTTGCACTATCAGCCCAAATTTGATTTCTTGACCGGTGATCTGGTGGGCGCGGAGGCGCTGCTCCGCTGGCCTAACGGCGCGAGCAAGGGGCACACGACGGAGTCACTTATCCGATTTGCGGAAGAGACGGGACTTATCCACTACATCGGTACTTGGGTACTGCAAGAAGCCTGTGAGCAAATGAAAAAATGGCAGCTCGCGGGCTTTTTACCGATTCCCATTTCGGTCAACGTATCGGCACTGCAAATGCGGCAAGAAAATTTTGCCGATGAGACCTCACACGTGCTCAGTGCTGCCGGAATCGATCCAAGTCTGCTTGAGCTCGAAATTACCGAGAGTACGCTGATCAAGGCTGAGGACAGCGCAATTACACAAATGCATGCGCTAAAAAAACTGGGCGTACGTTTATCGGTCGACGATTTTGGTACCGGCTATTCGAGCCTGAATTATCTAAAAAATTTCCCGATTAATACGCTGAAAATTGATCGCGCATTCGTCAGTGAAATTATCACGTCACGCCACAGCGCCGCGATCACGCTGGCGATTATCACGCTGGCCAAAAGTCTCGAGCTGGAGGTGGTCGCAGAAGGGATCGAGACGATAGAGCAAGCGGAACAGATATTTGCGCAAGGCTGCCAAGTGATGCAGGGCTATTTGTTTGCCAAACCGTTGCCGACTGAGCAATTTGAAATTTTGCTTCGTGATGGCGGGCGCGCGCACCAATTGCCGGTGTCGCACGTTAATAGCCAGCGGCAGCTCGTTGGTCGAACATAAAAAACCCTCTTCCAACGTTTTGTTGGAAGAGGGCGAGCAAGTTCAAACTTGCTCAGTTTTTACGCAGCGCGCTGCGCAGTTGAGCGGTGCAGTTGCGCTGTACCGTTGTTCAAGCCGCTCGGCGCTCAAGCGCTTCAACATTGCTGCCGCTATTTACGGTGGTTTCAATCGAGATTTTGCGTGGCTTCATCGCCTCGGGTATTTCTCGTACCAGCTCAATGTTGAGCAAGCCCGCGTCTAGTGCTGCGCTGACCACTTTTACGTGCTCGGCAAGCTGGAAGCGGTGTTCAAAATTGCGCGCGCCGATGCCGCGATGCAGGTAAGTTTTACCCTGTTCGTCGCGCTGTTTCTTGCCCACGACTTTAAGCGAATCGCCTTCCAGTTCGAGCTCAATTTCGGATTTCTGGAAACCGGCTACAGCCATGGTGATGCGATATTTGTCATCTGCGATCAGCTCGATGTTGTACGGCGGATAGGTTGGAACAGTGTCACCCAGCTCGGCGCCGCGTTGCGCACGTTCAAACATATTTGCCAAACGATCATAACCAATGGCCGAACGATATAAGGGGGAAAAATCAAGCGTTCTCATGTCAATATCCTTTAAAAAGTAAGCGATAAATTTGGCTGACGACGTAATTTTCGTCGCCCTCCGCAAGCCTCGATTGAGCGCTTGCAAGACACAGATAGGAGCGCGATTTTTGATTTCAAGGACTTGATTTTTGCGGAGGCATGACCACATCCACTGATGTTTTTTATTGAAGTCTTGTAGGTCAGGTTGCGCAGCTACCTGACCTCGGTCTCCACGTATCGACATTGTCAGGTAGCCTCATTTGCCAACCACGAACCTGACCTACGATTACTAGATTACTCGGTTCAGGATGACAGTTAAAAATTGGAAAACCTAGCACTGGCGCGGGTCTTGAGCCAATTTAGTCTCAATCGGCAAGTACAGCTTGCATTTTTAATTTATGGCTTTTTCATTACCTCAACGAACAGTGTCGAGGCCAAAATTTGCTGGAGCCACTTGATGACATGGTGGTGGCGTGATTGATAAAACCAGTCTTTATCAACATGCGCAAACTGGCGGATAAATGGCACGACGGCGGCGTCTGCAAAGCTGAATTTGTCGCCGAGCAAAAATGCGGAGGTTGCCAAACGTGCATTCAAAATATCCAGAAATATTTCACAAGCTGCACGATAGTTTTCAACCGGCATTTCAGGAAAACGATTCGGATATTTGTAGTGATCCAGATTGCGTTTGAATGATGTGTCGTTTTGCTCAATCAGCGCGGCATGCCTTTCGTCATCCACCAGCCAATTTTCCGGATCGTTCTGGCGCAATGCCCAGCGCATAATATCCAGACTTTCATCGATCACCGCGCCATTAGCGAGCTGCAAGACTGGCACGGTCGCCTTCGGTGAGATCGCCAGCATCGCTGCTGGTTTGTTGCGCAGCTCCACTTCGCGATGCGTCACGACAACGCCACTCACCGCAATCGCCAGCCGCGCGCGAATCGCGTAGGGGCAGCGGCGGAATGTGTAGAGCGTGGGAATAATCATGGCGGACATCGTGCTTGATATGGAAACGATTGCCCCCATTTTAAGTGCTGATCTGGCAACGATAAAAATTATCGCGATGTGCAGGATAAAATGAGTTCATCAGAACGAGTTCCAACCAGATTTTTTTACCAGAGGTGATTTTCATGCGCGCAGATTCCATTCTCCACACCATCGGCAACACGCCGCATATCAAAATCAATCGTCTGTTTGGCAACACCCATCACGTCTGGATTAAATCCGAGCGCAGCAATCCCGGTGGCTCGATCAAAGATCGTATCGCGCTATCGATGATTGAGGACGCCGAGCGTAGTGGTGTGCTGAAGCCGGGCGCAGTGATTATTGAGCCCACTTCCGGTAACACCGGCGTCGGTTTGGCGATGGTGGCCGCGGTAAAGGGCTACAAATTGATTCTGGTGATGCCCGACAGCATGTCAATTGAACGCCGTCGCCTGATGCTGGCCTACGGTGCCACATTCGATCTCACACCGCGCGAGAAAGGCATGAAGGGCGCGATTGCACGTGCGCACGAGCTTGCCGCCGCCACACCGAACTCATGGATCCCGCAGCAGTTTGAAAACCCCGCCAATATTGAAGTACATGCGCGCACTACCGCGCTGGAAATTTTGGCGGATTTTCCGAATGGCATTGACGCCATGATTACCGGCGTCGGCACCGGCGGTCACCTTACCGGCTGCGCAAAAGTGTTGAAAGCGAAATGGCCGCAGTTGAAGGTTTATGCGGTTGAACCGACCGCATCGCCCGTGATTTCCGGCGGTGCGCCGTCACCGCATCCGATTCAAGGTATTGGTGCCGGTTTTATTCCGAAGAATCTGGATGTGTCGCTGCTCGATGGCGTGATTCAAGTTGAGGCTGAACCTGCGCGCGAAATGGCAAGACGTGCTGCAAGCGAAGAGGGCATGCTGGTCGGTATTTCATCGGGTGCCACGCTGGCGGCGATTGCACAGAAATTGCCGGAGCTGGCCGCAGGTGCGACCGTGCTGGGATTTAATTACGATACGGGTGAACGCTATTTGTCGGTGGAAGGATTTTTTCCGGCATAGATTGCGTTATTGGTGACACCTAAACTCTAACACTGGCGCGCCGTTACAAGCATTTTTGCGCCAAACGGCAAGTAGGGCAAGGAGCTTGCTATTTTTCGCCACGAATTCGCCATCGGCGACATGAGCGCGTCGCGCCACAAGGTATCATCTCCCAATGTCAGAACTCAGCACTATATTTGGCCCCACCGGCGCACTCGCCAAGCGTATTGACGGCTTCCGTCATCGGGCCAGCCAGATCGAAATGGCGGAAAAAATTGAAGCCGCGATTGATCGCGCGGGCGTGCTGATTGCGGAAGCGGGCACGGGTACGGGCAAGACCTTCGCGTACCTTGTGCCTGCGTTGCGCTCCGGCGGCAAGGTGATCATTTCCACCGGCACCAAAACACTGCAAGATCAATTATTCCATCGCGATATTCCGACCGTGATTGCCGCCCTCGGCATTCCGGTGTCCACCGCATTGCTGAAGGGCCGCGCGAATTACGTGTGTCTGCATCACCTTGAAGAAGCGGTCGCCGACGGCCGCTTTATGAATCGCGAGGACGTGAAACATATCGCCGCGATTCGGCGTTTCGCCGAGCGTTCGCTTAGCGGCGGCGGTACCGGCGACAAATCAGAATTGCCCGATGTGCCGGAACGTTCGAACGCATGGAGTGCGGCGGTTTCAACCCGTGAAAATTGTCTCGGCTCGCAGTGCGGACGCTATGCAGATTGCTTCGTCATGAAAGCGCGCAAGGCGGCGATGGAAGCAGAAGTGGTGGTGGTGAATCACCATCTATTTTTTGCCGATTTGGTGCTGAAAGACGATGGTGCGCAGGATTTATTGCCAGCGTGTAACACCGTCGTATTCGATGAAGCGCATCAATTGCCCGATACCGCGACGATGTTTTTTGGCGAAGCCGTATCAACCTCACAAATGATTGAGTTGGCACGCGATGCGCGGCTGGCGGGTGTCGCACATGCGGGCGACTTCAAAGATTTGCAGGAAGCCGCGATGGCGCTGGATCTGGCGACCCGTGATTTACGATTGACGGTGCGTGAAGATTTTGGCCGCATGCCTGGTGAAAATGTGGCGGAGCGGGAAGGTTTTGCTGAGGCGTATACCAAGGCGCAAGAACAAATGGGCGAGCTGCGTGAAATGCTCGAAAGCCAATCGGCACGCGCGCCGGAGATTGCGAATTGTCTGGAGCGCGCGGATGAACTTTCGCAAAAACTGGCGCAATGGCAGGGTGCCGGAAAAGAGGGCGGCATCGAAGGCGTGATTCGCTGGGCCGAAGCGTATTCGCAATCGCTCGCGTTTCACTTGACGCCGTTATCGGTCGCCAATATTTTCCGCGAACAAGTCTTCGGCAAAAAGCGCGCATGGATTTTTACTTCCGCAACGCTCGCGGTGAAGGGTGAATTTGGCCACTATCAAACCGAAATGGGTTTGCTGAATACTGAAGGCAAAAGCGACGAAGATGATTCGTTTAATGAACGCGCTGATGCCGGAAAAGTGGAGACCGCATCCTGGGCATCGCCGTTTGATTATCCGACCCAGGCCTTGCTGTATTTACCCAAAGGTTTGCCCGCACCGAATACGCCTGATCATACGGAAGCCATTGTGCGCGCGGCCTTGCCGCTGATTGAAGCCGCCGCCGGCCGTGCGTTTTTATTATTCACCTCACTCAAAGCAATGGATCGCGCACATGGATTGCTCAAGGATTTATTCGAACAACGCGGCCTTACTTTCCCGCTGATGGTTCAAGGTGAGGGCACGCGCACCGAATTGCTGGAACGCTTTCGTAAACTCGGCAATGCCGTGCTGGTGGCGAGCCATTCATTTTGGGAGGGCGTGGACGTCAAAGGCGATGCGTTATCGGTCGTGGTGATCGACAAGCTCCCGTTTGCAGCCCCCGATGATCCCGTGCTCGCTGCGCGAATTGATGCGATCAATCAATCCGGCGGTAACGCATTTATGCACTATCAAGTCCCACATGCCGCAATTAAATTAAAGCAGGGCGCAGGCCGCTTGATTCGCGATGAACATGATCGGGGTGTGTTGATGATTGGCGATAATCGTCTTGTCGATAAACCGTATGGCAAACGCATTTGGCAAAGCCTGCCGCCAATGCGTCGCACGCGGATTGAAGCAGAAGCGGTGGCGTTTTTTTCAACAGAGATTGTCAGCGCCACGCAACACGCTGCTGCGCAACCGCTGGTTGATGCAGCCGCCTGAAACAGTCAGTAGTCAACAATCCACAATCGTCGTTCGCGCTGCCTAAGTCGGTTCCGCCAACAACGTCACTCGTGCCTCCAGCCCACCGCCCACGCGCGGCAATAGCTGCAATGCGCCGCCATGAATTTTGGCGATGCGCTCGACGATCGCAAGCCCCAAACCCGCGCCAGAAGCGCCGCTGCGGGCGGCATCCAGACGCGTGAAGGGTTGCTTGAGCCGCTCAATATCGGCGGGTGGAATACCGGTGCCACGATCCAGCACACTCAACGAAATTTCATTCCCGGTTTTTAGCGTGCGCAGCGTGATGTCCGGGCCGGCGTGTTTCATGGCGTTGTCGATTAAATTTCCTAATACACGACGAACTGCCATCGCGCGTAATTTCACCGCCGGTACTTGTGCGAGTTCCAGCGAAATTTTGGCACCCGATCTTTCGGCGCGGCTGGCAGCATCGCGGACTAACGCGTTTACGTCAACGGGCTCCAGTGATTCGCGACTTTCATCACGCGCAAAATCCATAAATTGCTCGATGACATCGTTAATATCTTCAATA
>JANMQR010000017.1:0-12948 GCA_031370625.1 Burkholderiales bacterium | reverse complement strand
GGCGAGTTCGCGGGTGGCCGCGGCACCTAACACGATCGCATCAACAACCGAATTAAAATCGGTCGAGCCGATCGTATCAAGTGGCGGCGAAATCAACACATCGGTTTGCTTTAACGAATCGAGCGAAGTCTTGACGTTTTGCTCAGTCAAAATATTGATGGTTTGCAGCGATACGCCGACGAACGACTGTAGCTCGGAGCGCTTCAGGAGCGGCGTGCCGAGATTCACTGCGATCACAATATCAGCGCCCATTTGCCGCGCAATATCAACTGGCAAATTACGGGTGAGACCGCCATCCAAATAAATGCGCTCGCCAATCTGAAACGGCGCAATCGCGCCGGGTACTGACATCGACGCGCGCATCACATCCGGCAAACGGCCACGATCAAACACAATCATTCGACCTGTTTCTGCGTCAGTCGCGACCGCACGAAATGGAATCGGCAGCTTGTCAAAATTGACCGCGCCGGAAGAGTTGCGCGTGATCTGGCCAAATAAAATATCGAGTTTTTGACCGGAAATCGCGCCCGCCGGCAGTCGTAAACCGTCCGCTTTAACGCCGATCTCGAGCTTCAACAATCGCGCCTGATCTTCTTCCTTTCGCAAAAAACTGCGATCTGCGCGTGGACTAATGTCGGTAAACAAATCGTTCCAATCGGCCGCCGCGAGCCGATCTTCCAGCTCCTTGATGGTGGTGCCGGACGCATAGGATGCGCCAATCAGCGCGCCCATGCTGGTGCCTGCAATAAAATCAATTGGGATCTGCAATTCTTCGAGGACTTTGATCACACCCACGTGCGCGGCACCACGTGCGCCCCCGCCGGATAACACCAATGCGATTTTGGGACGTGATTTTGTGTCGGACGCGGGTGCTGCGGGCGCAGGTTGTGTGTGCCCGATGCTTGGCGACAGTACGCACAAAGCGAGCAGTAGCGTTAAGAGCATCCATGTAGGGTGGGCAAAGCGAAGTGTGCCCACCGGATGCTTCACCGTGCATCGGTGGGCACGCGTTGCTTTGCCCACCCTAGAGCTATCACTTTGTAGACAGCGGCGAATTAAACTCGACGAGATTAAGAGCAGTGTTCTTGCGTGAAAACGAATCATCATGAAATAAAAAAATAGGTCGGTGAAATATTCACCGACCTATTGTAACGTGCCACGTTCATGGCACGGGGAGGAGACATTAAGCAGCTATTGCATTGGTTGCGATTGGTTTGCCCGGCGTGGAGGGATGGATGCGGAACCATGCCGCATACAGCGCCGGTAGGAACAGTAATGTGAGTAACGTGGCGACCAGTAATCCGCCCATAATCGCGACCGCCATCGGCCCGAAGAAATCACTTCTGGTGAGCGGGATCATCGCCAGAATAGCGGCTGCTGCAGTCAACACAATCGGGCGCAAGCGGCGCACGGTGGCATCAATAATCGCGTCAAACGGTTTGTGGCCATCATTAATATCGTGTTCAATTTGATCAATCAGGATCACCGAATTGCGCATGATCATGCCGAACAGCGCGATGATGCCCAGCTGTGCGACAAAGCCCATTGGCTTGTTAAAAATCAGCAGAAAAGCGGCGACACCAATCAAGCCTAACGGTGCGGTCAGCACGACGATAATCACGCGTTGAAAACTCATCAGCTGAATCATCAGCACCGTTAGCACAACAAACAAGAATAACGGAATGCCTGCTGCGATTGACGCACCCGCTTTCGCACTTTCCTCCACCGCGCCGCCAACATCGATGCGATAACCCGGTGGCATTTCTGCGCGCAATGCATCCAGATCCGGTTTGATCTGGCCAACAATTGTCGCGGGCTGCATGCCATCCACGCCGATATCCGCGCGAACAGTAATCGTGGGCAGCCGGTCGCGGCGCCAGATCACGCCTTCTTCAAAATCGTATTTCACGTTCGCGATTTGCGTGAGCGGCACGGCCTTACCAGAACGCGTGGGCACCGACAGGCTTTCCAGCAACGACAAGCGCGCACGTTCGTTGTCGGGCCCACGGATTAACACTTCAACGAGTTTGTCACGCTCGCGGAAAAATGTCGCTTGCGTGCCGTTCAGCGATGTATTGAGGAAAGTCGCTAGTTCCTGGCTGGAAATGCCGAGCAAACGTGCCTTGTCCTGATCGATATCGAGCTTGATCACTTTCGCCATTTCATCCCAGTCGAACTGTACGTTCGCAGCGTTGGGATTTTTACGCAACATATCAGCGACCTTGCGCGCCTGCACACGAACGGTGGGAATATCTTCACCCGATACGCGCAGCTGGATCGGGAAACCGACCGGCGGGCCGTTTTCCAAACGCGATACGCGACCGCGAATCGACGGGAAATCGGTGTTGAACAGCGCGATAATTTTGGTGCGTAATTCTTCGCGTTGTTTTACACCTTTGGTGGTGACCACAAATTGCGCAAAGCTGGCGGCGGGTAGTTGTTGATCGAGCGGGAAATAAAAGCGGGTGCTGCCCGAGCCGACGTAGCTCACATAATTACTGAATAAGTCTTTTTCCTTGTCGAGTGCGGCTTCCATTTTCTTCACCTGCGCCAAGGTGGCGGCAAATGAAGAGCCCTCAGCGAGCTTCATGTCGACCATTAACTCGACCCGCGTGGACGACGGAAAGAATTGCTGCTGGACAAATTTAAACGCAAAAATACTCGCGGCGAATAGCAACACCGTCAGCAAAATTACCGTTTTGCGATGCGTGACACACCAGGCAACGGCGCGGCGAAAGCGCTTGTAGAAAGGTTTGTCGTAAACATCATGCTCATCATGCGCATGATGCATATCGCCCGCGGCGGTCGCACCCTCGGGGGCGAGACTATTCGCCATGCGCTTGCCAAAAAGCGGAATTTTTTTCAGAAAATCCGCAAAGCGGCGCATGCGCGGCGTGGTTACCGGAATGCCGTTTCGATAATCCGGTAGAAATTTATAGCCCAAATACGGAATGAAAATAACCGCCGCAAACCACGAAATGATGAGCGCCAATGAAGTCACTTGAAAGATTGAGCGCGTGTATTCGCCAGTGCCCGATTTCGCGGTGGCAATCGGCAGAAAACCTGCGGCGGTCACGAGCGTGCCGGTGAGCATCGGGAATGCAGTGGACGTATAAGCAAAGCTCGCGGCCTTGCTGCGTTCCCAGCCTTGTTCCATTTTGATCGCCATCATTTCAACCGCGATGATCGCGTCGTCAACCAATAAACCCAACGACAAAATGAGCGCGCCCAACGAGATTTTATGCAGGCCAACATCAAACAAATACATAAACAAAAATGTTGCCGCGAGCACCAGCGGAATCGACAGCGCCACGACAAAACCGGTGCGTACACCAAGACTAAAAAAAGTTACCGCGAGCACGATAATCACGGCCTCGGCCAACGAGCGGGCGAATTCGCGGATGCTGGCCTGTACCGCTTTGGGTTGATCGTTGACGCGATGCAATTCGAGGCCAACCGGCAAATCCCCTTCCAATTTGTGCAACACCAAGTCCAAGTTTTCACCGAGTTTGATAATGTCGCCGCCCTGGCGCATCGACACGCCGAGTCCCAGCGCTTCGTCGCCCATGTAACGCATTTTGGTGAACGGTGGGTCGGCATAGCCGCGTTTCACGTTCGCAATGTCGCCAATTTTGAGTACGCGGCCATTTGCACGCAACGTAAAATCACGAATCGCTTCAACGCTGCTGAACGCGCCCGTGGCCCGGACAAATATTTTGTCCGTTTCAGTTTCGAACGCGCCGCCGGGTGAAATCGCGTTTTGCGCCTGAATCGCTTGCACGATGGTGGCACCGTCGATACCGAGCGTGGAAAGTTTTACGTTCGATAACTCGATAAAGATTTTTTCTTCCTGCTCGCCGATGATGTCGACTTTGGAAACGTCAGGGATGCGCAAGATTTCGCGGCGCAACCGATCCGCGTAAATTTTCTTGTCGGCGTACGAAAACCCTTGGCCTGAGATCGCAAAAATATTGCCAAAGGTATCGCCGAATTCATCGTTGAAAAATGGCCCCAGCGCACCTTGCGGTAACGTCTGGCGGATATCACCAATTCGTTTTCGCACCTGGTATGACGTTTCTGGCACCGCAGAGGAGGGTGCGGCGTCACTGATCGCGAAAAAAATCAGCGATTCACCGGGACGCGAATAGCTGCGAATAAAATTTATGTTGGGCACTTCCTGCAGCTTTTTTTCCAGCCGCTCGGTGATCTGCTGATCCATATCCGTCACCGACGCACCCGGCCATATTGTGCGAATAGTCATGAATTTGAACGTGAACGGAGGATCTTCGGATTGGCCCAGGCGGCCAAACGACAAGACGCCAATCACCGCCAGAATAACGATCAGATACAGCACCAGCGGCTGGTGCTTCAGCGCCCATTCGCTGAGATTAAAGTTTTTCATGGTGGTGAGTTGGTTGTTATATTGATGTGGTGTAAAACACGGTTGCGCCTTATTTGGCGACGTTTGCGGCGCTACCTTCCAATGCGACAACCGCCGATGAAGCCGATGGCGCGTAAAC
Source organism: Burkholderiales bacterium (assembly GCA_031370625.1). GTDB lineage: Bacteria > Pseudomonadota > Gammaproteobacteria > Burkholderiales > Usitatibacteraceae > UKL13-2. The sequence goes on along the minus strand of JANMQR010000017.1, from coordinate 8,428 downwards.
AACCTTGCCATCGCCTGTTACCACGGTATCGGTGATCGGTTTTACCGTTTCGCCCTCACGCAGTTTGTGTACACCTGCGGCGACGATCAAATCACCCGCCTTGATGGTATTGGCTGCGTTTGTGGCGTCGGGTTTGATGAACGCAGATGTTTCGCGATACTGCAGCACTGTCACCGATTTCAGCGCCACTTTGCCGTCAGCCGCGATCTGCCACACACCAGTGGTATTGCCCGTTGAGTTAACTTTGACATAGAGCGCTGATAAAGGGACGGCGAGGGTATCGGCGTCATTGCTGTTGCCGAACACCGCATAGGCAGTCATCCCAAGTTGTACACTTTCGTCAGGCGATTGCAGCGCGAGCTTGGCTAAATAGGTACGAGTCACTTGATCCGCAGAGCCCGCGATTTCTCGAATCTTTGCCGCGTAATATTTTCCGGGTTGCGACCAGAGCGCGACTTTGAGTCCGGCCAAATCGGACCTGGATGCGGTTTTAAAGTCAGCCAATTTTGATTCAGGAATCGTGATTACCAATTCCTTATCCTTTGGATCGGCGATCTTCATTACCGCCTGACCCGCTGCGACTACTTGTCCCGCTTCGGCTGTTACTTGCGTGACGACGCCATCGGTTTCTGCCACCAGCGTCGCATAACCGGCTTGGTTAATCGACACATTCGCTTGTGCGCGTTGCGCGTCCAGACGCGCGCTGGCGGCATTGGCGACGTTTATTTTCTGATCCAGTGCCGATTGGCTCACGAAGCCTTTGGCAAATAAATCCTTAAAGCGTTTTAGTTCCGCGCCAGCAAATTCAGCTTCGGTTTTTTGTGCGGCTACCTGCGCGCGTGCGGAATCTGCGGCGAGACGAACATCCTGTGGGTCAAGACGCGCCAGAGGCTGGCCTTTTTTGACAATCGCACCGGCATCAACCAAACGCTGCGAAATTTTGCCGCCGACGCGAAATGCGTGGTCGGCCTCGATGCGTGCGCGAATTTCACCTGGGTAAACTTCGGTCTCGGAACCCGCGCCGGCTTTAATTTTGTACGCAAGTGCTGGCCGCGGTGCGGGTGCCGCCGGTTCATGCTTTGCACAACTGCTCAACACGGATGTTGCCGCTACGAAAGCAACAATTCCCGCAGCCGTTAATGCGCGTGGGGTTACGTGAGCAGATTGAACAACGAAGCGACAGAGTGAATTTGTAATCATGGCGATGCCTTTTTTGTGCTGCAAATATAACTGACTAGTCAGTAAGTTACTCTCGTTTTAATTGTGTGTCAACGGGGTTTGTTGACTGAGATCACCAATCGTAATTTTTTCTTATGACAGCTGTATGCAAGTGAATACGCCATAAACGTTCACAACTATGCTGACATAAGCGCTTTGTGATCCGCCGAAATTAGGGCGATACTAAAGCTGATGAGTTGGAACCAGTTTGGGGCCAACCCAATCCGGTCCATCAGCGAGCCAAAGAAGCTTGCCTACGCAATGCTCACCAAGGAGCTCAACATGCAAACCTATAAATTCAATCATCGCAACGCAGGTATTGGCGACGACGGGGAAATCAATTTACTGCGCCGGGATTCCATTGTTCGGCTGGCGTTAAGCTCAGCGGCGCTGCTGGTCGGCCTGCCTGCTGGGCTGTCGCCGCGAGATGCTTATGCGCTCTCCTTCTCCGACCTGTCGCAAACGGATGCCTCGGCGGGCGTGAAGACAGCGCTGGAAAAGGGCGCTGAAGTGGCGGTGGCGCTGCTTGGCAAAAACGACGGTTTTTGGGGAAACGACAAAGTTCGTATTCCGCTACCGGATTGGATCGGTAAAGCCGAACGCGCGATTAAATTGATCGGTCGCGGCAAGGACATTGATGATCTGAAACTTGGCGTAAATCGTGCGGCAGAACAAGCTGTACCGCAAGCGAAAACACTGCTGGTGAATGCTGTAAATGGGATGAGTATGCAAGACGCGAAGGGGATTTTGTCGGGCGGCAATAATTCGGTGACTAATTTTTTCCGCGACAAAACACAAACACCCTTGAACGCAAAATTTTTGCCGATTGTCACGCAAGTTACCGACAAAATTGGCTTGGCCAGTCAATACAACGAATTCGCCGGACGCATTCAAAAAACCGGACTGGTTCAGTTGAAGCCAGAGCAGGCGCGAGTGGAAACACATGTCACGGCAAAAGCGCTTGACGGTTTGTATTACATGATTGGCGAGGAAGAAAAAAAACTTCGCGAAAATCCGCTGGGCGCTGGAAGTGACATACTGAAAAAGGTGTTCGGCGCCATCAAAACCTGAACGAGCGTCACACGCTAGTGGCTCATACGCCTGTAATAGATGAGCTCAGCAGTTCATGCAGTTTTTACTTTAGTCGGATTAGGTTTTAACGTAAAATCGTGATCGTGAATTTGCAATTGTCGTGAGCGATCTGCGTCACCTCGAGCCTCTCCCGTTTTCTAACCGCTGTTGCCAAAGAATTTTGAAATCAACGTATGAGTCTTGAAAAACTAGCCAGTGACCACGTCATTCTGACCAAGAATGAAGAGGCGATAAACGAGCTGCAGCGCCTCGGCATCAAGCTACCGTCGTCACTCTCACGGCTGCTTCACGTTATCGATAATCGCCGCACCTTCAAGCAATGCGTCACCGATCCACGCCTGACGGGTGCGACCGATACTGACGAATCCTTGCGCAGCCTGATTCGTTTAGGGCTGGTGAATGCAATTCCCGCTGCATCATTAACGCAAATGCAGTCCGAGCCAAACTTGACCGCGACAACGCGCCTGAAAGTGGTGGCCGCGGTTAATGATCCGATGAACCGCACGCAGTCAATTAGCCAGGTGCGTCCCGCGAACCCCGACGCGATCAAGCCGCCACCGGTATCGGCAAAAGAGTTTTTGAAAACGACCTGGGCGAGCGAGCCACCACAAGTTGCCTCTGAAACCAGCTCGCCGATTGGTATTCGCGCTGCACCGGCCGCCGATTCACTATCGTCAATGTCCGACGAGGCACGCGCCCAATGGGAAAGCGAAGTCGATGCGCGGCATTTGGAAACGGTCAAAGGCTCGCTGGTGCAAGATCTGCGGCAAATTTTGGGCCGTGATGTGTTGTTGGTGCAGGGCAAGATTTTGTCTGCGAACAACGGCGAGCAACTGATCCGCGCCGTGACCGCCTGCAGCCGTGTGCTCGAAGCGGCAGTGTCGAAAGAAGCGTCCGATAAACTGATGGATGCGTTCCGGCGGCATTTTAGTTAAGAAATACAAACATTGAACCCCAGCATTGGCGGGTGTTTCGAAGCAAAAATGCTTTGAAACGCTCGCCAGTTCTGGGGTTTTATTTTTTGATTAGCTCAACGCGACGGCGGCTTGCAGCGTGCATGCTAAAATCATGTGCATTCTTTGTGTTCACTCTTTTCAAGCGAAAACCCTATGCCCGGCAGCACTCTCGGCACACTCCTTACCGTCACTAATTTTGGCGAATCGCATGGTCCAGCGATTGGTTGCGTTGTCGATGGCTGTCCTCCCGGCATGTCGCTGACAGAAGCCGATATTCAACTCGATTTGGATCGCCGCAAGCCTGGCACATCGCGTCACGTTACCCAGCGCCGTGAAGAAGATAAAGTTGAAATTTTATCGGGTGTATTCGAAGGTAAAACGACGGGAACACCGATTGCTTTATTGATCCGCAATGAGGATCAACGCAGCAAAGATTATTCAAATATTGCGTCCAGCTTTCGCCCCGGTCATGCCGACTACACGTATTTGCAAAAGTACGGCGTGCGCGATTATCGCGGCGGCGGTCGCTCCTCTGCGCGTTTGACTGCGCCGACAGTGGCAGCGGGCGCAGTTGCAAAAAAATGGCTGTTTGAACGTTACGGCGTGCAAGTACGCGGCTATCTTTCGCAATTGGGCGCGCACAAAGTCGCATTCGAAAACTGGGATGAAGTTCACAACAATCCGTTCTTCGTTGCGAACGCAGGCATCGTGGATTCGCTTGAAACTTACATGGATAAATTGCGCAAATCCGGCGAGAGCTGCGGTGCGCGAATTAACGTGGTGGCGAGTGGCGTGCCGGTCGGTTGGGGCGAGCCGATTTACAACCGGCTGGATGCTGCAATCGCGTTTGCGATGATGGGCATTAACGCAGTGAAAGCCGTTGAAATCGGTGCCGGTTTTGCGAGCGTGGAGCAACTCGGCACCGAGCATTCGGATGAGATGACGCCACTTGGATTTTTATCCAACAATGCAGGCGGCGTATTGGGTGGCATTTCCACCGGCCAAGATGTAACGGTATCAATCGCGATTAAACCAACGTCCTCGATTCGTCTTGATCGGCAAACAATTGATACGCAAGGCGAGTCGGTCGTCATCAACACGCACGGTCGCCACGATCCGTGCGTCGGCATTCGTGCGACACCAATTGCCGAGGCAGTATTGGCGCTGGTGTTGATGGATCATGCGCTGCTGCATCGTGCGCAGAATGCCGATGTGCGTGTCGATACACCGCGCGTTCCGGCCAGCGCACCCGCGCATGCACATACCTCAACCGCGCGCACGCAGGAAAATCCCGATCCGCACGAAGCGTAGTCAATGAAGGCGAGTTTGAAGGCCATCCGCAGCGCCGCGTTAACCTTCACCGCCGATCCATTTTTATCCAGCGAACGCGCAGCGATGCACTACGAATCCGATGCGCTGATCGTTTATGAAAACGGCGTCATCACCGATTTTGGCGCGTATGCAGCGATCAGAAAAACGCTTACCGCCGACTGCGAAATCACCACCTACATCGACGCGCTCGTGCTGCCAGGTTTTATCGATTTGCATGTGCATTATCCGCAAACACAAATCATCGGCGCGTATGGCAAGCAGCTTATCGATTGGCTAAATCGCTACACCTTCGTGGCCGAGCAGCAGTTTGCAGATGTCGATCACGCTCGATCCGTATCCAGTTTCTTTCTCGACGAGTGTTTACGCGTCGGCACCACCACAGCGATGGTTTACGGCACTGTGCATGCGCATGCGACGGATGTGTTTTTCGATGAAGCGCAGAAGCGAAATATGCGCGTGATCGCCGGCAAAGTGATGATGGATCGCAACGCGCCCGAAGCGCTGCGCGATACACCGCAGCGCGGCTATGATGAATCGAAAGCGCTGATTGAAAAATGGCATGGGCGTGATCGGCTGAGCTATGCGATTACCCCACGATTCGCACCCACGTCAAGCCCTGAACAACTCGACGCAGCAGGCGCATTGTGGCGCGAATTTCCCGATTGCTTTATGCAAACGCATATCTCGGAAAACCTTGAAGAAGTCGCATGGGTGAAAGAGCTTTTTCCGCAGCATAAAAATTATCTTGATGTATACGACGCCTATGGATTAGTCGGCAAACGCGCCGTGTTCGGCCACGGCATTCATTTGCATGAGGAAGAGTGGCAGCGCTTGAGCGAAGCCGAAGCCGCCGTCGCACATTGTCCGACTTCGAATGAGTTTTTAGGCTCCGGATTATTCAAATTTGGTGACCCGAAAAACAAAACGCGTCCCGTGCGTGTGGGCCTGGGAACGGACGTTGGCGCAGGTACGAGCTTGAGTCCGTTACGCACCATGGGCGAGGCCTACAAAATCGGCGAGCTGTGCGGCCATTCGCTGCGCGCCGCCGATGCCTACTACCTCGCCACCCGAGGCGCAGCAGAAGCATTGCACCTCGAAAACAAAATCGGCTCACTGCAAAAAGGCTGCGATGCTGACATGGTCGTACTCGACCTTAAATCCACCGCCATGATCGAATTTCGCATGAAGTTTTGCCAATCCATTGACGAAATTTTGGCGGTGCAAATGACGATGGCCGATGATCGGGCGACGAAAGCGACGTATGTGGCGGGTGAGGTTGCGTATGAGCGAGAGAATACGAAACTCTAGTATTGGCGGCTAGTTTGGAGCAAAAACGGCTGAAAAGGCACGCTGCTGCTAGAGATTCGGTAGGGTGGGCAAGCTGTATCTGCCCACGCGTTCAAAGTACGTGATAGTGAGATGAGCATGGGAAGATGAGTCCTGCCCACCCTACATTTTTCGTCGACCAATCTTTCAATTCAACGCTTCGCAAGCAGAATCAATTCACGCACGAAGCATAGCCGCCAGATTCGTTGTCGAATCCACAATCGCCCCACGCGCCGCCAATTCTTGGTTCACGTTCTGCGAAATCGTTTCAGATGATTTCCCCTCAGACGGCCACGTGCTGTGACCGTCCTGCGCGACGCGAACCGTGTAGCCGAGATCGATTGCGGCATTGCCCGTATTGCTAACGCAAAGTTCACTCTGCAAGCCGCAAAGAATTACGTCTTTGATCTTGAGCCGCTGAAGTGTGTCGCCGAGATTGGTGTTTTCGAAAGAGCTTGACGCATATTTTTTGATTACGGTCTCGGTCGTATTGGGAGCAAGCTGCTCATGCAATTGCCAGTGCGGCGTTCCCTCCTCAAAAGGTGCGCCCAGCTCGGCGCAATGCTGAATAAACACAATGGGCAATTTTGCAGCACGCGCTGCGGCGATAAGCAATGCCGCATTCGCAACGAGTTCGCTCGGTCGATCTATCGGCGGGCAGCGTACGCCATCGAATGCACCGCGCTGAATGTCGATGACGAGAAGGGCAGTGTTGGACATATGGTTAGATCTCCAATCAAGTAGGCAAGCAGATTTAAAATCATATCTTGGCAATCAAAACACGCAAAATTAGCCAGACGGCAACGCCTTGATTGATTTAAGAATCGCCCGCACGATGTCCTCTCGTTTGTGCAAATCTTCCATGCGGTTTGGCGTATCGATATTCAACGCAAAAAATACTGCGCCACCGACGTTACCAACACCAGGCCACTCCACCCAGCCCACCCACCATCCCATTCGGCCTTCCCAGCCCGTTTTAGCGCGCAAAATCCAGTCGCGACCCGCCTCTACAATCATGATGTCTTTCACCAAGCGCTGATGTTCTATGCGCAACGGAAGTTCGTTACGATAAAGTTTTTTCAGGAAAGAAATTTGCTCGTATGCTGAAATCGCCAGATTGCCATCGACCCAATAATTACCGCGCGCGGTGGTCGGGTCGGCATTTCCGTAATTTAATTTACGAAGGTAATCTCGCGCTTTATCCGGGCCAATTTCTTTTGCGAATTTCTCGTAGACCCAAATAGTGGAGTTGCGCATCGCGGATCGCAGGTCTTGATCTTGATTGTGTAGCGCAAAACTTCGCGCCACACCATCCCATCGAAAAACCTGAAACTCATCGCGCACTACACCCGCATCAGCGCCATGAGCGCATGCGGAATTTTGTAAGTGGACGCAGGGGAATAGCGCTGTTTCGCACGGGCTTCATCGTAGACAAAAGTTGATCGATTATTTGCCCGTTCATCTGCGACGACAATGGTGCCTTTCGCGTTGAACTCAATGAAATACTTCCCCCAATCGGCGCGCTCCTGCGACTTTTCTTGTGCGTGGGTGGGGGAGATGAACGCGAGAAATGAAAATAGTATTGAGAAGATTCGGGCGCTCACTGGTTTTCCTTTAGGCGAGACAATTACTTTAGCTGGAACCGATTTTGCGCAATTGAGCGACTTATTCCAAGCTTCTCGGTCGACCCCTTCCCCCGGCAACGGGGGAAGGATGGGATGGGGGCGATGCCTGCCCACCACGAAACCCACATCCTTGAAGCCAACCCATTAAACTATGGGGTAATCGACATCAACGTTTAATTAAGATTCACCATGACCACAAAAACTAAATTTAAAACTGATGCCTTCGCTGCACTTCACGCATCCGCAAATGCGCTGAATAAAATCAACGCCATCAGCAAAACCACGATGCGCGACTTCGATGCGGCATGTCTGGTCGCACCTGATGAATTCAAGCCCGAGCAGATCGTTGGTGTGACGGATGCTTCATCACGAGATGGCCGGCAGATGTGATGATGAAAGATCCTAACGCATGAGCCCTAAGACTTCGCCTTCTTCGACGCCTTCGACTTGCTAGCACTGTTCAGAGCGACCGCTTCGCAAATAAGCGCTTTGAAGGCGGACGCGTCAACTTCTTCTGCTTTAAAGATGTCAATTGCGCGGCGTACGTTGCCGTCGAGACTCGAATTGAAGAGTCTGGCTGAATCTTTTAGCGACGCGCCCTTAGCGAAGGTCAGCTTCACTTTGTCCTTGTAGGATTCGCCGGTGCAGATAATACCGTCATGCGAGAAAACCGGCGTGCCCATCCACTTCCACTCCTCGACGACGTCCGGGTCTGCTTCCTTGATGAGCTTGCGCATTCGCCCAAGCGTTTCCCCGCGCCAGTCGCCGAGATCGGCAATCCGTCTCGAGATGAGATTTGATGCCGACTGGCCATCGTTCACGCTCGATGTTTTCATGTTCTCATCCCAGATGTTCCACCTATCGACCTCATTAGTGTAC
>JANMQR010000005.1:0-39851 GCA_031370625.1 Burkholderiales bacterium | reverse complement strand
GCAAGCGCTGCGCTTCGGTGGCCGTGATTGGCAAATCGTCGGTATTTTTGATGCGCAAAAAAGTGCGTTCGATTCTGAAGTGTGGGGCGATGTGGAACAGCTGATGCAATCGTTCCTGCGCACTTCATTCTCGTCGGTGATTGCCCAGCTTTCACGAAGCGATGGTTTCGATAAATTGGTGGCCGATGTAGACGACGACATTCGGCTCAATCTGCAAACCAAGCGCGAGCAGATTTTTTATGAAGATCAATCGCGCGCGTTGTCGACGTTTATTACTATTTTGGGCACGGTGTTGTCGGTTATTTTTTCACTTGGCGCGATGATTGGTGCGGCGATCACGATGTACTCAGCGGTCGCCACGCGCACCGGTGAAATCGGCACATTGCGTGCGCTGGGATTTCGTCGGCCCTCGATCCTCGCGGCGTTTTTGCTGGAGTCACTTTTGTTGGCGATGGTCGGCGGGCTGGCAGGATTATTTTTCGCCACTTTCCTGCAAGCAATCACGATTTCAACATTGAATATTCAATCTTTCTCGCAGCTTGCGTTCAGCTTTGTACTGACGCCGAAAATTATTATTCAAACGATTTTGTTTTCGCTGCTGATGGGCTTTATCGGCGGCTTTTTGCCCGCGATCAAAGCATCGCGCATGAAGATTGTCGACTCACTACGGGCAGCCTGAATACGCCCCACAAGGCAAGCCGTGATGCAGATTTTTGCTCACAGCATTGCATGAACAAACTCCAACACTGGCGCGGCTTTTCGAGCATTTATGCGTCAAGATACCCTCCTCTTCTGGGGTTTCATTATGTGTATCGGCGCGTCATTGGCTAATACGTAATCGCAATTTTTTCGTAGTGGGTTGGTGCTATGATTTTTATGTTGCAAACGGCGTAGAGAAAATACGACCAGGCACAGCGTGATGTTTAGCCGCGCCGATATCAACATCACCAATAACAGATGACTGGAAACGTCGTGAAAATTCGCCTTAAACATTGCATGCTAATCCTCGCGGTTTTCCAGCTGGTGTTGGCGATGTCGGTAGTGGACGCTGCGACTCGCCCCTTCGCGCAACGCTACACGACCAATACTAAAGGTGAGATTGCCATCATCGGCAATACGTTACTTGTATGCAGCACCACGGGCACCAATGGCGGGCAGTGTGCCAATGCACAGAACGGTGCGGCGACCACCGTCGCACCCACCAATAATCTTTTCACGATGATCAACGCGGATGTCGATGGCGATGCCGCGACCTTCAATTCCAGTACCGCTGGCCTCGCGATGCCAGCGGGCTCGACTGTATTGTTCGCAGGATTGTATTGGACAGGAACAAGCACCGCTGCCAACCGCAACACCGTTTTATTCAAGCGGCCCGGCACGACCGTCTATGAATCTTTAACGGCAACAACGCTGGATGACTCCGGCGCGGCCACGGTTTACTACCAAGGCTTTATCGATGTCACGTCGCGCGTGGCGACCAGCGGTAACGGCATCTACACCGTCGCCAACGTGCAAACCTCGGTCAACAACACCAACCTGGTTGCGGGCTGGTCGCTTGTGGTCGTATATGGAAATTCGACTCTCCCGACACGGAATCTATCGGTATACGACGGCTATCAACGCGTGGCAGGCGCCGCGCAAGTTGACATCACCGTTTCCGGTTTTATCACGCCGCCATTCGGTGCGGTTAACACCACCATTGGCACGGTGGCTATTGATGGCGATCGTACCTCGACTGAGGGTGCTGCCGGACTTCAGTTTGGTCCGAGCGCGGCCAGCCTGAGTCCCGTGTTCAATGCGGTCAATCCGCAAAGCGATTATTTCAACTCTACAATTAGTACGAATGGCGCGAATGTCACCGCCGGACGAAGCCCTGCCTTTACCAACACACTTGGTTACGACATTGATCTCACCAAAGCGAATACACCGTTACCAAACAATCAAACCACGGCAACCATTCGCGTTAGCTCGAGCAGTGAAACGATTGACCTCACAATTGTGACCTTGGCGACCGACATTTTTGTGCCGAGCGTGAAAGATACACTGATCAAAAGTGTGACCGACGTCAACGGTGGTGTGCTGGTGCCGGGCGACACAATTGAGTACACCATCAAATTTGGTAACACCGGACAGGACGGCGCGGTGAATACCGTCTTCCGCGATTCGATTCCCGCGAACACGACGTATGTGCCGGGCAGTTTGACGCAAACGGTGGGTGCTAATTCCGGTGTAAAAACAGATGCGACCGGAGATGATCAAGGTGAATTTACGGGTGGACAAATCGTGTTGCGCACTGGCGCGGGAGCCAACGCAATTGTCGGTGGATTACTCTCACCGGGTGACAATGTTGAGCTGCGTTTTCGTGTCACAGTAAATGCGGGCACATCCGGCGATACGGTGATCAGCAATTCTGCTGGCGTTACCTATCGACAGCAGACATTGGGCGCAACGGTGACGGACACATCGGATAGCGATCCCAATACCGCTGGCGATCAACCCGCAACCATCATCGTTGCCAGCCCTGATCTCACCATCGCCAAAACGCATGTGGGGAACTTTCGTCAAGGCCAAGTAGGCGCGACCTACAACGTGGTGGTCGGCAATGCCGGGCCTGCGCCCACTTTTGGCACGGTGACGTTTACCGAGCAGCCACCGGCAGGCTTGACCGTCACCGCACTCAGTGGCCCAGGCTGGCTCTGCAACGTGGGTACGCTAACGTGTACGCGTGCCGATGTGCTAGCTGTCAACGGCACTTATCCACCCATCACCGTGACCGTTGATATTGCGAGCAACGCACCCGCATCGCTCACCAATAGCGCGACAGTTGCATGTGCGTGCGAAGGTGCAAGCAAGACCGCGAACAACACGGCAACTGACCCGACAACAATCAGTGCGCGCCCTGACCTAACGATTGCAAAAACTGCCGTCGGCAGTTTTGTACGCGGCCAAAGTGCACAGTATTTGGTAACGGTCACAGCCGCCACAACGGCAGGTGCCACCTTCGGCACCACCGTGACCATGACCGATACCCTGCCAACAGGGCTGACGCTTTCCGCAGCACCATCGGGCGGTGGCTGGACGTGTACGGGAACAGTTGGCGGCGTAGCGATTTCGTGTACACGCAGCGACACACTCGTTGCAGGTGCGAGCTATCCGCCGATTTCGATTCCCGTCAATGTGCTGCAAACAGCACCAGCATCGGTCACCAACACAGCGGATGTTATTGGCGGCGGCGATCTTACTTCTGCATCAAGCTCTGCCACCACAGCGATTGCGTCATCCGCCGATCTGCAGGTCACCAAGACAGTGAACAACGCCAATCCATTACCGGGGCAGGCCGTTACGTTTACGGTGGCGGTAAAAAACAATGGGCCATCGGATGCACCGAGCACCGTGGTCACCGATGCGTTCCCGCCTGCACTCACGCTGGGGCCCGTGACAGCAAGCCAAGGCGCGTACACATCACCCACTTGGAATATCGGCACGCTCGCATCAGGTGCAACCGCAACGCTTACCATCTCGGCCACCTACAACGGCACACCGGCCACCAATACCGCATCGGTGACATCAAGTGCAACTGACCCAAATAGTGCCAACAACACCAGTTCTGCCACCGTGCCGTCGCAGATCGCCGATCTTTCCTTGCTGAAAGCAGCTTCAAGTGGCGCACCGAATGTGGGCAGTAATGTGACGTTCACTTTGGCTTTGTCGAACGCCGGGCCGGATGCGGCGAGCAACGTTGCTGTCAAAGATTTATTACCCGCCGGGCTTACGTTTTTTTCGGCTACAGCTTCACAAGGAACCTATGTCAGCGGCACCGGTATTTGGACAGTTGGCAGCGTGGCGCAGGGTGCAAACCCCACACTCGCGATTGTGGCAACGGTGACTAGCGCATCGCCTATCACCAACGTGGCCGAAGTGTCCGCAACGGATCAATACGATCCGAATTCAAAACCGAATAACGGAAGTGCTACCGAGAACGATTACGCGAGCATTACCATCGTTCCGCAATCAGCTGATCTCACCATGTCGAAATCAGTGAACACACCAAATCCGCGTATCGGGCAGTCGATCACCTACACATTACGCGTGACCAACAACGGCCCCACGCAAGCGCAGAGTGTGACGGTGGATGAGTCATTGCCATCGGGATTGACCTTCACCAGCGCCACGCCGAGCACCGGCAGCTATAACAACGCGACGGGCCTCTGGACAATCGGCAACATGGTGGATGGTGCGATCGCGACGCTGACGTTGAATGCAACCTACACCGGGCCAGGCCAAGTCACGAATACCGCAACACTGTCGTCGCCAACACCTGATGCCAATCCCGGTGACAACTCGGCGAGTGCCACGGTGCCTTCGCAAGTCGCGAACTTGAGCCTCACGAAACTCGCAAGCAGCGCCACGCCAGATTTTGGTGGCAACGCTACCTTTACGGTGACGGCATCGAACGCGGGACCATCAGCCGCGACCAACGTAAAAGTGGCGGATGCACTGCCAGTCGGGCTGGTGTTCATATCCAGCACTGCATCAACCGGCACTTATGATTCTGCGGCGGGACAATGGACGATTGCCACTATCGCGGCAGGCACCACGGCAACGTTGACAATTACGGCGCGAGTCAACACAACCAGCAGCGTGACCAACGTTGCTGAAATCGTGGCATCCGATCAATTCGACCCAAACTCTGTTCCCGGCAATAGCAGTGCAACAGAAGACGATATTGCGAGCGCCACCATCACGCCGCTGGCGGCTGATCTCTCGATCAGCAAAACAGCCGATATCGCCGCACCCGTGAACGGGCAAACCGTCACCTACACGATCCGCGTGGCGAATGCAGGCCCATCGGACGCGAGTGGCGTTACCGTTAACGATCTATTGCCCACCGGCCTCACGTTTGTTTCCGCCACGCCATCGGCGGGCACCTACAACAACACGACCGGCGTATGGAATATCGGCGCGCTGGCGAATGCGGCGAACGCAACGCTGACCATTGTCACGACGTTTAACGGTGGCGCGTCGGCTATCTCTAACGTAGCGCAACTCACCAGCGGAACGCCTGACCCGAATCCGACCAATAATGGATCGCAAGTGACTGTGCGCGGACAAGTCGCTGATCTTGGTGTGACCAAAGCGCTCGTAGTTCCATCCGACATCACACCCAATCTCGGTGCTACTGTCACCTATCGCGTCACCGTTTCCAATGCGGGCCCAGATACCGCAACGAACGCAAAAGTGACGGAAATATTGCCTGCTGGTTTGCAGTTTGTCAGTGCCACACCTTCACAGGGCATCTATGCGGCGGGCAGCGGCGTGTGGCTGATTGGCAGCGTGCCAACCGGCACACCTGCAACGCTCGATGTCGTTGCCAAGGTGATCGGTACTGCGCCGATCAGCAATACGGCGGCGATACTTTCGTCTGATCAATTCGATGGCAATTCAGCAAACAACACATCAGCGACCGTGACCATCACGCCGCAATATCACGATCTGGCGATGACGAAGACGGTTGATATTGCGAATCCGAATATTGGTCAAAACGTGGTCTTCACAGTCACCATCAATAACCTTGGGCCCAGTGCTGCCACTGGCGTGGTGGTGCGGGATCAATTGCCCGCAGGCTTGACGTTTGTAAGCGCTGCGTCATCGAGCGGCACATATGTGCCCGCGACGGGCTTGTGGAGCGGCATTGCGTCGATTGCCAATGGATCGAGCGCCACACTCGCGATCACCGCACGTTTTGATGGCCCATCGCAAATTAGTAATCTGGCGAGCATTCAAAGCAGTGATCGGCCTGATCCAAATAGTCTGAATGATTCCGCGAGCGTTGCGATTCCATCGCAGATCGCCGATCTCATCATTACCAAGACCAGCGATCTTGCCAAAGCGAACCCCGGTCAAAATGTTGTGTTCACCATCAAGGCCGAAAACACCGGGCCCAATCAAGCGACCAATGTGCGCATCAACGATGCACTTCCGGCTGGTCTAACGCTGGTTTCCGCCGTGCCCAATCAAGGCACCTACACAGCACCAACCTGGGATGTCGGCACGCTTGATAACGCCAGCATCGCAACGTTAACCATTACTGCAATATTTAGCAGCGCAACTGCTGTCACCAACACCGCGGCATTGTTGAGCTTCGACCAGTTTGATCCGACCACTAGCAATAACAGTGCTTCAGCACTTGTGCAACCGACGACTGCCGATTTGGCCCTTGCCAAAACGGTCAGCAATGCATCGCCTAACGCGGGCAGCATCATCACTTACACGATAACGGTCACCAACACAGGTGCGGATAGTGCGACCGGCGTATCGATCAACGATTTGCTGCCCGCAGGTTTGAATTACGCGAGCGAGACGCCGAGCCAGGGCACCTACAACAGCGGCACAGGTGTGTGGACAGTGGGCACTATTGCCAATGGTGCCAATGCCACGTTGGCGATTGATGCAGAAGTCACGGGCACGGCAGCGATCACGAATATCGCGACTGTAAAAGCGCTCGATCAACGCGATCCAACTACAACGAATGACACCGCACAAGTCAGCATCACGCCACAGCAGGCGGATTTAAGCATCACCAAAACCGTCAACATTGCAAACCCAATTCCCGGTGCGGCGATTCAATTTACGATCACGGTAAACAATGCGGGGCCAGGTGCGGCAACGAGTGTGGTGGTCAACGATCCGCTGCCAACGGGTTTAACTTTTACGAGCGCCTTGCCAAGCGTAGGCACGTATGACAACGCGACCGGTAACTGGAATATCGGCACACTTGCAAATGCTGCTAGCGCAACGCTGACCATCAACGCGACCTATGTTGGGCCCAGTCAGGTAACGAATACTGCATCGGTCACGTCATCTACGTTTGACCCGAACACGAGTGGTAATTCAGCCAGCGTTTCTGTTCCCTCGCAATTGGCTGATCTTTCTGTCACCAAGACCACCAACAATGCTGCACCGCTAGTTGGTGCAACCGTGCAGTTCACCATCACCGCTGCGAATGCCGGACCAAACGCGGCGACCAATGTGGAGATTCGCGACGCGCTGCCCGCAGGCTTAACGTTCGTATCAGCAACACCAGGCGCGGGAACCTACGATCAGACAACTGGTGTTTGGGCAATCCCGTCAATCGCGGCAAACGCGAACGCCACATTGGTGATTAGTGCAACCGTGACGGGTACCACACCCATCGTTAATACCGCGACTGTTTCGCGACTCGATCAGGCCGATCCGCAGTCAGGCAACAATTCGTCCAGCGCATCAATCGTGCCGCAAGCCGCTGATCTACGCATCGCGAAGGCAGCAAGCAGTGCGGCACCGATTAACGGTGCCGCATTCAGCTACACCATCACGGTAACCAATAGCGGGCCGAGCAGTGCCACGAATGTGGTGGTGGCGGATACATTCCCGGCGACTGGTCTCACCTTCGTCAATTCCAGCGCATCGCAAGGCGCGTATAACGTTGCCACCGGGCAGTGGAGTATCGGCGCACTAGCAGCAAATGCGCAGGCCGTGCTGGTGATCAACACGATCTATAGCTCAGGCGGAACGCCGGTTACCAACACGGCATCGGTCACCTCAGATTTGCCTGACCCAGTGCCCAGCGACAACACGCGCAGCGTCACTACTCCGGCAAAAATAGCCGATCTTTCACTCACCAAAACGGCCAGCACCGCGACGCCACGACTGAATGACAACGTCAGTTTTACGATTGGCGTGAGCAACGCTGGGCCCGATGCGGCAAGTGGTGTATTGGTGCGCGAGAATCTGGCGGCGGGGCTTACGTTTGTATCGGCGACACCAAGCGTTGGCACGTATGATGCAGCAACCGGCATTTGGACCGTCGGCGCGCTGAATGCAACGCAAGCCGCCACACTCACCGTTGTCGCACGTGTGACCGGTGCTGCACCGATCATTAACACAGCAGAAATCAGCAGCTCGGATCAGTTCGATCCGAACTCCACGCCGAACAATGCGCGCGCGGGCGAAAACGATCAGGCCAGCGTGACGATCACGCCGCAAGCAGCTGATCTTTCTATTTCCAAGAGCGTGGACAATGCTTCGCCCGTCAACGGCAGCGCAGTGACTTACACCGTGATTGTGCGCAATAGCGGCCCGAGTATCGCCACCAATGTGCTGGTAACAGATCGTTTGCCCGGCGGCTTGACGTTCAGCTCTGCCTCACCATCAGTGGGAACCTATGATTCCGCCACAGGGCGCTGGATTGTTGGCACACTTGGCTCGAACGCGAGCGCGACGCTCACGATTACCGGCACCTACATCGCGAATGGTGCGACTGTCACCAACACCGCCAACGCGACCAGCGATTTGCCGGATGCGAATCCTCTCGACAACACCGCCAGCATCAGCATTCCATCAACTCGCGCGGATGTTTCTCTGACCAAAACAGTGAGCACGGCGGCACCGCAATTTGGCCAAAATATTACCTTCACCGTTACGCTCGCCAACGCAGGCCCCGATGCGGCGGTGTCAATTGTGGTGCGCGAGAAATTGCCCGTGGGACTCACCATTGTTTCTGCATCACCTTCCGTTGGTGGCTACGACGTTAATGCAGGGCTGTGGACAGTGTCGACACTAGCCGCGAATGCGAATGCAACGCTCACCATTGTTGCCCGCGTTGATAGCTTGCAACCCGTAACGAATATTGCCGAAGTGGTGTCGTCAGGAACATTTGATCCGAACTCAGCGCCTAACAACAATAATCCGGCAGAGAACGATCAAGCGAGTGTTTTGGTGACACCGCAAGCCGCCGATTTGTCGATTACCAAAACGGTCGATAACCCGGCACCTGCCAATGGCGCAACCATCGCATACACGCTCACGGTGAGCAATGCGGGGCCATCAGCGGCGGCAGCGGTCACCGTCAACGACAAGCTGCCCGCTGGCCTTACGTTCATCTCGTCAACACCCTCTGCGGGAACCTTTGACCCAACCACAGGCGTGTGGACTGTTGGTACGCTGAATGCAAACGGCAGCGCGACTTTGATCATTCGCGCGGCATACTCCGCAACCGGTAATGCGTTGACCAATCTTGCTTCCGTGTCGGGCGGCATTGCTGATCCAAACAACGTTAACAACGTGGCAACGGTCACGCTACCGAACGCCGGGCCTGATCTCACAATTGCGAAATCCCACAACGGAAATTTTGTGATTGGCAATCAAGGCGTCTTTAACTTACTGGTCACCAACATTGGTGGTGCGGCAACTACCGGCACCGTGACATTGACCGACACCTTACCTGCGGGCCTCACGCCGGTGCCCGCAACCGGCACCTTCACCAACAATGGCTGGGGATGTAATGTCGCAGCGCAGACTGTCACTTGTACGCGTGCAGATGCGCTAGCCCCGGCAAGCGCATACCCTGTGCTTGTCCTCACGGTTCAGGTGCTGGCGAGTGCGCCACCGACCGTATCCAACACCGCCAGTGTGAGCGGCGGTGGCGATGTGGTTAGCACCAACAATAGCGCAACTGATGTCGCCTCTGTGGCGCTGCCTGGTACATTTTCACCGCCGCTGGGCATCAAGCGCGGCGTGGCCTCTGGAAATGTTGTTACCTGGACGGTGGTCTGGATTAACAATGCAAATGCAGTAGCCAATCGTGTACGCATCACTGACCCCATGCCGAGCGGCAGTGTATTCGTTGCGGCGTCCTTGGTGTGCACACCTAACGGCACCACCACCGTGCAGGGCTGCACCTACAATCCGACATTGCAACGAATTGAAGTGGATGCAACCATTGCCGCCGATGCCTCAACGGCCACGACTGAGCAAGCCGCCAACAATGAATTGGCTGTAGCTTTCTCCACCGCGCTGGTTAACATCAGCAGCACATCCCTCACGAATCAGGCGTTTGCCAACTGGGATGCAAACGGCAGCGGTTCTGTCACCGATGAACTCGGCGCGAACCAACAACCGGTGCTGACAGATGATCCAACCACATCTGCCGGTGGCGATCCCACCAGCGTAGCGGTCGCCCTGCCGCCCGTGATACAGACGCCCACTTTAGGACCGCTCGCGCTAATGATGCTGATATTGATCCTTGCCATCGGCGGGATGTATGGACGTAAGCGAATGGATCGGTAGAAGCGAGAAATTTGATGTCCGATAATTTCGTCGCATAAATGTTTGTAGTGAGTTTTAACGGCTAACCAGTGACCTATCACCAGCATTGGCGGCCATTTCCAAGCATTTTTGCCTCAAAGCGCTCGCCCTGCTTAGCGTTTAGTGAAATAGATCGCTGCGACGGCCAGATAATTGTGCGCCAGAAGCTAGTCCATAGATCCCTGATCCCCCTATGAGCGACACGTTGCGCAAACGATTGCGCTTTTTTGCTATCAAAGAGGCGCATGACATATTTTTTAACATACGCCTGACACTCATTTACAATCGGATTTTTCCACCAAAAATCGATATAACTTATTGAATTAAAAAAATATTTACTGCGTTCGCCCATTGTAAGCAGCAATAACGGCAGCTACACCCTGTCATCCTGTGCACTGGTTCACACATTTGATGGTGCAACGCATTTATATTTCGTTCGTACCGATCAAAACAAAAAATATTTCAACAGACCACTTTTTTTATTTCACCAGTTTTAAACTTACTAACTTAATGGAGCCACATATGAAAACTTTGAATTCGATGTCCAAAACAGCGCTTGTTGCAGCTTTGGTTGCCGCCAGCGTTCCAATGTTGGCTCAGGCTGAGTCAGCAACTGTATCTGCCGCGACTGGCCCACTCACCACCAGCGCCCGCCTCGACTTCCGCATCACCGTGCCAAAAGTGTTGTTTTTGCGCGTTGGTACCGGTGGTCTTTACGGTGCCGCTGCCAACACCACCGTTGACTTGATCGACTTCACCGTACCCGCTGCCAACCTTGGCGACGCTACCGCGATTGCAGGTACGGGCGGCGACCTCGGTGCCGGTGCTGTGACCGCGCTTCTGCGTAGCAATGCCGGTAACGTGACTCTGACCGCCAATACACTCGGCGCAATCGGCAACGGTGCAGGCGACTCGATTCCATGGACGCAAATCGCGGTGGCAAGTGCTAATTTGGCCACCCCTGTATTTGCCAACACGCTGCCGCATAGTGTGGCGTTACCAGCAACCGGCGCATCGGCTAACTTCGCACCAGCGGCCGTATCGAAAGTGACCAATGTAGGTTCACAGTGGACCTACAGCTACTTGAACGCAGCGACGGTTCCAGCCGGCACGTATGGTGGTGTGAATACCAACAATGGTCGCGTAACTTACACGGCCTCTGTTTTGTAGTAGATTGTGGTTACGTATCCTCGCAGTGTGAGGTAAGCAAAAGGCACGAGACAAAAAAATGCCAGCCCGGTGGCTGGCATTTTTTATAGGAGCAACGGACATCGTGGAATATTTACCGCAACGTTTAAGATCGCTATTTATGGGCACGGCGATGTTGATATTAATACCCACGGCTGAAGCATGGGTGCTAAATGTCACACCAGGACCGCGCACCATCGGCCTCACGATTGGCAACAACGTCGCTGGCGGCACGCCTAACATCGTGAGCGTAGCGGTCCCCGCCGCCGTTTTGGGGACGGGTGCCTCGCAGGCAATGACCAGCGATAGCACGCAAGCAAACAGTCCGTTTGACAACTTCACCGTGTGCGTCCCGCCGAATCAGGTTTACATCGGCGGCTATTTGCGCGAGCTTACTACCACGGCCAATTCAGCCACACTCTCGGTCACCACAACAGCAACACTATCGAATGGCACCGAGACTATCCCGTTCACACAAATCAGCTGGACCAGCACATCCATTGGCAACGCAGGCGCAGCAGATATTCCAGCCGGGACTTTCAATGGAGGCAATTTAGTGCTGCGCAATATCGCGTCCAATCGCTACGTTGAAAACTGTCACACATTCAATTACGCCAATGCAAACTTCGTCGCAGCTGGCACCTACACTGGGCGCGCCACCTACACGTTGGTGGCACCGTGAATATTAACGCCAGGCAATTTTCATTTGCTATCGCGGCGTGCGCGATTCTTTGCGCAACATCTATTGCAAGCGCCGCCACCACCGCGTTAGTCGACGATTCCGCCACAGTAGTATTGGATGGCACCCCGGCGATGACATGGCGCGTGGTGCCGCCTAAAAATCGTGACAACACGATCGTCGGCCGTACGCGGGTGAACATACGTCTGGCCACCTCGCCCTGGGTCGGTAAGGTTGGCAAAATTTATATGCTGCTGCCAGCAGAATCGGCATCATCGATAAGAATAAAATGGCGCAGTCAGGGACGTTTGCTGGAAGGCCAATTGGCACCGGGCGGGCGTACGCTGGTCTACGCTGGCCCCATACGTGAAGCGCGCCTTGAGGACGTATTTGATATCAACATCGAGGCCGATGGTTCGCGCATCAGCAATGTGCAACGCCTGCGTTTTTACTTTGAAATTGATGTGGATTGACGCGATTTTTTCGTAACGAATCCCGCTCGAACGAATTTTGAATGAAGGAAACTCCGCAATGTTTCGCGATCAGCTTGTGAATACCGTGATGACAATCGCCCGTTTAAAGACGGGTTTCGCGATTGCTTTTTTGGCTGCATCAAGCGCGCTGCTGCCTGCAATATCATCTGCGCAGAGTTTTTCGGCGGTCGTGTCACCACCTCGGTTTGAGGTCGCTGTGCAACCAGGAAAAACGATCCGACAAGTAATCGAAATCACGCAAGCGTCGAACGAGAAAGGCACCTATCGCGTCTACACCAATGACTGGACGATTGGCGCGGATGGAAATGCGCAGTTTTCTGACGATCTGGCACCAAACAGTTGCCGCCCATGGGTGAGTTTGGAGCGGCGCGAGCTGACCATTGCCGCGAACGCAAAAGTGCGGTTTCGTTTCGAAATCACGCCACCTGCGGACGCGTCAGCAACTGAGTGTCGATTTGCGATCATGATCGAAGGTGCCGAGCAAGTCGTCAAGGCCACGGGCGCGATGACTTTCCCAGTCAGCGGGCGTGTTGGTGTAGTCGTGTATGCGGGTGTGGGCGATGCGACACCAAGACTGGAAATTACGCAGGGCGGCACGCGTGCGGTTGACGGCATGATTGTGCCGGTGTTCAACATCAAGAACACTGGCAACGCGCACGGCCGCGCAATGGGCTTTTTGAAAGGTACAGATCCGGAGGGCTTGAAGATTGATTTTCTGCCGGAGCCGCTGCCGATCCTGCCCGGACAAACACGCAGCATCGCGCTGGTTCCACAGGCAGAAGGAAACGCAGCCTTAAAGTTTAAATATCCGCTAAACATCCAAGGCGCAATTGAGTGGAGCGATTCACTCAACAGCAAAAAAACCCAGATCGATTTTCGATTTGATGCGCCAGCACCGGCATCGCCTGCATCCGCGGCATCCGCATTACCAACACCACCCGCTCCCGCCATAAAAGCGCCGCCCGCCAGTTCAGGGACGGCACCAAAATAGGATGCGTGTTGCCTCTTCAAAATTGTATCTTTGGCTGCTGCTCACTGTCTGCCCAGTAGCTACCGTATTTGCCGAACAGAGCACAACAACGCCGGCAAGACCGACGCCACCAGTCGATGATGCGAAGGTTTCCGGCACCTATGTTGACCGCGTTATGGAAGGCGTTTCGGCTCAGGATGAAAGCGATAAAGCTAACGACATTTACGACAGCCAAGGTTGGTCGCGCGGCTTTAATGTGCAATTCACACGCAACGTGCAAACCTCGAAAGACAATGCCGCGTTTCTTACCGGGAGTCGGAATGATACCCGCACCGAAACGCAGGGTTTTCAGATCGACACCTTTATCGAAGCACCTAATTTTGGCACGCTCTCTTTGCAGGCACTAGCACTGGGCGGTAGCAACGTCAGCGGCCTTTCAAGCTGGACATTACGGCAAGTTGGCCTGCCATTCGACAACGGTTGGCGTGCAGACAATGCTTTGGGCACCACCAATTTATTGATGCCTGAACTGTCACGGCGCAGCAGCCGTCTAACCCTGCCCGGTCCGCAGGTGATTGGCGCATCTACGCAATGGCGACGCGCTGGCAGCGATCAATGGGGCAATGACGAATTAAAGCTCGGCGCAAGCGTTGGTGAACCGGGTCGCTTTGAAGGTTTTCCCCAGGCAAGATTTGCTGGCAGCGGAGGACGTGTGAGCAGCGTGTTCGCTGAAGTTGCGCGCGGCCCCTGGACATTCGCGGCCACCGCTGCCGAGGGCAACAACATCGTGCCTGAATCCGGTTTTGTTGATACGGATTCAGTGAATGCCGTCAAACGTATTTCACCATCCAATTTTTATCTGAGCACGGCGTACACGGATCGGGCCGTGGGCTCTGGGGTGCCAGACTTTATCGTACAACTAAGCGCCATCGGCTCGCGCGCTGACGGTGTTTCATCGACTGGTATTTATGCGGATATCAATTGGCGCGCAGGCGCGCATCGCCACGAGGCGTCCGTGTTTTATCTTGAGCGTGGGCTCATGTGGCTGGACCGCGCATTGGCAGCCGATTTGCAAGGTGCCGCTTATCGGTACGGGTATAGCTCGACGCAGTGGGACATTTCGGCTAACGTTGAGTCCTTTGATAGCATCTCCCGTGCGAGCCCTCGCGGCTGGTTTGCAAGTGGCGGAACACGCTATTTATTGAGCACTAAATTATCGGCGGGTGGTGGTTTCGCGGTGCGCGATTTCGGCGGCAACAGCAGCTCGGCGTTTGCCTATTTGCAATCAACCAATAGCTACGGCACCACGCGAGCGCAAGTCGATGCGTCCACAAGCGACAACGGCCCGACCTCACAAGCGTTAACACTCGAGCATTCATTTTTTACCGAGGCAAGTTTATCGTTGTCGACTACCTTGAGTGTTGAGCGGATCAAGCCGGAACGATTGCAGGCAGTTAATGATTCGACAAACAGCGGTTTCGTGAGCACAGAACGATCGTCGCAAAACGCTTTCGCAGTCGGCTTGAATGGCCGCTATTTGCTTACCGATACGCTCTCCGCGCAAGCCAATTTGCGCGCGAGGCAACTTCGCAACGCCGACGGTCGTGGGAACAACGATTCCAGCATCGCGCTCAATATTGGCCTCGACTGGCAGATAACACCGAGCTGGTCATTCAACGCGTCGATTTACGAGAATCGCGGCGTGGTTACCGATTCGATTTTGGTCGAGAGCCCGCTCGCCACACCGATCGTGGTGCGCTCGCGCCCCAATGATCGCGGCGTATTTGTGAGTCTGCGCTACAGCATCCGTGCTGGCTCGGCATCGGCTCCGCTGGGTGGACGAATCGGCGGCGGTGCCGGCAAAATTGAGGGCACTGTTTTCCTCGACACGAACGGCAATGGCCGACGCGATGGCAATGAATCAGGTGCGGCCAATGTGGTGGTGGTGCTTGACGGTCGCTACACCACGCGTACCGATGCCATCGGTAACTATAAATTCAGTGACGTGGCAGCGGGCCCGCACGCCCTGACTGTGGTGCAAGACGATCTGCCGCTGCCGTGGACCATGGACATTGATCGGCGCTACGATGCGCCCGTATCCACCCGCGGCACAACACGCATAGACATGGGCGCGAAACGAATTCAGTAACGCGATATTTGAATTTTCAAGCGACGCGAATAGCTGCTTGATTATCGGGCAACCGAAGTACCGCTCTTACCGGATATTGCTCCACACCACCCGCACCGGCTGCGTCAGCGAGCACTGCACGTTTAACCTCACCTTCCACACACAAGATAATCTTTTTGGCGTTAGCAACAGCTGACAACGTCATCGTGACGCGTGGGTCGCGGCCCTCTTCGGCTGATACCGCCGCATAAGCATGACTTGACGATAGGCAATCGCCAAGTTGTTGAGAACGCGGAAACCATGAGGCCGTGTGTCCGTCCTCCCCCATGCCCAATAGTGCGACGTCAACCCCTGATCCGAGCGCGGGTGAGTCAATAAACTTGGCCGATAAAACCTTTGCTGCTTCAACGGGCGTTGACCCCGCACCGTAGACAGAAATAAATTTCGACGCAGCCGCTTTTTCTTGCATAAGATGCACGCGTACTAATTTCTCGTTGCTGCGATCATGATCGGGCGGCACCCAGCGTTCATCCACCAAACAAATGGTTACTTGACCCCATGCAATTGATTGTGTGCGCAAAATTTCGAAAATTCCGATGGGCGACTTGCCACCAGAAACGGCCAACAGCGCCTGACCACGCGATGTGATGGCGCTATCCAAAAGCCTGGCCGCTTCTTCAGCCACGTATTTCGATTGTTCGCCTGGGGTTACAAATCGGATGGAATTCATTGGTGGTCTCTTACGCTATTTTTTGTAGTATATTTACATTATTACTTATAAAATATATGTAGTTTTGATATTCAGCCGCATTTGATCTTTGCCAGCTTGTTAAATCGGGAATGAGGTCATGATATAGCTGCCTTAGCTGAACAAGATTCGCACATCCATAAAAAGCTGTAGTTAAACTACATACCACACACCGAACTTTATGACTCTGCCAAGGCAAAAACGCATCGCCGCTCACGATATTATTCCTCCGCTCGACTTGGTGATATTTGGTGGCACCGGCGATTTAGCCGCACGCAAGTTGTTGCCCGCTTTGTTAATCCGCTTTCAAACAGGCGAGCTTGGTGCGCAATCAGGTTCCCCAAAAGAAATGCAGTTTCGAATCGTTTGCCTTGGTCAACGCCCGCTTGATCGCGAGAGCTTTCATAAATTTCTGACCGAAAAAGTAGCCGACCATCTGGACCCCAGTGCAGCGAGCGCGTGGCCAAATTTTCTATCGTGCATTCACTACGCTTGCCTCGATGCAACCGTGGCAAAGGATTATGCAGCGCTCAAGGCTGCGGTGCGTGATGACGATTCCGTCGTGCGCATATTTTATCTGTCCACACCACCCGATTTGTTTACAGGCATTGTTGAAAATCTTGCTGCGGGTGGATTAGTTCACAAAAACTGCCGCTTGGTACTGGAGAAGCCGCTGGGCCGCGATCTCGCGTCAGCACGCGCGATCAACGCCCACGTGCAGCGTTATTTTGACGAGCGGCAAATTTTCCGCATTGACCATTATTTGGGCAAAGAGACCGTACAAAATTTGCTGGCACTCCGATTTGGCAACGTACTTTTCGAACCACTGTGGCGACGCGAATGGGTGAGCGATGTGCAAATCACCATTGCCGAAGACATTGGTGTTGGCACGCGTGCAGGCTACTATGACCGCACCGGTGCGCTGCGCGACATGCTGCAAAATCATTTGCTGCAACTACTTTGCATTGTGGCGATGGAGCCACCGACAAGTTTGTCGCCCGACGCGGTGCGCGATGAAAAATTGAAAATCATCAAAGCGCTAAAACCATTTGGCCCGAGCGAAATTGCCAACAACGTGGTGCGCGGCGCTTATCGTGCCGGCATGGTGAACGGCGCAATGACGGACGCCTATGCAGATGAAGATGGCGTGCATGCGGGCTCGACCACCGAAACATATGTGGCGCTGAAAGCAGAAATAAATTCGTGGCGATGGGCCGGTGTGCCGTTTTTTCTGCGCACGGGCAAACGTATGCCGGAACGTGTCGCCGAAATTGTGGTGCGATTTCGCGCACTGCCGCATTCCATTTTTCCGGGCGTTACTGGCGCGGTTCATCCCAACACATTGCACATCAGCTTACAGCCTGACGAAGGTTTGCGGCTGCGACTGATGGCAAAAACACCTGGCGAAGGCATGCACTTGCGCGCGACCGAACTCGAACTGGATTTTTATGAAGCGTTTAAGACGCCGCGCATGGAAGCGTACGAACGACTGTTGCTCGACGTGATGCGCGATCGGCCAACCCTGTTTACGCGCGGCGACGAATTGGAAGCAGCGTGGGAATGGGTGGAACCGATTCTTGCCGCGTGGGAAGCGGACAGCGATCCAAATAGCCAACCCCTGCGCCCGTACACCGCCGGCACCTGGGGCCCACCCGCCGCCACCGCCATGCTGGGTCGTGAAGGCATGCTGTGGCGCGAGGAGGCTTAGCTCAATATGCAGATTAGATCTTCAGCGCACTCGTCGCCCGCAAGTTCACTTCATGAATTTTCTGGCGCGACATCAATCGCGTTTCGTCCGCAGTTGGTTGCAGATATTGGCGGCACCAATGCGCGCTTCGGGCTGATCGAGTACGCGGGTGCGCGCGTGTCCAACGTGCGCAGCATGCGCTGTGCAGACTTTGCCACGCCAGCCGATGCGGTATTGGCTTATCTGGCCGATCAGCGCGTGGCACACATTCCCACCGTCGCCGCCTTTGCGCTCGCGGTCGCCATTGATGACGGCCCGTTAAAGCTTACGAACGGGTCATGGATATTCAAACGCGACGAACTACGTGTTTCGTTAGGTCTCGAGCAACTTAAATTCTTGAATGATTTTGAGGCGCTTGCGTTTGGTCTGCCCGATTTAGCAGTCGGTGACTATGTGCAGCTGGCGACGCTGAAACGAGATAGCAAAATCGCCGACACACCCGAAGCCACTTTTAATCGTGACCATCTCATCGCGGTAATCGGGCCTGGTACGGGCTTGGGTGTAGGTGCGGTGGCACCGACCGCACATGGCTGGATTGCATTGCCGGCTGAGGGCGGCCATGTCACGCTCGCGGCGAATGATGATCTGGAAGCTGAAATACTTCGCCTCGCGCGCCAATCGTTGCCGCATGTTTCAGCCGAGCGTTTTTTATCCGGGCTCGGCATGCCGTTTCTTTATCGCACGCTGGCTTCAGTGCGAGGCGAAGTTGCCAATGCATCATACGAAGCGCATGACATTACTCGTGAAGCGCTCGAAAATGGCGACGCACTTTGCATTGCCACGCTTGATGTTTTTTGCGCCATGCTCGGCAGCTTTGCGGGCAATGCGGCACTCACGTTGGGCGCCAAAGGCGGCGTGTTTATTGGCGGCGGCGTGGTGCCTAAACTGGGCGATTTTTTCTTGCGATCAAAGTTTCGTGAGCGCTTTGTCACGAAGGGTCGCTATCAACCCTACCTCGAAAAAATTGCCACGGCCCTCATCACTTCCACTGACGTCGCCCTGAACGGTGCCGCAAAATCACTGGCACAAACAGCTTAATCGCGGCGCGTGAGCAGACGCATAACCAAGTTAAAACTCTAGCACCAGCAGGCGTCTCCGAGCAATAAAGCTCGAAAGTGCCCGCCAATGCTAGGGTTTTACTTCTGTTTCGCGCACCGCAATGTGATAAGAAAGTGCGACAAAATCCACCTGTAGCTCAGCTTCGTGAGATACGCCGTCGATGATCGCGCGCCAACACATCTTCAGTTCGCGCTCGTCTGTCTCCTGTATCGTCATGTGCCCGCCAAACGCGGGATGCGAATTGCGTAATTTGATCAGCGCGAGCAAATCTTTGACGACCGGTTTTTGCAAAGCAGTTTCCACCTCGCCCGGCTGATAATAATGTCGGTTAATATCGCGCCCCGCGCCGGTACGTGTCAGCAGCGCCATGTCGTTATCGCCCGCCAGCAAGCCGACGTAGTACACCTGCGGAATTCCTGGCATGAAAAATTGAATCGCGCGCGCTAACAAATACGCGCGATCATCGTTGCCCAACGCTGCGTAGAACGTACAGTTCACTTGATACAAATCGAGATTGGATGCGGCGGCACCGGTCGCCAATTTACTTTCACCAAAGCTGTTCTTGTGGATTCGCTCAACGAGTTCATCAATCTCGTGCGGCGGCACCAGACCCGGCGAATCACTACGATGATTCGCATCTGCGCCGATATCGATCACGCCAATGCCATCATGCGTATCCAAAACATTCAACGCATTGTTAGGACGTATCGCGATCCAATTTTTCAAATAGCGCGCCGTATTAAAGAAAATTGCATGCAACACCAACGGCGGAAGGGCAAAGTCATAAACCCAATCGACATGCTTGGCGATATTAATCTGCTTTCGATAATACGAGTGTACTTCGACTAAAACTTCCAAGCCATAACCCTTGGCCTTGACCGCGAATTGCGACATGAAGTCGAACGTTTCTTCGGTCATGAATGAACTGGTACCGGCTTTTTTTACGGCGTAACCAACGGCATCCAAGCGAACCAGTCGCACGCCATTCTCACTCAGCGTGCCGAGAATTTTGTCGAGATAGGCAACACCTTCAGGATGGTGAACATCGATGTCAATCTGGCTTGGTGTGAAGGTAGTCCACAATATTTTTTGCTCGCCAGACGCACACGTGGCAACGGTCAATGGCAAGCCGGGACGCGGGCGATAAAGCGCGAGCAATTGCGCGGAAGTCACCCCATTCGGAAATACTTTATCAAGCGTTAAAAACAACCCAGCAAAGCGTGATGCATCACCATGCCGCAAAAAATCAAGAAACTGGGGCGACGCGGACGACATGTGATTGACGATCACGTCCGCCATAATATCGACGTGATTGCTCAGCGATTTAATGTCATCCCATGTGCCGAGCCGCGGATCAACCGTGGTGTGATCAATCGGATCAAAGCCCGCGTCTGCACCATCGATGGCATTAAAAAACGGCAGCAAATGCACCGCGCCGAACAGCCCGCGCAGCGAGCCCGTGAGAAGCGTTTGCAAGTCTTTCAGGTTGCCACCCCCGAGCCGATCTACATAGGCGATAAGTTGAACCTGGTTTTTCATCGTGATGGCTATTGCGCCCATTGAGCGCGGAACACTACGTTTGGAAAATACTCATCCCGTGTTTGGGCTTCTGCTGCCAACTAGTACAGGCAGCAGAAGCACTTCACAGCGATTGGTTTGTGAAATCAAATAAAACGTTTTTAGACGAATCAGAACGTGTATTTGAGACCAACCTTAACGGTGCGACCATTGATGGATCGTGCTGCACCGCGACCGTCGTTCGTCTCTGTGTAGCCAATCTTGTTAAACAGATTATTGGCACCCAAGGACAACTGCACACTTTGCGTGAACTGATAATTCGCAAACGCGTTTACCACCGTGTAGGCTGGCAAAGTCACGCTGATCGGGCCGGCAGGGCTATCGTCTTTTGACTTGGTTGTGCCGATAATGCTGCCACCGATCGTGAAATCAGCAAACGTGTATGACGGCGTGATTTGATACACCACGTCAGCCTGGCGGCGCGGTGTTTTGCCCACCACAGTCTTGTCATTCGATTCCTTGATTTTTGCGTTGGTGTAAGTGAAGCCGCCCGCCAAACGGAAATCACCAATGTTGTACGCGACTTCAGTTTCAACGCCTTTACCATCATATTTATTGGCGGAGAACTTTTGCGTGGTCAGATCAAAATTGCTTTCATCTGTCTTGGCATCAAACAACGTAACGAACGTTGAGAAATCGCCCGCACGAAGTTTCGCGCCTAACTCGAACTGCTTCACCTCGTTGATTGGAATCGGTGAAGTTCCGTCCACTCTGGCTTGCGGGCTGAAGAAAGTAATACGATCCGCGTTGAACGAAACGCCTTCGCTGTAACGTGCAAACAAGGCGATATCTTTCGTGACGCGATAGTTCGCACCTAACGAAAACGAGGTGTTGTTTTTCTTGTAGTTGATGATGCGCGCCGCGTTCTGATCATAGGTGGTTGAACCGGCGGGGGCGAATCCCAGCTGGTTATAGGTTCCGGTGGCTTTGATGCGGTCATTGCGCACGCTGGCATCAATATTCAACGGCCCGGTTTCAAACGCGATAGCCGCATATGGCGCATTGGTTTTGTAATCCGAATCGGTGGTATTCGAGCAGCAGCCGCCGAAGGCATTGGTGCCGTTAATTGCGGAGGTCAGCACCGACGGTTTATCGCCTGTTGCCTGCAACAAATATTGATTGAAGTTCCAAGTCATCGCGACTTTTTGCAGCGAGGTAAAGAAGCCACCTGTTGCGGTGATGCTGGAGCCTTGGTCGATACTAAATTTTTTCGACACTTTGATGTCATTGGCGGTGAGCGAAAGGTCATCAATGGACGTATTGAATACCACTGCGGTAAATGCAGGGCCGGCATAAGCGCGACCGCGGTTAGGGCCGGTGGCAAACGTTGTCGTCACATTCGCCACATCGTCGCCGGGGAATATACCAACAAACCGCCCGGTGTTTTTGGCCGCACGGAATTTTTCGTCCAGCGTCCAGCCGCCACCGAGATTGATTTGCGACTCAAGGCCAACCGCATTGCTCTTCGCCACAAAGCCGTCGTTAATATTGGTGCTGGTGCGGCCGTTATCGCGGGTCAGCGTCACATCGCGCAACAGATAAGGGGAGTAGAAGCTGGCGGTGCGTGGATCAATTCCAGCGATCGTTGAAATGTTGCCGTTGTTAAACCTTACTGGTACCGGCAAGTAAGTCGGCGTGTGATCGTTCAAATGTTTGAAGCTGACGCGAACATAACCATCTTTCAATTCCTGCGTAATATTGGCGCGCAATTGGCCGCCGTTTTCCACGTTCACGCCGCCGTCACGCGCACCCTCGCCCACGCGATAAAAACCGCCGATGAAGAAACGGGTTTTCTCCGCTAATTTGCCGCCAATATCAAAATCCAAACGGCTTTGGTCGTAATCCAAACCGCGTGTCAGGCCGATGCTGCCGCCTTTTTCTTCACCGCTCTTGGTGATGAAGTTAAAGATACCGCCCGGCGCATTGGTGGCCAATGTTGACGCTGAGCCACCGCGCACCACTTCGAGGCGATCCAGGCTGCCATCAAGGCGCGTGTAAGTATCTTGCGTGACGAAATTCAAATCACCGAACTGCAATACCGGCAGACCGTCTTCCTGAAACTGCACATAGCGACCACCGCCGGCGGAAATCGGCACACCGCGCACGGTGACGTTGGCGTTGCTCTCGCCGCCGCTGGACTCAGAACGCACACCAGGGACTGAGCGCAATAATTCGGCTGAGCTGCTCGCTTGCGAGCGCGTAATCGCCTGCTCGCTCAGGGTGGAAATCGAAATGCTGGATTTCATTTTCGACACGCCTTGTGGCGTGCCGGTGACCACAATCGCATCGAGTGAAAGTGCGCCTTTGTCTTTTTCTTCCACAGCCGTTTTTGCGGCTTCTGCCGCGGCAGGTGTAGATTGAGCCCAAACGTTACCAATCTGACCACTCATTTGCAGCAATGCAATCGATACCAAACTTACAAGGAGTTTGGTGTTGTTTGGATTTTGCATTTTCATTGCCTTCGTCACTATCGATTTCATTTTCTTCTCCAAGTTTTGTTGTGAGCCCAACGCGACACTTGCATTACTGGCGCGTTATTGCGTGTTATTGCATGTTATTGCCCCTGCTGCCCCGCGATTTGACCTGTCGTTTGCTGCGGCGAATCTCAACAGAATGATCAGCACCTCGCCAATCAACCCCATCTGATGCCATGTTTGATCACGCATAACACCCCAGCCTAAAACCCCAGACTGCTATTACCTTGCGTGCACGGCTATCCATTCCGGAGCTGAGTATTATCCCTTTTGCAATCGATTGCAATATTGCACTGCATCAAACGTAAATAACTGTTGCGCGGTGGCAACATTTTAAAAAAACATTAATTTAATCAGGCGCTTGCGCGAACGACAAGTCGCGTAGGCAGATGATTAGGTAGCGCCTCATCACCGCGCTGAATCGCCAAGAGTGCCTCGACCAACGCGCGGCCGGCGACTTCAATACTTTGATGAATCGTCGTCAATGCAGGATGACAATACGATGCCATATCAACATCGTCGTAACCCACCACCGCAATGTCGGTCGGCACGGATAAACCCACATCACGCAACGCGCCAATGGCGGTAATCGCCAATAAATCACTACATGCAAAAATCGCATCAAACCTTGTTTGCTTGACGACCAGAGACTTGACGGCATCACGCGCTGCCTCGGCAATGAACGGGACTTGAATGACCAAGTCCGGCAAGATCGGCACGCCAAGCGCGCGATGCGCACGCTCATACCCTTCGAAACGTTGCGCGACTTCCGGCATTTGCGTGTCACCAAAAAAAGCAACTCGCTTGCGCCCCGCTTTCAGCAAATGACTGGTGGCCAAACTGCCGCCCTCAACATTATCGCTGCCGACGGTGCAGTAAAGTTGCTTCGGTAATTCAGCGCCCCACACCACCAAAGGCAAATGTCGCAGCGCCAGTTCGTTTAATTGATCGTGATGTCCCCACTGTCCGATCACAATCACACCGACCGCCCGCCCGGAATCGCAATACTGCGCGGCAAGATCAAGGCGATCCGCATCGATGCGCGACAGCAGCATGTCGTAGCCTTGCAGCGTCAACGCATCCGCAATACTGCCCAGCATGCCAATAAAAAATGGATCGGAAACATGTTGACGAGATTTCGCGTCGTATGGGATGACCACAGCCACGGTGCGATTCTGGCCGCGTCGCAAATTTTGTGCGCCCACGTTTACAGAATATTTAAGCGACTTCGCCAGCTCGGCAATTCGGGTTCGCGTCTTTTCACTCACCAGCGGGCTCTGGCTAAGCGCCCGCGATACGGTCGAAACCGACACGCCAGCCAGTCGCGCGATGTCGTCCATTTGTACTTTTGTTGGCGGTGTCTTTGTTGCCAGTAACTTCGCGTTTGACGCTTCTGATGGATTCATATTTTCCACAACCCCTGTTTTTTATAGGCCATGACTGTGCGCTTTTGCATGGTTCGTAGTATCCGCAATTTTCGGCGCGCACCAACGCACGTAAAACTCTCGCGATGTCGGCACCGCACCATGAACGCCGCATATTGCAGCCGCTAATTCAGTCGCGCGCTTAAGACTCAGCTCAATCGACAGACCCTGTGTTTGGCTCGCCAGAAACATCGCCGAAAACGAATCGCCTGCCCCAACGGTATCCGCCACCACAACACCGTCAACTGCCGCTCCCTCGATGCCAATAGTGCCGTTTTTGTCGAAATACGCGTACCCTTTGGTGCCGCGCGTCACCAGCAATCCCGTCAACGTGAATTTTTGTATGAGCGCCACCACGGCCGCTGTGAAGGTTTGCGTTTGCCAGCCTGCTACCTCAGCTTCGCGATGGCCCAACCATTCGAATAGCTTGCGAAGTTCTTCCTCGTTCACCTTTACGATATCGGCAAGTACCAACGAATCCTCGCAAATCGCGCGAATATCGGGCATGTCGCGCAAATTTAGGTCCAGATAAACGATGCCGGCAAATTCTTTCACCAACCGGCGAATAGTTTCGCGAGACTCAATTGAGCGTTGCGCCAGTGTGCCGAAATAAAGATAGTCAGCGGAAATTGCCGCACAAGCTTTAATCGCAGGCTCCTGCTGCAAATGATCCCAAGCCTGATCATCCGCGATGGTGTAGTAATTTTCATTCGCGGTGACTTCCACCTGAACCGTGCCCGTGGGTCGCACGGCGTCTAGCTGCACACCATCCAAACTCACACCAAAGCGCGCCGCTTCTCCGCGCACCAGTTGCCCATTCTCATCATCACCGAGCCGCGTAACAAGGCACACGTCCGCTCCGAGCGCGGCGGCCGAGCATGCGACGTTAAAAGGCGCGCCACCGACCACTCTTCGCTCCGGAAAGACATCAATCAGCGCTTCGCCGAGAACGATAATGCAACCGCTTTTTCGTATACGGTTACGCAAATCGCAACTCTTGTCATCGGTTTTTTCAAAACTCATTCTTGGTCTTCTAAATCCATTTTCCAGGTCACTCGCCGGATGCAAAATACGCGTTGTGATCGTGGCAATCTAAAATTTTTTTGGTGAAATCGTTGTCTAAACTTTCCCGCACATTGTGGCATAGCCGTTTCGAAATTATTCAAGTACCCACTTTGGAGCAAGAAATTATTTGTGTAAACGCGGCGCGATGTGCTGCGATCAGACCAGATTCTTCGGCAACCGCAGCAACGAAAAAGCGACCCGAAGGTCGCCTTTTTTCATCATGAAAACGGTCAATTGCTAACTCGCCATTTGTACCGGAATTTTGCTGCGCTGATCTTTGATGTGGTTTTTCTCGTCAACGTAGACCAAGTCAGGTTGATAGTTGTTCAGCTCAATTTCATTGTAGGCGGCGTAGCTCGCGATAATTAAAATATCACCTGGGGCGGCTTGGCGCGCCGCCGCGCCGTTTACGCTGATGATGCCGGAACCGCGTTGGGCAGAAATGGCGTAGGTCGTGAAACGCGCGCCATTGTTGACGTTATAAATATCGATCTGCTGATACTCTTTGATGTCGGAAGCGTCTAGCAAATTTTGGTCAATCGCGCACGAGCCCTCGTAGTGCAATTCCGAATGGGTGGTGGTGACACGGTGAATTTTCGATTTCAACATCATGCGCTGCATATTTCCTCCAGGTGAGAGAAACGGAGTATGTAAACAATATTTAGATGAAATGCTCTAGCAAAAACGCGTTAGCAAATCCTAAAATTTTTTCTTGTAACGAGAGCGTACCACTCGTTTTTGTGCGGCGCAACATTTGTGATGTGCGGCGTTAAAAGTGTGACTGTAGAATCACACCACACACTGTCATTCCGAGCTACCCAAACGCTGTCATTCCGAGCACTTTTGCGAGGAATCTGCTGGGGGAATGGCATGCGTGTGACGAGCAGCACATCCCTCGCAAAAGCGGCTCGGGATGACAGCCAGGCGCTAACACTAGCGCGGCTCTTGGAGCATAAAAGGCTCAATCACCTTGCTGGTGCTAGTGTTTACGATTCAATAGCCAGCTCAAGATTATCAATCAGCCGCGTTTTACCCAAGCGAGCCGCGGCAAGAATAACAAGGGAACGATTATCAGCCACGGGTTTAAGTAAATCCTCGCTACGCCGCACAGTGATGTAATCCGGCTGCCAACCACGCGTTTTGAGTGCGGCAATTGCATCGGTTTCCATTGCTGAAAAGTCGCGACGGCCAGCCATGATTTCCTTTTTTATTTTCGACAGCGATGCGAATAATTGCGGCGCTTCTACGCGTTCATCAGCGCTCAGATAACCATTACGCGACGACATCGCCAAGCCATCTTCCGCGCGCACTGTGTTTGCCAACACCATCGCAATCGGCAGATTAAGCTGTCGCACCATGTTGTCAAGCACGCGACATTGCTGATAATCTTTTTTTCCAAACACGGCAACCGTCGGCTGAACCATGTTGAATAGTTTTAGCACCACGGTTGCCACCCCACGAAAATGTCCGGGGCGCACAGCGCCATCGAGAATATGTTGAATCTCAGGTGGCTCGACGAGATAGTTTTGCGGCTCAGGATACATCTCGGCCTCGGTCGGCGCAAAGACAACATCGACGCCTGCGAAACGACATTTTTCCGCGTCATCTGCAAAGGTGCGCGGGTAAGATCCGAAATCCTCCTTCGGCCCGAACTGTAGACGATTAACAAAAATGGACACCACCACACAACCGCCGCCGTCATGCTCACAAACACGCTCACGTGCAATGCGCGTGAGATCGATATGGCCAGCGTGCAAATTTCCCATCGTCGGCACGAAGCCGATTGCGACTTCCGATTTCAGACGTGCGCGTAGTTCAGCAACGGTGTGAATAACATCCATCGCCATCGCCATCCCCCGCTTAGCCCGCGTTCATGTATTCGCGCATGCCGCGCATCGATTCAATTCGCGTGCAGAGCATTTGTAAATGCTCGGGATTGTCAGCGAAATTAAAACTATCACTATTCACAATCAAGATCGGTGATTCACTGTAATCATAAAAATAGCGTGTGTAGGTTTCCGACAAACGCATTAAATAATCTTCGGTAATGCCGCGCTCCATTGGCCGGGCTCTGCGCTGGATGCGCGTCATCAGCGTATTCACCGTCGCCTGCAAATAAATCACCAAATCCGGCGTGGGCGCTTGTGGTTTTAGTTGATTGTAGAGCTGCGAGTAAAGCTGAAATTCATTGTCGTCCAGCGTCAGCTTCGCGAATAGCGCATCTTTCGCGAGCATGTAATCGGCAATGGTTTTTTTCTCGAATAAATCAGGTTGTTTGATAGCGGCGAGTTGGTTGATACGCTGGAATAAAAAAAACATTTGCGTGGCCAGCGCGTAGCGTTTCATGTCGCGATAAAACTGCGGCAGGAATGGATTAGCTCCCGCATCTTCGAGCAACAAACTTGCACCATATCGCTCCCCAATCAGCCGCGCCAGTGTGGATTTTCCACTGCCAATCGGGCCTTCCACCACCACGTACCGATATTTCATCGTGCGCCCTCTTCAAATTTTCGCACACCGCTCACGTCCAGCCCTACCAATAATTCCAATACATACCCGCGTCCCGGGATCGCAAGCTCTGGCGCAATTTCTGCCAGCGGCCACAGCACGAACGCGCGCTCATGCATGCGTGGATGCGGGATCGTGAGCATGGGTTCATTCATGCACACATCATTGAACAAAAGAATATCCAGATCAAGCGTGCGCGGCCCATCACGCACCGAGCGAATACGTTTATGTGCGGCTTCAATTTCAATCAGATGATTCAACAATTCGCCTGGATTCAACTGCGTCTGCAGCTCCGCGACCGCGTTCACAAAATTGGGCTGATCGGCAAGACCGATGGGCACGGTGTCATAGAACGACGAAACGCGAATGAGCGCAGTATTCGGAATCTCGTGCACCTCGCGCAACGCACGCGAAAGCTGTACCACTGGCTGCTCAAGGTTACTGCCGAGCCCCAAAAAAACCGTCGCACGTGAATTCATGGCGAGCTAGTCGAGCGCGTCATTAGGGCACGTCACCTAGCAACGATGTTGTAGTAGATTCCAACTGCGCCGCAGGATCGCCGGGTTTCTTGCGCTTGCGCCGACGCTTCTTCTTTGGTTCATCGTCTGGCAAAAACATTGCCTCGCGATCAGCATCCGATGCAATCTGAAATTTTTCCCACCAGTCGGCCACGTCTTGCGGCGCATCGCCCGCCTCGGCGCGCAATTCGAAAAAATCATAGCACGCACGAAAGCGCGGATGACTCAACACGCGATACGCCTTCACCGCCGAGCGTTGCAAGAAGCGCGGCTGATGCACCCACAACTCCTTCACCATCGGATCATATCGACGTGGAATCGCGAGTGCTTTACGCTGCTCATCAAGCACATCATCCATCGCCTCATGCATTGCCTGAACCGGCCGCACACCTTTGGCGATCAATTCGCGACTACGATCAAGCATCGGAAACCAGAACAGCGCTGCAAACAAAAACGATGGTGAGACGCTTTTATCGGCGGCGATACGCGCATCCGTCTGGTTAAGTGCTGCCACCACGAACGGACGACTCTCGGGATTTTCAAGCAACGAATCGATGACAGGCAAAAGCTTTTTGTGCAGGCCCAATGCGCGCAACTTCTCGATGCAGAGCAGCGAGTGGCCCGATAACAATAGCTTCAACATTTCATCAAACAGCCGCGCGGAAGGAACGTTCTCCAACAGCGGTGCCATGGTGGCAATCGGTGCTTCGGTGGCAGCATCAATCGTGAAGCCAAGCTTGCCCGCCAAACGCGAGGCACGCAGCATGCGCACCGGATCTTCGCGATAGCGCTCGGCGGGATCGCCAATCATCACCACGCGTTTTTTCTGAATGTCGGGTACGCCATTGACGTAATCCCACACTTCTTCGCGCTCAGGATCGTAGAACAAGGCGTTCATGGTGAAATCGCGACGGATCGCGTCTTCCTGTTGATTGCCAAATACGTTGTCGCGCAACAAACGGCCGTGCTCATCAGCTTGCGATTTCGGTCCGATTGGTTGATTGCGCCTGCCATCGCGCCCATCGCGACCCTCGCGCGGGCGGCGGCGTGAGCGGCTGGTATCTTCGAACTCATCGGCGTTGGTGTCGGCATGAACGTCATCCGCTTCAAGCCGATCAGCATTTTTTTCGGCCGCCATCTCGGATGCTGGCTCTTCAGGCACTCCACCCGCGCCTCTGAACGTGGTGACTTCAATCGTTTCCGGCCCAAACATCACATGCACGATACGGAATCGTCGGCCAATAATACGCGAGCGACGAAACACGCCGCGCACTTGCTCAGGCGTGGCGCTGGTCGCGATATCAAAATCTTTTGGGTGCCGACCGAGCAACAAATCGCGCACCGCACCACCGACCACAAACGCGTCGTAACCAGCGGCGTGCAAGCCTTCGCAGGTGCGAATCGCCGCATCCGAAATATCACGCCGATCAATACCGTGCTCGGTGCGCGTGTATTTACGCGGCGCGCCGGGCGTGTCTTTTACGGCGTCTTTGCGACGTTTGGTTGTCGACGTCAGCGCTGGTGTCACGGCTGACGGCGCAGCTTTGTCAGTACGCCCAAATACTTTTTGAATAAATTTTTTGATCACGCGGATTGGTCTGCCGGAGTTGATGATGAAGACAAAATTGAAGGTGTGGCTGCGGATTCTCGCAGCGAAATAATCGGCCAGCCACGCGCATTCGCATGTGCTCGCAGGGTTGGATCAGGGTCAACCGCCACCGGTCGATTCACAACATTGAGCAGCGGCAGATCATTGAGTGAATCGCTATAAAAAAATGAGTGCTCAAAATCACTCATGGTCTTGCCCATGCTCTTTAACCACGCTTCAACGCGCACTACTTTACCCGCTTGAAACGATGGCGTGCCGATGGCGCGTCCGGTATAACGATTGTCGACAATTTCCACGTCGCACGCAATCAGATGCGGCACGCCAAGATGTTGTGCAATCGGTGCCGTCACGAAATGATTGGTTGCGGTGACGATGACACAGAGATCATTACGATGTTTTTCGAGTAGCGTCCATGAGGCATCCAATATCATCGACTCGATTTTTGTCTGCATAAATAGCGCATGCAATGGCGCAATTTGGTCGGTGGTTTTGCCTGCGATGGCGGATAACGCAAAGGCAAGATACGCGTTGATATCGAGCGTGCCCGCTTTATATTGGCCATAAAACTCATCATTTTTGGCGCGAAATTCATCGCTATTTACCAGCCCGCGCTCCACTAAAAACTCACCCCACGCGTGATCGCTGTCGCCACGCAACAAGGTGTTATCAAGGTCAAAGAGGGCTAGATTCATCGTCTCGGTTTGGTTGGCTGGTTAATTATTTATGCGAGCGTTGTTTGAGAAATGGTATTGGACATTTCGCGCAGCAACGGCAGCGTAATTTCACGGCCGGTCTCAAGCGAATAGTGATCAAGCTCATCAAGAAAGGAAATAAGTGAAGCCATATCGCGCCGCGCATGGCGTAACAAATACTGCGTCACGTCATCGCGCAATTGAAAACCCCGCGCTTTCGCGTGAGCACGCAACGCGTCGGCTTTTTCAGCATCGGTCAGCGCATGCAATTGAAACACCAATCCGCTCCCAAGCCGACTGCTTAATTCGGGGCGCAGTGACAAATCGCGCGGCGCGGAATTTCCAGTTGCCACCACCAACCCGGCTTCACCGCGCTCACTCGGTTCACCCGGTTCATTGGCGCGATTGATCTGATTAAAAAGTTGAATCTGCGCCGCATCCGTCAACTGCTCGACACCATCGCTAATCACAGCATCCGGTTTCAAGTTTTGTAGCGCGCGAATCAAATGCGTTTTGCCACTGCCTGAAACACCCCACAAATAAAGGACTTTGGCAGCATATGCTCCAAACAGCGCGCCAGTGCTGGGGTTTGAGCATGCCTGCTTGCAGACTTCAAGCGCCTCGGCATTCGAGCCGCGCACAAAGTTATCGAACGTGGGCAGCGGTGCGGGAATGAGGTCGAGGACGAGTTGTTTCACGGACTAAATTATACCTCCGCATTGGCAAGGCCACGGAGGAGCGAATAAAGGAAAAAAGCGAAGCAGCCGCACAATAAAAAACAGCCAGTGAAGACACTGGCTGTTTTTGTCTTGCTACCAACTTGGCTTAGAAATCGTACTTGAATGCTAGCTGAATCGCCCACTGTGATTCGCCGCGGGCCTGGCGGGTGGTGAAATCTTGCACGCTGTTGGCCAGAGCGTAGCGATAACGACCTTGCGCGTCGAGACCGGCGTAATTCACGAAGCTGCGCGCTTGTCCGCCATTTGCCGAGAATGCAATCTCATCGACCCGACCCCATTTTTTATTCAGCAGGTTGCCCACGTTTTGGAACTCAAGCGCGAACGATGCTTTGTGATCTTTACCGAAGCCCGGCACTTCCTGGGTGATCTTCATATCCACGCTGGTCGTCCATTGCGAGAACGACGAATTACGTTCAACCACGCCACCCACATAATCCGACAAGCCTTTATTGGAGTTGACGATCTGCCAAAAACGCTCTTCGTTCACGCGGCTGGTCGCCGTATCGCCCACGAACACCACTTCGCCTGAACCTAAGCCGCGTGGAATATACATCAGGTCGTTACCGGCAGAACCATCGCCATTCAAATCGTTGTTGTAGGTCCAGCTGTATGGCTTGCCTTTACGACTTTCAAAGAACATACCGACTTCGGTGCCGTACTTGCCGAAGAAAGCCTTACGCCAGCGGAAATTGCCCGAAAAGCGGTCTTTAACCAAGTACGCCGAGTTCGCGGTGACTTCTTCGTTCGGATTAAAAATCGAGCGTGCGTTCCAGCTCGATAACGAGACCGACGACGTCAGCGGGCTGACTTCCTTTGCATCCGTGTAAGTGTAAGCAACGCCCCACGATATCTCACGCCCTTCTTTCTTCAGTGAGATCGTCGCCAAATTGCCGCCACCCTTTTTGGTTTCGGTTGCTTGCAAGACGTTTGCGAATGCCGCGTTGCTTTGCGCACGTGAACGCACCGTGTTACAGCCGGTAGCAGTGGTCAAAATACCACCGGTCGCGTTCCAGCAATTGCCGTTGTAGCCCGCATCCGTGTAAAACAATTGGCGGCCATCCGTACCGGTGCGGGTCGGCGCGCCAAGGTTAAGGTTTTGGTAGTACAAGGCCGTGTTGGTCTTCGTATACAAATATTCAACGCCGGCCACCAAACCAAACCAAGGCAGCTGATGTTCAAAGCTCAGGTTTGCTTTCCAGACGGCGGGTTGGCTGATACCAGATTGCAAAAAGTCGACGTTGGCAGCAGGTGTGTTACCGGTAGGCGTCGGTTGCTTGTCTGGATCAATGCTGAACACGCCACCTGTGGCGGAACATGCAGTGAACGCGCCACCGCATCCGACCACCCGAGTGGACACACCCGTGTTCGAAAAAGCGTTTGAGAACCACACCGTCGGTACCGCACCCTGGAACAATCCTGCACCACCACGCAACTGGGTTTTACGTTCAAACGGCAACTGCCAGTTAAATCCAACGCGCGGCTGAAACAGGCTTGCGCCATCAAACGTCACGGTATTGTCCAGCCCAAAACCGCCGGTTGCACGTCCGCCGGTCGCAGCGCTGGCGGCAATCGGTGCCGCCGCCGCGGCAGCGTTGAAACGTGGACGGGCGTTACTGCTAAGCTGGTCAAATCGACCGCCAAACGTGAGGGTCAAATTTGGCGATACCTGCCATGTATCTTGCAGTAACGCACCATAATTTTCGATGGTAAATGTGGACACGCCGTCGTTAATCGATCCGCCTGGGATCGGCACTTGCGCCAAATACGTTGTCGGACGGCCGCGACGGAAGTTTTCTAGTACGGCTTGCTCGACTTGTGCGTTCGTGGCGGTGGCACAATTAATTGCGCCAAAGGTGTACGTGTAGGTTGCGCTGCTGTTCACGCAATTGAAGGTGTAGTTGCCGTTGACGTTCTGCAAGAACGCGTTGAACACCTTATTGCTCGCAAAATCACCCCCGAACTTGAGCTCATGATCACCTTTGGTCCACGTGCCCGCACCGTAGAGATCGGCGGTACGCGTATCAAGTGCATTGAAGTGACGGCTATTTTCCGTACCAAACAAAATCGACCTAGTACCCGTGGTAGCAGCTGCGGGCGCGCCCGCGGGTAGCGCACCGGCAAAGCCAAGGCTGATCAACGGCAAGCGCGCGTTGTTTTTGGGCACGCTGTCAAAGTCACGCAGCGACGCTTTCAGCTCAGTTGAGAACGAATCCGACCAGTTTGAGGTCCACTGCAGCACCTGCGTTTCGAGCAATTTCTTTTGCGCATACCAGTAACTATTAAATGACACGCTGGTCGCTGAAATACCAGGGAACACGGGTTCATTTTGCGTGGTCTTTGTGTAGCGATAGGTCAAGCGATTGTCAGCGTTGATGTTCCAGTCGAGACGCGCGAGACGTGTCCGAAATCCGAGCGTGGAGGCTTCGACTGAATCGACACTGCCGATATCAGTTGCGTATTGGTCACGGGCAATCGTGCGTGCGCCGGTGATCGCGCTTTGCGTGATGGCGACGTTATTGAAACCCGAGCCAATCGGCCCAAACGCGGGACCAGCGCGCTCGCCAGTGAATTCTTCTGCGGCGAGGTAAAAGAACAACTTGTCTTTAATCAGCGGGCCGCCAAATGTAACGCCACGCAATTTGTCTTCGGAGGGCGGTGGTGCCGTGTATGCGCCGGTTGCGCGTACATAACGATCACCCAATGCATCTTCGTTCAGCAACGCGCCGTAGACGCTACCTTTGAAATTGTTCGTGCCGGATTTGGAAACGGCGTTGATATTTGCGCCGGTGTAACCTTTTTGCGTGGCGTCATAGTTCGAGATATTGACCTGTACAGACTGAATCGCGTCGAGTGGAATGACCTGACGCGAGAACGGCAGATTGTTTGCCTCGAGACCGAAGGTATCGTTGATTGCGACACCATCAACCGTGATCGAGTTATAGCGCGAGTTTTGCCCACCGACACTGATTTCGCCACGCTCTTTATCGGTTTGTGCGACGCGTGGATCGAAGCGCGCGAAATCCTGGAGATTGCGCGAGAGCGAAAAGTGCGCATTCAAATCGGCAGCGGAAATGGATGTGCCCGCGCCCATATTCGTGTTGCTAAACGTGTTGCTCAATGCCGAACCTGTCACTACGATCACGTCCAAAGCCTGCGCAGACTTGCCAAACTTCACATCCACAGCGGTGGTTTCAGCTAGCGCGAGGAAAACATTATTCTGCGTTTCAGTCACGCCATCTTTGACCACCGTTACGCGAAACGGACCACCCACACGAAGCCCACGCGCTGAATAACGACCTTCGGCGTCCGTCGTGACTTCGTTAGCTGTATTCGACTCTACGTGCAAGATAGTGACTTTGGCACCACTTACCGGCTTGCCGTCTTGCGCAAGTACGCGGCCAGCGACTGCGGATGTCGTATTTTGTGCCATCGCCGGCACGGTAGCGACCGCGAGCGCAATACAAAGCGCAAGTTTGGAAAGTCGGAAGCGGTTCTGATTGGTCATAGTGGGAGTCCTGAAAATGGATAAGAGTGATGATGCGCGAATGGGCAAGAACAACAGAAATATTGAGCCAGCGATACACTTTACGTTTCTTGGTTTTTGCTAGTTACGTGAACGAATAATGATCGCCACTTTTCTACCAACCAGTGTTTTATCGCCGAATTATGACGGATTCGTGACTGCGAGTGCGCTGACTTTTTGCCCGAAAATTTTTCGTCTGCAATCACCTGTGTACGAGTTTTCTTTGCGAGACAGGGGCTTATGCCCCGTATTTATGTTTTTGGGTGAACTTACGACAACAACTTCAACGAAAATCCGGGACTTTTACAGGTATTTTTCTTTGACTTTGTTGTACCGACGCAACAACTTCTCGAGCTAGTTCAATCGGGTAAGGCGCATACCAACGGGCGAAGGGGTCACAGGCGAAAACGCCACGAGAAACGAGACGAGTGCGTCGAGATCCAACTCGCCGGTCACGCGATCCGTGCCGTTTCGAAACACGGTGAAACCCTCACTACCGCCCGCCAGAAAGCTATTTGCCGCGACCCGATATTGCAAATCTGGCTGCATCGCCATTCCGTTCAGCCTCATAGAGTGCGCAATCACCTTTTCGCCAACCGGCTTGGCGGCATCCCACGAATAACTAAACCCTTTGGAAACGCCCAGCAGGCGCGGCCGTGCGCCGCTGAAGACCTGCTGCTCCAGCATATCTTTAATCTGCTTGCCGGTCATCGTCATCACGATCAGATTGTTCTGGAAAGGCTGCACCGTAAATAGCGCGCCATAGCTCACGCTGCCGTCGGCCGCCGGAATGATGGGCGCGCGCACGCTGCCGGGATTGTTGAACGCGATCACGGCACCGCCTTTATCGGGCGCAGCAGTGACGAACAAATGCGCGTCGGCGATCAAATTGCCGAGTGCGGACTCGCCCGCCGCATCGGC
The DNA here is from genome assembly GCA_031370625.1 of Burkholderiales bacterium. Lineage (GTDB taxonomy): Bacteria > Pseudomonadota > Gammaproteobacteria > Burkholderiales > Usitatibacteraceae > UKL13-2. The sequence goes on along the minus strand of JANMQR010000005.1, from coordinate 3,661 downwards.
GACCAGACTAACTTCACGGGTAACTTTGCCGACCACCCGTTGCTCGCGCGGTTCGGCCAACTTTTGATATTTGACGACGAGGTCAGTCAGGCGTGCATCCTTTTCTCCCGCAGGGCTTACGATCACATTTTGCGCAGTTTTAGTTTCCACCTGACCGGTCGCGCGATTCAGGGTTAAATCAATTTCAGTGATCAACGTGCCGTAGCTCCCCGCACTGGTGACCAACTTGCCGCCGACGTCGCAAATGTATGAACGATGCGTGTGCGCGGATACCACCACACTGACTGCCGGATCAAATTTCTCGGCCATTGTTTTCAACGTTCCAGAAAAATCCTTGCATTCATTGATACCGCCAGTCTGTAAACCACCCTCATGAATGACCACCACAATCGCGCCAACACCCTCGCTGCGTATTTCGGGGATGAGCGCATTGACCGTTTCAACCTCGTCGCGAAACGTCAACCCGGTGGTTCCGCCCGGGCGCACGATCAAGGGCGTATCCCGTGTGACCACGCCAATAAATGCCACCTTTACGCCATCGAAATCCTTAACCGCGTAGCCGGGAAACAACGGGCCATTGGTTGCGGTAACATTCACGTTGGCGGCCAAAAATTTGAACCGCGCACCCTCAAACGTCGCACGCTCGGGCTCACGACCACTACAATCCGGCTGGCTTGTTTTTGCATTTAGCGGGCAGCCGCCATTTTGCAGTCGGCGCAGGTGATCTACACCATAATCAAATTCGTGATTGCCAACCGCGTGGAAATCGATGCCAATCATGTTCATGGCTTCAATCGTCGGCTCATCCTGAAACAACGCAGACAGCAGCGGCGTGGCACCCACCATGTCACCGGCAGAAACGATGGCGACATGGGGCGATTTTGCTTTGAGCGAATTAATAAGCGCACTCATCTGCTCGACACCGCCCGCAGGTTCCGGGCGCGTACCAGTCGGCTGGGTGGCATCGGGCACGCGAACAGTAAGATTAGGCGTCTTCAAATTGCCATGAAAATCGTTGAAGGCGAGAATTTTCACCGCGAGTGGTGGTTTCGCTGATGCAGCAACGGGCAGCGGTGTAAGCGGCGGTGCAGTCGCGCAACCCGCCGCCAATAATGCGAGCCACACCAAACTCAAAGGCCTGGCAAGTGCAACGCGAGAAAACTTCCGAATAAACCTGTTCATAAAAACCGCCAAAAAGTGATCCATGCAAAATTTTGCAAATAAGGTTCGCATTCTATGCGATGCCGTCGTCGCGCGGATTGGAATTGGCATATTTTTGCGCTGGCTACACAGTATTTCGTACATACTTGGCAGCAATAGCCAGAACATCGGTTTACCGCTACACTAATCGCAGGATTAATATCAAAACGTCGGTTGTAAAAGGCGGGGCCAGACAGGGGCCAGACGTATGGACGACATTACATCGCTATTGGCCAAAGCCAGCCTGAATGAAGGTGACGCCCGCAACCGGCTGTTCAATGCGCTTTACAGCGAGCTACATCGACTCGCCAGCTCACAACTTCGCCGCGGTGGCAATGCCGGTGATGCCTCTCTCGACACCACCTCTCTGCTGCACGAGGCCTACCTCAAAATCGTTCGCGTCGATGATTTGAAAGCCGATTCACGCGGCCAATTCTTTGCCTACGCCTCAAAAGTCATGCGCTCCATCGTGATCGACATCTGCCGTAGCCGTATGGCCGAACGGCACGGCGGAGGCGCGGCTGCCATAACGCTGAATACCAACATATCGGATTCGGTTGCCAAAAGCGACGACGACCTCGTGCGTGTGAACGACGCGCTGGAAGAACTGGGCAAAGTAAACCCGCGACTGGTGCAAGTCGTGGAGATGCGGTTTTTTGGCGGGCTGACCATGGACGAGATTGCCAGCGCGCTCAATCTCACCACGCGTACCGTGGAGCGCGATTGGGACAAAGCGCGCATTTTGCTGCTGGCAGCGGTGAGCTGAATAAAGAAACATATATTCCCAATGTCGGGTTTCACCAACAAAATCCGTATTTTAAGAAGAAGACAAGATTAATCACGCGCTCAAACAGATTTTTGCAGGAACCATCAATGGCCACCGTCAGCCTCAATGCGATTTCAGAACTGCTGGATCAAGCGCTTGACCTTGACGAAAGCGCACGCGAGCCGTGGCTGGCCGATTTGCAGCGTACCGAACCCGATCTCGCCAGCAAATTGCGGACACTGTTGTCGCGTAAGGGTGAGCTTGAGACCAATCAGCTACTCGTGGCGGGCGGACGCTTGCTGGGGCCAGAAGCACTTGCAAAGGTCACGAATGGATCCATCGACATAGCAGAGGGCCTTCGGGGCGCCGCACAATTTACCCTACAATGCGGCACCATCATTGGCCCTTATCGCCTCATCAGGCCACTGGGCGAGGGCGGCATGGCGTCCGTATGGCTGGCCGAGCGCATTGATGGTCAGCTCAAACGCGAAGTCGCGCTTAAATTGCTACACGCATGGCGCAACTCACGTGAACTGGTGGAACGCTTCGCCCGTGAGCGCGACATGCTGGCAGGTTTGGTGCATCCGAATATTGCGCGGCTCTATGACGCCGGCGTGACGGCAAATGGACAGCCGTGGATTGCGCTGGAATATGTCGAAGGTCTCGATTTCGCCGCGTTTGCAGATCAAAACGCGCTCTCGATTCGGCAACGCGTGGAATCAATTCTGCAAGTAATGGCCGCGGTGCAGTACGCGCATCAAAATCTGATTGTGCATCGCGATTTGAAACCAACCAATATTCTCGTCAACAAAAAAGGCGAAGTAAGGCTGCTGGATTTTGGCATTGCGAAATTGTTGCAGCAGGAGAATGTAAGCGCCGCTGAAACTGAATTGACCAGGAATTCAGGACGAGCATTAACGTTGCGCTACGCCGCACCGGAACAGATTGAGGGCAAGCCGATTACCACTGCGACCGATGTATATGCGCTGGGCTTGGTGCTGTATGAATTGCTGACGGGAGCAAGTGCGCGTGATGGCAAGCACGGCAAGAAAAAAAGTAGCCGCGTAACCCATGAAAAAACGAATACGCAAGCCGAACGCGAAGCGCTAACCACCGACATACTGCGCCCTTCCCGCGGCCCAATGGACAAAAAAACCGCTGACGTTCGCGGCCACGTCACGCCGGCAGAAATCAAATCTACGCTGTCAGGTGATTTGGATACTATTTTGTTAAAGGCCTTGGCGCGCGAACCCTCACGTCGCTATCCGACCGTCAGCGCATTTGCCGCTGATCTCAGCGCATGGCTCGAGCGGCGACCAATCGCTGCACGTGCGCCATCGTTCGCGTATGCGATGAGGATGTTTGTGTCGCGGCAGCGGGTGCCATTGGCGGTTGGTTCTATGGTGCTGATGGCACTTGGAGCATCTGGTGTGTTTGCGTGGAAGCAGCACCTACATGCGAATCAGCAAAGCGAACGTGCGGAAAAAGTTCAGATATTTATGGCAAATCTATTAAGCGACGCTGAGCCGGAGGGAGTTGAGGGAGAGAGGGCACTAACGGCGAAAAGTCTATTGGACGCCGGAGTGGACCGAGCGCGTATTGATTACCGCGCACAACCCACTATTCAAGGTGAGACGCTAACCGAACTGGCGCGCGTTTATATTCGTATTGGCGAGTCAGCAATAGTTGAGAAAT
>JANMQR010000409.1:0-1519 GCA_031370625.1 Burkholderiales bacterium | reverse complement strand
GTTTCTCCCGGCCCGATCTACGATCCTGAGGGTCGCGGCGCGGATTATTGGCGCTCAGCCAGATCGTTTTACGCGGCTGGCTTTCGCGCGGGTGATATTGTTCACAACACATTTTCATATCATTTGACCCCGGCTGGTTCGATGTTCGAAAGCGGCGCACACGCGGTCGGTTGCGCAGTCATTCCCGCTGGCGTGGGGCAAACTGAAATGCAGATCGCCACGATTGCCGCATTGCAGCCAAACGGATATGTAGGCACGCCATCGTTCCTGAAAGTGCTGCTGGAAAAAGCCGACGAATTAAAGGCCGATGTAAGCTCAATTAAAAAAGCGCTGGTGTCCGGCGAAGCATTTTTGCCGCCCGTAAAAGCGCTACTAAAAAGTCGCGGCATCGATGCTTATCAGTGCTATGGCTCGGCCGATTTGGGTTCCATCGCCTACGAATCCAGCGCGCGTGAAGGTTTGATTGTGGATGAAGGCGTGCTGGTAGAAATTGTGCGGCCTGGCACGGGCGATCCAGTGGCTGAAGGTGAGGTGGGCGAAGTGGTGGTCACAACATTCAATCGCGACTATCCCTTGATACGATTTGCGACCGGCGATCTTTCGGCGGTGATGTCGGGCACATCCTCATGTGGACGCACTAATACGCGCATCAAAGGTTGGATGGGCCGTGCCGATCAAACCACAAAAGTGCGCGGTATGTTTGTGCATCCTCATCAAGTGGCGGAAATCGTAAAACGCCACCCGCAAATCGCGCGAGCGAGATTGATCGTGAGCCAGCTTGATGGTACTGACGCGATGACGCTGAAATGCGAATTCACGGATGCGTCGGCGACGCTCACGGGTATTGCAGAATCAATTCGCGACATCACCAAGTTGCGGGGTGAAATTGAGAATGTGGCGCTTCATTCGTTGCCGAACGATGGGAAGGTTATTGAGGATGTGCGGGCTGTGGTGTCTTGAGGTGAAGTTTTCGTTGGTATTTTTACTTTCAATCTCTTAGTTTTGTGCATTAGACTTAATGCATAAATCAAGTTGATCGCAAAGGAGTACCGTGGCTCGCCATCTTCCCATCATTACGTCGTACGGCATTCTCTCTGGACGAGACTGCGTGTTTCTTGACAGAGTTAGCTTTGAAAATAGAACGAACGCACTCTTGCTGGAGGGCAGTATCAGTGGCAGCCTTTGTAGTATTCCGCAAGATGTGGATCTCCCTTACACTCTGCGATTTCGCGGCGTGTTGGCGTTGAATATGATCGAACTGGATTCCTGGAATTGGAAGTCAGCGTCTTCATTTGACGAGATTCGGGAATCAGATTGGATAAGCTCTCTTGGCGGAAAAGTTACTCTCGATCATCGGCATTTCTTCTTACAAACCTACGACGATGTATTCCAAGTAGTTTGCTCGAGTTATGAACTCGATATTAGTCGCGCTGTGGTTAGCCCGTAGGTTGGGCACGTTTAATCTGCCCAACATCGGTGATAGCGTTGGTGCAGAATTTGGGCAGATAAAACGTGCCCA
>JANMQR010000376.1:0-1924 GCA_031370625.1 Burkholderiales bacterium | reverse complement strand
GAGCTGATGCAGTTTTTCAAACAGGGTCAGGATATTTCTGTCCTTTTTGAAACACTCATTCAGCTGGAATTGATTGAGCGTACCGGCGGCCCGGTGTCAGCGATAGCACCGGCCTCTGTTCAGCCAATGCCGACAAAAAATGCCACCAGCGCTGGCCCAATACTAGGTCCAACCTCAACGACCGTGATCAGCGAACTGCAGCCAACCGACTTACCCGCAGCACCGACCGAGGAACCCAGCGCGAAACCTGATCGCGCCGAGTCGCATCGATCAGAGTCACATAAATTCAGGCAAGCCAAAAACTTTATGGAAGAAACTGCGCGCAAAGTGCTCGGCTTAAAAGGTGTTTTTTTCATCTCAAGAATTGAGCGCGCGGTTGACGAAGCCGAGCTTGTTGCGCTACTGGATCAATTTCAATCCGAGTTGTTTGACGGTATGAAAGATCGCAACGCAGCCAAACAGTATCGCGAGAAAGCACAAGCCATGTTGGAGGAATAAGTCGCGCAAAAGCCTCCGTAGTGCGCAGCATCAGAAGAAATTTTTATTCATTTTTTTTAATCAAAAGAGATCAACATCATGTCAGCTCATATTTCAAATGTCCGCCCGAAACCCGATAAAGTTCTCGTCGATATCGTTGATTACGTCACCAAATACGCCATCAAATCAAAAGAAGCCTACGAGACCGCGCGCTATTGTTTGATGGATACACTGGGCTGCGGTTTTGAGGCGCTGGAATATCCGGCGTGTACAAAATTGCTCGGGCCGGTGGTACACGGCACGGTAGTGCCCAATGGTGCAAAAGTACCGGGCACGCAGTTTCAACTTGACCCGATTCAAGCTGCATTCAACATCGGCACCATGATTCGCTGGCTCGATTTTAATGACACCTGGCTGGCCGCAGAATGGGGTCATCCTTCGGATAATTTGGGCGGCATTTTAGCGACGGCGGATTGGCTTTCGCGCACCGCTGTGGCAGCAGGCAAAAAACCATTAACTGTGCATGATGTGTTGACCGGCATGATTAAAGCGCATGAAATTCAAGGCTGCATTGCGCTGGAAAATTCATTCAACAAAGTCGGGCTTGATCATGTGGTGTTGGTGAAGGTCGCCTCCACTGCAGTGGTCGCCGAGATGATGGGGCTGACCCGTGATGAAATTTTGAATGCGGTCTCACTCGCATGGGTGGACGGGCAGGCGCTCCGCACCTATCGCCACTCGCCCAACACCGGCTCACGCAAATCGTGGGCAGCCGGTGATGCGACGTCACGTGCCGTGCGTCTGGCGCTGATCGCCAAGACCGGTGAGATGGGTTATCCCGGTGTGCTGTCGGCAAAAACCTGGGGCTTTTACGATGTGTTGTTCAAAGGCAACGCGTTCAAGTTTCAGCGTCCCTACGGCTCGTATGTGATGGAGCAAGTGTTGTTCAAAATTTCATTCCCCGCTGAATTCCATTCGCAAACCGCCGTGGAAGCGGCGATGACGATCAATGCCGAGCTGAAGAAACTCGGTAAGACGGATAAAGATATCAAGAAAATTACTATCCGCACGCACGAAGCCTGCATTCGCATCATCGATAAGAAAGGCCCGCTGAACAACGAAGCAGACCGCGATCACTGTGTGCAATACATGGTGGCCGTGCCGATTATTTTTGGCCGCTTGACCGCGAGCGATTATGAAGACGCGATTGCAAAAGATCCACGCATTGATGTGCTGCGCGACAAGATTGTTTGCGTGGAAGATCCAACCTTCACCCAGGATTATCACGATCCGAAAAAACGTTCCATCGCTAACGCATTGACGGTTGAATTTACCGATGGCAAGAAGATGAAAGAAATCGTCGTTGAATATCCGATTGGCCACAAGCGCCGCCGCAAAGAAGGCATGCCGGTATTGGTGGCGAAATTCAAGACCAATCTGGCGCGCC
>JANMQR010000034.1:0-2745 GCA_031370625.1 Burkholderiales bacterium | reverse complement strand
GATGGAATTTTTATTCGTCGGCCATCCGATTGGCGCGATGATGATCCCGTGGAACGATGGTCCGGACTGGGACATCAATCCACATTTTGTTGCGCAAGTGAAAAAGGCCGTGGGCCACTCCACCGCGCGGCCGGTGGTGATCATCTGCCGCTCTGGTAGTCGCAGCGTGGATGCCGGTTTGGCACTGGAAGCGGTCGGTTTTAGCAAGGTGATTAACGTGCTGGATGGCTTCGAAGGCGATCTCGACGCCAGCCATCAACGCGGAAAATTGGCCGGGTGGCGCAAGGATGGGCTGCCGTGGGAGCAGGTTTGATTTTAGAAAACCCTAGCGTGGGAGCGCGTTCTGGAGCAAAAATGGCTCAAGATGGCTGTGGATGTTAGGGGTTGTAAAAATACTAAGAAATTCACTGCAGCCAAGGATTTTCTCAGCGAGATCTACTATCCCCGCGTCAGCGCCCGACCCGCAATGAAAATCGCGTACATTAGTGTCACCTGTCACCGCTATTCAACGGCACCTCGTAGAAATGTCCAAAGAAGCCCACGCAAGAATCAAAATAAATCTGCTTCTTGAAGCTGCCGGTTGGCGGTTTTTCGCGGATGGTGATGCGCCCGCGAATATCCAGCTTGAACCCAAGGTCACGATCAAAACTGAAGACCTTGACGTGCTCGGCGACAACTTTGAGATCACGTCGAGGGGCTTCATCGATTTTTTGTTGTTGAATGAAAAGGGTTTTCCATTCATCGTGTTGGAAGCGAAAGCCGAGAGCAAAAGTCCCCTGGTGGGCAAAGAGCAAGCGCGCAAATATGCGCGTGCCAACAATTGCCGCTTCATCATACTTTCCAACGGCAATTTGCATTACTTTTGGGATTTGGAGCGCGGCAATCCTTATGTGATTACGACGTTCCCATCGCCGGGTTCGGTGGCTGGTTATCAAAAAACCGCGCCAAACCCGAAGCGTTTGGTCGATGAAATCGTGAACGCAGACTACATCGCGCTCACGCAGATGCCGTCGTACGCATCCGAAGCGGCTTGGAGCATCGCAAGCGAGCACGCAGAATTTATTGAGAAAAATAAACTGCGTTTTTTGCGTCCTTATCAGCTGCATGCGGTCCACGCGATCCAGTCAGCCATCGAGCGTGGGCAAGATCGCTTTTTGTTTGAAATGGCCACGGGCACCGGTAAAACGCTTACTGCGGCTGCCGTGATCAAGCTATTTTTACGCTCAGGCAATGTCGGTCGCGTATTGTTTTTGGTTGATCGCCTGGAGCTGGAGGATCAAGCAGAGAAAGCGTTCAAGCGCGTGCTCGCCAATGATTACAAGACCGTTATTTATAAAGACAGCCGCGACGATTGGCGGCACGCTGAAATCGTGGTGTCCACCGTGCAATCATTTCTGTTCAATAATAAATATCAACGCCTTTTTTCACCCACCGATTTTGATCTCGTTATTTCAGACGAGGCGCATCGCTCTATTGGCGGCAATGCGCGTGCGGTGTTCGATTATTTTGTCGGTTACAAACTCGGTCTCACCGCCACGCCGCGCGATTATTTGAAGCGCTCCAGCACGGCCAGCGCGCTTGATCCGCGCGAATTTGAACGCCGGATGTTGCTCGATACCTACCGCACCTTTGGCTGCGATGACGGCCAGCCCACGTTTCGTTATTCATTGCTTGATGGCGTCAAAGAGGGCTTTCTCGTCAATCCCACCGTTGTTGATGCGCGCACCGACATCACCACTGAGCTGCTTTCAAAAGAGGGCTTCACGGTCGAGTTCAAGGACGATGCCGGTGACGATCACGAGCAAACTTTTACGCAGCGCCAATTCGAAAAACGTTTTTTCTCCGACGCCACCAATGAGCTGCTGTGTAAAACATTTTTGGAGCACGCGTTGCGCGATCCGGTCAGCGGCGAGATGGGCAAATCGATCATTTTCGCGGTGAGCCAGCATCATGCGGGCAAGCTCGCACAGATTCTGAACGTGATGGCAGATCGCATGTACCCCGGCAAATACCAATCTGATTTCGCCGTACAAGTGACGTCGCTCATCACTGATGCGCAGCAATTCACGATCAACTTTACGAATAATAAATTGTTGGGCACAGCCAACTTTTTACCCACCTACAAAACCAGCAAAGCGCGCGTCTGCGTGACGGTCGGCATGATGACCACCGGCTACGATTGTCCTGATCTACTTAATCTCGGTTTGTTTCGCCCCATTTTTTCGCCTACAGATTTTATTCAGATCAAGGGACGTGGCACGCGCAAACATAATTTCTTCGAAGAACTGCACGATCCCGATCATCGTGCAGCCATGAAAGTGCTAAGCAAACAAGCCTATAAACTTTTCGATTTTTTCGCCAACTGCGAATATTTTGAAGAGGATTTTGACTACGATGAAATCCTGAAGCTGCCGAAGATCGCGGCACCCATTGCAATAACGGGGGCGAGCGACGAAAGCGGCGGAAGCGAATCACAAACCGCTGCAACCTATGAACACGCGGGCAGCGACATCATCCACTCCATCCAGCAGGAGCGGATTGGCGAGCAAGGCATGAAGATCGACCGAATGTTCTATGAGAAATTTGAAGATTCGGTGCGTGAAGATGCCAACATTGTCGCCGCCGTTGAAGCGGGTGAATGGGATCGTGTTATCGACTATGTCAATCGCGAGGTGTTCGATAAACCAAACGAGTTTTATACGCTCGATAAGTTGCGTCGCGCCGCGGCGGTAGATCGCCGCTTAG
>JANMQR010000033.1:0-21755 GCA_031370625.1 Burkholderiales bacterium | reverse complement strand
GGCAATGGCGTGGTGTTGTCACCGTCCGCGCTATTGCAGGAAATTGATGAGCTGACAGCTGCAGGGTTGGACGTGGTGAATCGTTTGCGCATCAGCCAGGCTTGTCCATTGATCTTGCCCTATCACGTCGCGGTGGATCAGGCGCGCGAAGCAAAGATGGGTCTCGCAAAAATCGGCACCACTGGTCGCGGTATCGGCCCTGCGTATGAAGACAAAGTAGCACGTCGCGCGATCCGCCTTAACGATCTGTTGTTTCCGGAGCGCTTCCGCGAAAAGTTGGTTGAGGTGCTCGATTATCATAACTTTGTTTTGACCAAATATTTGAACGCGCCTGCGATCAGTTTTGAATCTGTTTTTGAACCGACGTTAGTCATGACGGAACGCTTGAAGCCGATGATTGCGGACGTATCCGCGGAGCTGCATAAGCTAATGGCCGCCGGTAAACAATTGTTGTTTGAAGGCGCGCAAGCGGCGTTGCTGGACGTTGATCACGGCACCTATCCGTATGTCACCTCATCGAATTGTTTGGCCGGACAAGCCTCCGCTGGCGCAGGCGTTGGGCCGCAGGCGTTGCAATATGTCCTGGGCATCACCAAAGCCTACGCCACACGCGTGGGCTCGGGCCCGTTTCCGACCGAGCTGGAAAATGATATCGGCGAGCAACTACGTAAACGCGGCAATGAGTACGGTTCTGTCACCGGTCGCCCGCGTCGCTGCGGATGGTTTGACGCGGCTGCGTTAAAGCGCGCGGCGCAAATTAACGGCCTCACCGGGCTCTGCATTACCAAGCTGGACGTACTCGATGGATTAAAAACGCTGCGCATTTGCACCGGCTACAAAATCGGCGGCGAGGTTATCGATATTCTGCCGTACGGTGCCGAGAACATTACCCTGTGCGAACCGATCTATGAGGATCATCCTGGCTGGTCTGAGAGCACCGTAGGCGTAAAAAAATGGGATGAGCTACCTGCTGCAGCCCAAAATTATTTGCGACGCTTTGAAACGCTTGTAGGCGCGCCGATTGCATTGGTATCCACCGGGCCGGATCGCGAGGAGACGATTGTTTTACAGCGCCCGTTTGACTAGCGGTGGCGGTCTGGAGCGCTAGCATTGGCGGGTTGCTTCGAGCATAAACTCTCTGAATGCCTTGCCTGTGCTGGGTTTTATGATGCTTCTGGCGTGGTTTATTGTCGTAATTCAGAGCGGCGATTCAGCAAAGTCACTTGTTAGTAACTTGGCAGGCGATGCCGATCTGACAAAACAAGAATGTCAATATTTGTCTCGCTAATTGCATAATGATCAAAGCTGTTCCAGAATTGGCGAGTTGGTGGAAGCAATAAAAAAACTTATTAGATTAAACCACCGTCACACCTAACGCGAAACGATAAAACAGTCGATCAATGATGAGTCACCTCAACACATCGACAAATTCGAAAATCGCCGTCGAGCGCTATGCAACCCTCTGTGTTTGATTCCAAGCAATCAGCAACTGCCGCCCCGGCGAGCATAGTGCTGGTGATCGACGATGACGAATTGCAGCGCGAAATTCTTAGTCGCATTCTGGCGTCATCCGGCCAAGCGAATGTGATTACCGCAATCGACGGCAATGAGGCGTTGGCGTGTATGGCTGCTTACGGTGCGCAAATCGGTCTGGTTGTCTGTGATCTGCAAATGCCGGGCATGGATGGAATGGAGTTGCTGAGGCATATTGGCGAATCTGCTCACAACCCTGCTGTCATCATATCAAGTGCCACTGAATCACGCATCCTCGCAAGTGTGGAATTAATGGTCAAGGCAGTGGGGCTCAACGTGCTCGGATCGCTGCCCAAGCCCGCGAGCCGCGAGGCTATGAACCGACTGCTGGATCGTTATCTGCATGCGCCTGTTATCGCGGCGCGGGCGAACAAAATCTCGTTAGACGCGAGCGATCTTGACCGTGCTTTTGCAGACGATGAATTTGCCACCTACTTCCAGCCAAAGGTGAGCCTCATTACCGGCGAGCTGGTCGGCGTGGAGGCGCTGTCGCGATGGATACACCCAGAACATGGCGTCTTAAACCCTGCTGATTTTATCGCGCTGGTAGAGTCAGAAAATAAGCTCGGCCAACTTACGCGGGGAGTGATCGCGAGCGCGATTGGTCACGCAGCCGATTGGAAAAAAAGCGGCAAATCACTCACCATCAATGTGAATCTTTCGCTCTCCGCGATCGACAATGTGTCGTTGTGCGAGGAAACGTTGGCGCTGCTTGCCGCCAATAAAATGAAACCGCGTGACCTGACGTTCGAAATTGTCGAGACGGCCGCGATGACCGATGTGGGGCGCACGCTTGAAACGATGAGCCGATTAAGACTTAACGGGTTCGGGTTGTCCATTGATGATTTCGGCACTGGTTATTCCTCATTTGAACAACTCTCTCGTATCCCGTTTACTGAGCTGAAGATTGACCGGTCGTTCGTTCACGGTGCCGCGAATGCGCCCCGGCTTGCGGTGTTAGTTCGATCATGCATTGATCTTGCGGCTCGGCTTAATCTCAATGTCGTCGCTGAGGGCGTTGAATCGGAAGAAGACTGGGAATTTTTGGCCAGCGCGGGTGCCAATGAAGCGCAAGGTTATTTTATTGCCACGCCTATGCCTGGCAGCTGTTTGTTGTCGTGGGCAGACCGGTGGGTCGCACCTCCCCTTGACGCCAATCCCAACCAAACGATTCGTTTTCCGAGGCTCGTTCGCTAGCGTTGGAGGCTGGCCAGATGCGGGTTGGTGTCACGCGGACCAAAGATTAACACCCCAAGTGCGGTGAGCTTTCCGAGTCATAAATGCTCCAAACGCCGCTTTTGAGCTAGACTTCCGCTGTCGCTTTCACGTCCGTCTGCATCGCCTGCCGCACCTGTTGCAGTAGCTCAGCATCGGTGTAAGGCTTGGTCACATAGAAATCGACACCCGCGCGTTTGGCTTGATCGCGATGTTTGTCCATTGAGCGCGAGGTGATCATGATGATCGGTAATTCACGCGTGTCTTCACGCCGCCGCAAATGCTCGGTGAGTTCGAGGCCGTTCATGTTGGGCATTTCCAGGTCGGTACAAATAACGTGTGGCCTGAATTTTTCGAGCATGCGAATCGCCTCTAATCCATCGCCCGCACCAACCACTTCGTAAGCTGAGTCCTCCAGCAATTGCGTGAGCGATTTGCGCACCGACAAGGAATCGTCAACCACCAACACACGCCGCGTTTGCTTTAACGCGGCTTGCGCCAATTGTGCGGCCGCAGATGAAACCGCGACCGGTTTGGCAAGCAATGAAGGCACATCCAGCAGCGGCACCACCGTGCCATCACCTAATAGTGCAGCGCCAGAAATGCCATGCACTTTCGGCAGATAGCGGCCCATATTTTTGACGATAAGATCTCGGCTATCAATCACTTTATCCACTAACACGGCGACGCTCGTGCCGTCGACGCGAATCAATACCTTCGGGTGGGACTCGATATTCTCTTTGTTCAGCGCGGCGCTTGGATAGCCGCTTAGTTTGGCTAGATCGATAACCTCGTGCTCGACCTCATTCAGTCGTAATTTCCAATCGCTGCCGTCACGAACCACCTCGCCGAGCAACGGCGAAAGAGCCTGCTCGATGTTGTGAATTGGAATCGCAAAAACCTGCAACGCACTCTCGACAAGCAAGGATTGTTGGGTAATGAGCGATGCTTGGAAACGCAATGTCACTTCGCAGCCTTGGCCGAACTCCGAATGTATTTCCACAGAACCTTTCAGCTCGTGCAGGCGCGACACCACCACGTCCATGCCGACACCGCGTCCCGAAATTTCTGTCACGGCATCGCGCGTAGAAAATCCGGGCAACAGGGTTAGCCTAGCCAATTCCGCATGAGTAAAACTCTGTTCTGCGCTGATTAAGCCATTCATCAACGCCTTGTCGCGAATCCGCGCGTAGTCAAGACCTTTACCGTCATCTTTGATATGCACCGTCACGCTTGAGCCCTGGCGGGTGAAATCCAGATTAATCAAGCCGCGTGGAGATTTGCCGTGCGATTCACGGAGCGCACCTTCTTCAATGCCGTGATCCACTGCATTGCGCAAGATGTGCAACAGCGGATCAGCGAGTTTGTTCAGCACGTCACCGTCCACCAAAATATCACGCCCGGTAATCGTAAGCTCGGCATCTTTGCCCGTTTGTTGGCATGTTTGGCGAACGTTTCGTGTGAGCCGGGCCGCGAGCGACTCCACCGGCGTCATACGAGTCGAGATCACCTGAAAGCGCAAATCCTTATTGATCTGATTTTGCTGGGTGAGATCGTGTTGAATATTGGCAACATCGTCCTCAAGTGCGATGCTGATTTCGCGTGCATCAGCACACACTTCAACTAGTGAGCGAGTCGCGCCATGCAATTCGTTGTAGCGATCAAGCTCGAGCGGATCGAACGTTGAACTGTCGTCTTCGGCGTTCGGCTTGTGCAACGAAAGTCCACGCAACAGCACCATTTTCTCAAGGTCAAGAACCCGTTGTTGCACGGTGATATTTTGTTTTAACAAACCCTTCGCCCGCGAATTCGCCGTCGTGACGCGATTTTCCAGTTGGCCCAATTTGGTCGTGAGTTCGCCCACCAACCGGAATAATTCATCCACCGTTTTAATCGGCACACGCAAGCTGGGATCTTGATCGCCTGACGCCTTCGGGGTAGATTTGCCAGCTGGTTTTGCTGCTAGAGCGGGGAGGCTGGATGCGGCTGCTACGGAGTTGTTGTTGGCGTTGGCAGACATGTTGGTGGACTCATGCGCACCTGCTGTTGCCAATTCGGCATGCTCAACATCGCCTTCAAGTTCACCTTCAAGTTCACCCGCCTTAATTTTATTGGCCCAGACCACCATGTTATTTAGCACGGCAAAGGCGTTTTCCGGCTCTTCTTCATCACCTTGTAAAAAGCCCACCATCTGTGAAAGACAGTCGCTCGCGTCTGCTAAGGCAATGCCGATGGCACGCGGTGGCTTGATCGGATTTTGTTCAAAAAATTCGAGGACGTCCTCAGTGTAATGACCAAGCGATGTAATCCCGCGCAGACCAACAATGCTCGCAGAGCCTTTTAACGAATGCGCAATGCGCTTGGCGTTACGGAAATCGTCAATCGATGCGTCACCGCGCGCGATGTGTGAAGTTAGCTCGGCGAACGTTGCCAGACTGCCTGGCGCTTCGGCAATAAAGGCGTTATACACATCGCGATCAGCATCTTCAGCAAGAACCAGCGAGACATCATTGCTGGTTACTTCCGCAGGCTTGTTGGCCGCCTCCATATCCGCCAAGAGTTCTGCGGGCAGCACAGGCTCGGTGGTTAGTTGTCCAATCAGCTCAATGCCAGCCGTTTCGTCCAAAGGCTGGGGCGCGGCTGGCATGGTCAAATACTCAGCGAGTGCAAGCGATGCATCAAAATCTGCGGGTGCCGAGAGATACAAATCCAACAGCGCCGGCCATTGCCGGAGGTATGCGCCCCCTTGAGCGCGCTCGTTGGCTTCCAGCGTCGCGACTGACATCAACATCGCGTTCAGGTGCCCGCACCACGTATTGACGCCCGGCATTCCAAGCATCTCGGCGGTCATGCCAATGCGTTCAACCTGGCCGCCATAACTCTCAAAAGCCTCCATGAACGCTGCATCCTCAGATGATGCGGTCGAAATAGTGCCGAGCCAGACACCAAAATCTGGCCCCGCGAGGGCAAGCTCTTTTCGCATTTCGGCGAGGAATGGTGTCATCGGGCTAGCAGCCATTGGGACTATTTCTGTATGGTAAAAGGTTTAACAAATTGGCAATGGTAATTCGGAAAATGGCGCGTTTCGTGGTGATCAGACATTAAGACTGAGCAAGCGCAGGCAACTTGAACACCGATACTGATTCCACCAGTTTCTGTGAAGCGGTCACCAGGCTAGACGTCACCAGATTCTGCGCGCTGAGTTGCTCAGCGGTCTTCTCTGTCGACTGCGTAATTTCACCGGCACCCAAACGTAAACTTTCAACCAGCTTCATCTGCCCCAAAGAGCTTTCGGCAATGTTTTGCACCAGTTGAACCAAGCGTTCCGTGGTCTCGCGGGTCTCGCGCATTTTTTCACCGGAAACTCGCGCCATATCGGAGCCTTGCACCACCTGATCAATGGTTTTGTTCACCGTTGCAATGGTGTCGTTGGTTTCGATCTGAATGTTTTGCACCAGGCTCGCGATCTGCGCTGTCGCCTGACGAGAGTTCTCGGCCAAACGCTGCACCTCTTCGGCCACAACTGCAAAACCACGACCGGCGTCACCAGCCATCGCCGCCTGCATGGATGCATTCAGGGACAACACGTGCGTGCGCTCAGAAATCGTGTTGATCAGCCCCACGATCTGCGAAATTTCCTGAGAGCGTTCGCCCAAGCGCTTGATTCGTTTTTCCATCTCAGAAATCGTTTCGCGAATCGCGTCCATGCCGCGCACCGTACTTTGCACAGTGTTCATCGCGTTTTCAGTTGACGTTGACGCATCGGACGCGGCACGATTTGAGCTCTGTGCAAGCTCTGCCACACGGCCCATACCGTCGGTTGCGATAGCCAGGTTGGCGACCAGTTTCTCAACGGTCGCACGCTCGGCGGTAGCCTGCTCGTTCATCACATCGGACTGTGCTTTCACGCGCTTCGAAGCGTGTTCGACCACGCCCGCAATTTTGCTCACGTCCCGGAGAACAGACGAGGTGGCGTCCGTCAATTGATTAACTGAGTCACCCAATGTACCGATGATATCCTCGGTCACCGGCGCGCGAACGGTCAAGTCCTTTTGTGACAAATCAGCCACGGTACCGAGCAACCCGATCACGGAGTTGTTCAGGGTTTCATTTTCTAGCTCTGCTTTGGCAAGCGTGGCAATACGATCTTCCAACATCGCGTCAAATGCCGTGCCGAGTGTTTGCATTTCGTCGCCAGTCTTGATACCAGAACGTGCGCTGAAGTCGCCTTTTGCTACTTTTTGCACAGTTGATTGCAGCTGCTGAATCGGCTGCATAAACCGGCGGACAAAGAAATACACGGTGGTGGCCGCAACGGCGGCGAGTATCAGTGCCGTGAAGACAGCAATTAAAAGTGTGTTCTTGCGAAGCGCATCGGTGGCGGCAAACACTTCGCTTGCATCTTGCTTCGTCACAATCACCCAATTCAAACCTTGCACTTTCACCGGTGCATAAGCACCAACGAGATCAAAACCGCGATAACCGCGATAAATGGTGGTGCCGGTTTCGCCCGCAAACGCCTTTTTCACAGCCTCGGTGTTGACCGACAAGATACCCACTGCGGTATTTCGCTTGTCCATTTTCTGCACGCGCTCGGGGCCAAACTGTTCTGCGTTGCTCGTAAGATAGTCCTTCTTGCCCTCTAGCAAAAAGCGAATTTCCGATCGAACCAGTTTATCGGGACCCACCAGATACGTTTCCCCGGTCGCGCCCAAACCCACGTCCTTCCATTTCTGGTTGCTCGTCATAACCGCGTTGATTCGGTCAATAGGCACTTGAATTGCGAGCGCGCCGATGACGCGATCACCGTCGAAAATGGGTGCGGCAACAAATGACGCGGCGTCGTTGTATGACACAAAGTATTCGGCGTAGTCTGAAAGATACGACTCTTCGCGTGTTTTTGCTTTCAATGCTTTCGACACAACGTCTGCAAGTCCGGACTTGGCGGCAATGCCGGTATCAAGATTCGATGAAAAATCCAACTCCTTGAACACCGTGTAGACGACGCGGTTCGTCTCAGCGTCGACCAAGAAAATATCGTACAAGCCGAATTTTTTCTGAATGGCTTCAAAGCTCGGGTGATACTGTGCGTGCGAGCGCGAATATGCCGATCCATCATTGGCGGCCATCAGTTTTTCTTTTTGTCCGACGACATTGGTATTTGAAGAAATATACTGATGCTGCATCGCAAGCGATGTCGCATCAAGATTACCCACAAGCGTCGCTATGTCTTTTGGCGCAGCAATATTTCGCGCCGCAAATGCGTTGGCGAACTCTTTGGTGTAGTAGTCGGTTAGCGACGCTCGATAGGTCGCAAGCTTGGCTTCGCCGCCGAGTTCTTTGGCCATGATGGGCGCATTTTGTTTAAAAGACTTGAGTGCGTCAATTGCGGTGGTGGAGCGCGAGATCGCCTGCGTGCTGGCGACCAGTGAATTCAAATATTCCTCAACCTGCGCTTTTTTGTTTTCGCGTGTTGCGATCAAGCGCTCCTGTGCGGACGAATCCAGGCTTTCTCGCGCGGTTGTATACGCCGTTTGTGCAACCAGATAGGTTGCCAATAAAAGTGGTATCAGCGCGATCGCCGTACCGCCCAACAGCAATTTGGATCGAATGTTCATGTGATGCTCCCGATTAACTCAATATTGTTTTTTTACAAAGCGCCGCGACTGGCGTGGCTACACAGCAAAACGTCGTGCAAATGTCTCAAAAAAGCGGCGGTCGTCAAACTCCATCCAAATTCCCGCACTATCGCGAAACGCCGCTTTCGTAAATCGTGCCAAACGCGCATGGCCCATTTCGACGGTGACCGCGTCCTGTGAAGAAAATCGTTTCCGCTCCGGCAAGCCATCAATGACCACGCCGACCGCATCTTCACCGTAGCCAAGCACCAACAGCATCGGCGTGGCCTTTGGGTCATGCGTCACGATAAACCAGCGCGCGAGTTCAAACACAGGCACCACATTACCGTGCAAATTTGCCAGGCCTTTCACGCCTTCCGGCGCACCAGGCAGGCGATAAATCGACGGCATCACCGTGAGTTCGCTGGTCGCGTCAAATTTCGCCAAGAGGCATAGTTCGCCGATGCGATAGCCTTGACGATCAATAAAGTCATCCTTATGTTCGACCGCATTTTGGCGTGCGTTAATTTCTGCAAATAATCGTGACTGCGCCTCCGACATTTCGGACATATCCGACGGGCGCGGCGACCATGCTGGCGCAACGGCAGCGGCACTCATCGCGCCGACTGCTTGTGCGTCTACATTGCTCGAAGATGATGACGAATTCATTGCGTGCACTTGATCAATTAAAGCGAGCGAAGATGCTCAAGAATTTGTTCTGGCGTGTAGGGCTTGCTGACGAATCCATTAGCACCTTGCATTTGCGCCCATAACTTATCCGCCTTCTGGTTTTTGCCCGTCACCAGGACGATTGGGATCGATTTTGTATCAGGATCTTTTTTTAGCTCGCGCATAGCGGCAAAACCGTCCATCTCCGGCATGTTCACGTCTAAAAAGATTATGCTTGGCTTCTCCGCTCGCGCCTTGATTAAAGCGTCCTTGCCGTTAACCGCCGTGCTCACAAGGTGACCTTCAGCGGACACGATTTTCTCGATGTTCGTCAGATCAGCGTTCACATCGTCAACGCACAAAACTTTTTTAAATGCCATGGTGCTACTCCAGATTGGTGATCAGCAGAAAGCCGGTGTTGTAAGAATGCCAGATTAAAACTTGTTTACTTCTGTGAGCACAGCGGCTTCGTTAATTGGCTTGGGCACGAAGCCTTTGGCACCTTGCATTTTTGCCCACAGTTGATCCGCTTTTTGTGATTTGCTCGACACAAAAACAACGGGAATGTCTTTTGTGGCCGGATCTTTTTGCAGCTCGCGCATGACGGCAAACCCATCCATATCGGGCATGACTATATCCAAAAAAATCAGGTCAGGTTGTTCGCTCTTCGCGCGTGCAATGGCCTCACGCCCGCCGGTGGCGGCAATGACATTCACGTTCGCACCAGAAACTATTTTCTGAATCATGGTGAGGTCGGCTGCGGCGTCATCAACACACAAAACTTTGGTTACACTCATTTCAATTCCCTTTTTCTTCATGGCAAACAACTGACAGATGCCAGCGTTTGAATTAGTAATTACTTATACGTTAGTTGTTGGTAACTTGCAGTGAATTTCTTCACTGATTATTTTCAGTACTACACGCGGTTGGGCAAAAACCTGACAATTGTTTCTAGCAATTTCTCTTCATCAACCGGCTTGGTCAAATATGCGTCGCACCCCGCCATGGCGCCGCGGATCTTGTCGAAAGGGGAGCCTTTGCTGGTGAGCATGACCACATGCGTTTTCCCCTGAGATTTCTTGCTCTTGATTAGCTTGCAGACCTGATAGCCGTCGATGCCTGGCATCACCACGTCGAGAAACACGCAAGCGTAGCGGCGATGTCCGGTCAGGCCAACGGCTTGCTCGCCCGATTCTGCGTAGTCAACATTGAAATTAAACGGCGCCAATTTGCTGCGCATGAATTCGCGAACGGTGAGGTTGTCGTCAACCACCAAAACCCAGTCGGCAGCCGGTATGTCAGCAACTATTTCGGGCGCGACTGGCGCGGGCGGCGATACAACGGCTGCCGTGGGTATGACAGGCGAGGCAGGCGCAGCCGGTGATTCGGGCGCGAACCCGAGGCTACGAAGATCAGCGTATTTTTTCGGTTGCGGTGTGCTTATGGATGGCGCAACAATCGGTGTGCTTTCAACCGGCGCTGGCTGCGGCTGGCTGGGCTTTAAAAACGAAATTGGTTCAAATGCGGCGACCGCTGCGGCAACGGCGGGCGGCATCGCCGGGGACGGAAATGCTTTCATCGGTGCGACGATGGGTGCGGGCGCACTCATTGGCACTGGCGCGGGCTGTGGGACGGACATGCGCCCGGGCATCGTTGAGTAAAGTGATGCCGGTGGCACCCCCGCGCTCGCCAGGCTTGCGGGTGGAATCGCGTTGGGTAGCGTTTTTTCGAATTCGCTTTGCGCGGCGGCATCGTTTGCAATTGCCAAATCGAATGCTTTAAACAGGCGCGTCCACTGCAGCGGTCGCGCCAATAAAGGGTAACCAGAGCCGTGGTCAGTTTCGCCGATCATGATGGCCGGTACCCGACGGGTTGCGTTACGCTCGTTGAAAAGCGCCATCGCTTGAGCATCACTCGAATCAACCAAAAAAAGATCGGGCGAAAATGACACGCTGGAATGTTGAGTGAATTTCGGCTGTCGCCGCGCAGACAAGCCAAAAATACTCGACAGCACAATTCGTTCAGTTTGGTTGAAGCCGATCACTTCAACGGAGTAGGCATTTTTTTTCATGGTGCTCATATTCGCTCGATGTTATTTTTGCGTTGCTGTTATTGGTGTTGAGTGCGGATGAAAACAGTTCATAAATTAGAAAGATTGCTCGGAAATTTCTAGCGCCATATCGATTAAAACCCCTGCGTTTGCGACACGTTGTGTTGGATCTTTTGCCATCATGGCATTTATGAGCGGTTGCAATTGCGCAAACTGCGCAGGCAGTTCAGGTATGGCTAAATTTACATGTTGGTAGAGCAGTGCTTCTGTGGTCGAAGCGCGGTAGGGTTTTTTCCCGGTTAATAGCTCAAAGAACATCACACCCAGTGCATACAAGTCCGCGCGATGGTCTGTCGGCTGTGCTGACGCTTGTTCCGGCGCAATGTAGGCGGGGGTGCCGAACACTTCGCCGTGTGCGGTTTTTGCGAGACGCGTGTCCTTTAGTGTGGCGATCCCAAAATCGGCGAGCGCGAGCGAGCCATCGCCGCGAATCATGATGTTGTCGGGCTTCATATCGCGATGAACAATCCCGCGTTCGTGAATGGCACCGAGTGCACCGGCGACTTGCATCAACACGGCGAGCGCGACATTAATGTCAATGTCGTCGCTCATCAGCCGGCGCAGATCACCGCCGGGAAAATATTCCATGGCGATGTATGCATGCGCTGCGGAAAACCCTTGGGCGAAAATCTTGGCCACGTTGGGATGATCGATTTGTGAAATGAGCGCGTATTCGCTGATGAACCGCTGCAAGATATCACCATCGTCATCGTCAGTAATGTGAATCAGCTTGAGCACGTGCTGTGCGCCAGTCGCACTATGCTCAGCCAGGAAAACTTGGGACATTCCGCCTTCGCCCAGCTTTTTAATCAGCCGATAGCCTTGCAACTGAATCTCATTTTGGGATTTAGCAGCGCTATTTATTTTTTGCAGCTCTTGCTCAAACGTGGACAGCGCGTCTGATTCGTCAGGGTCATCTGCCTGATTGTAGATCTGGCTTGCCAGTGATTCCGAATTGGCAACAACAGCGGTTTCCAATTCATCATAAAAACCTTTGTTTTGATCCGCACTGTCGGACTTTGGTATCAGCCCCATCACTTCCGCGATCAAGATTGGTGCCGAGCTTGCTGATTTTTCGCCACAATCGACCGCGTTTGGTCGCGGGGCCTGCGACGTCTGTCCTGACAAGATACGTGCACCACCGAGGGCCATCGTGTCGTCGCTGGCAACAATGCTCCAAAAGCATTCCTTGGTGAGTTTTTCGAAGTTTGCTGCGAGCGTCACTGTTTCGCCCGAGACATTTGCGCCTTGCACTCCGGCTGGCGAAACCTCTGTGATGCCGCTGTGCACGCCCACACCAATGCAAAAAGCTGGTACACCGCGATCCGGAAAACGCTGTTTAACCCACGAATCAAAATCATGCGCTGCTTTCACCATGAGCAGGGCGGCTTTCAACGCGCGCTGCGCGTGGCTGACATGCTGCCCGCGTGCGGCGTCAAACATAGCCACCACGCTTGAGCCTTCAAACTTTACGATCCAACCCGATTGCTCCAGCAGGGGTTCACAGGCTTTGGCGAAATACGCGTTCAGCAATTCGCTAACCTCAGCTGTACTGAGACGTTTCGCAAACGCGCAAAAATTTGCGATGCCTGAAACAAGCACTGTGCCCAGAACACTTTCGGGTTCGGTCAAGAGCGGTGCTGGCCCAGTTTTGATGACAGTAGGGACGCTGTTCATCCAGCTTTGCTTCACATTGACAGCCGCGATGGCGACGTCTTCTGGAATGCGCACGGTTGGTGTGGGCTGAATATTCTCAACCGCACGGCGCATCCCTTGCAGCCGCTTTAAGCGCGAAGAAATGGACGTCAATAAATCTTTGCGGCGAACCGGCTTGGCCAGAAAGTCATCGGCACCTAAATCCATGCCGCGACGAAATACCGAAGCGTCACTATGTTGCGTAAGTAAAATGATCGGAATGTCGGCCAAGATAGGGCAGGCGCGGATTTTCTCCAGGAACTGAAAGCCATCCATGTTCGGCATCGAGATGTCGGAAAGGATCAGGTCTGGCGGGTGCAGCAGCGCCATTTCGTAAGCGGTTTCGCCATCGCCAGCCACTTCGACCTCGAAATTTGCGCTGGCTAAATGCAGACGTACATACTCACGAATCGTCGGATCATCGTCGACCACGAGAATATTTGCGGTAAGTGCCACGTCTGCTGCGATGTCCAAACAACCTCCGATTTTGCGTGCTTGCTTTGGTTCTACAAGCAGCGCAGTTGGTTGAATCGTGGTCACCTAAAACACTGTCCGCGACCCGAGTAAATTTTTATTTCATAAGTAGGTAGGAATATTACCAAAGCAACCGATTGCACATTGCGAACTTTTGTCAACTTCTTGTCACACTTTCCCCGCTAAGTTCTCAGTCGGCGCTGGGATTGTGCAATGTGAGCCACCTACGCCCAGCAAGTACAATATCGCATGATCAGATTCTTACTTACATTCATAGTCCTTGTTACTGTTCTGTTCGCGGCTGAGCTGACCGCACCAGTGCAGCAGTATTTCGTCCTGCCATGGACAGAAATGCTCACAAAAGCGGCTGCGTCTCTGCTGCAATGGGCCGATCCCACCGTGATTTCTCGCGGGAAAGTGCTCGCAACTGCGCAGGGAACGTTTGCAATTTCGGTCGAGGCCGGTTGCAACGGGATCGAAGCGCTGATTATCCTGATTGCGGCCATGCTCGCATTTCCCTCGCCGTGGCGGCACAAAATTTGGGGCATGTTGTTCGGTGCATTCGCGGTGCAGGCGCTGAATTTGGTACGCGTCATTTCGCTGTTTTACATCGGTCAGTGGAGCATGCCGGTGTTTCATTGGATGCACCTTTACGCTTGGCAGGCGCTGATCATGCTGGACGTATTATTTGTGTGGATCTTGTGGATTCGCGCCATGCCAAAAAAACCGCAATCGCTCGAATCGGCCATTGCGGATGGCGATGCGAAAGAAAGCGCCGCCGCGCCAAACCATGCAGGCTGAGAATAGCCAAGCATTGCCGCAGCCGCTGAGCCTCAAACAGTTTGTGTTGCGGCTAATCATCTGCTTGCCGCTGGCCTTTATCGCATGGCATTTTTTGGCGGACGCCATCGCGTGGGCGCTATCGTATCCCGTCGATTTTGTTCGATCACAGTTTATGAATCGCACGGTAGTCCGTGTGGAAGTAAACGCAGGAATGCTTATTTTCCCGGTGCGTGCGGACGCGTACTCGTTCGGCGGAAAAGCGGTCGAGTTGCTGCTGGAAGTGGATCCGCGTTTGTACACCTACGGCGCGCCAGTATTTGCCGCACTGATGATCGCCGCCGGTGCGAAGATACGGTTTCTTTTGCTGGGCTTGTTCTTCCTGCTGCCGTTTCAAGCTTGGGGCGTTTTCTTCGATTTGTTAAAACAGCTCGCGTTTCCCACCGTGGAAGGCATACCAAAGAATCTCGGACTCGAAGGTCTGCCGCGCGAATTCATCGCCTTGGGGTACCAGTTCGGCGTGCTCATTCTCCCGATGCTCGCTCCGGTAGTGATAGCTGCCACGTTTGCGCGTGAGCGGGTGAGGCATTTGCTGCGATTGGATTAGTCGGCACAAACCCTAGCGTTGGCGTGCGTTAACAACTGTTTATGTCTGGAGAGCCTTGCCACTGCTAGTGTTTATGCGGTATGAATTAGCGAATCAGCCCCATCCGCATCGCCTTAATCACAGCGGAATGCTTGTTATCGCAATCCAGTTTTTGAATCGCATTGCCGAGGTGAAAATTGGCAGTGCGCTCAGTGATCCCTAAAATAGCGCCGAGCTCCCATGCGGTTTTACCTTCGAGCGTCCAGCTCAGACACTCAATTTCGCGTGCCGTAAGAGAAGGAAAATCAGCGTCTGTTGTCGGATTCCAGATGCGCATCATCGCGCTTTGGGCGAAGGCACCGAAGAGTTGCGTATCTGCAACCAGGCGCGACAATTCGCGGGGATCGTTGGTCAGAGGCTGATCTCTGGATAAGCCGATTTTGTAGCCGTTCCCAAGGTGATCACGAAGCGAAATCGCGATTCCACTATTGAAGCCATGCGAGTCATATAACTCCCACAGGTCGGTCGCTTTGGCCTTTTCATAAAGAGATCTGCCCCACACAAGTGGCAGATTACTGATTGATGAATGCTTGATGAGCGGGTCAGCTGAAATGAGTTTTTCGGTCCGGCTCGACTCCTTCCACTCCGTGTTGTAGTTGTCTACCACCTTCGCTTCGTACTTCGATGTCCCGCCTTTACGAATGGTCATAAATGCGCAGGCTTGGTTGAAGCCAAGGTTCTCGGAAAAAAGTACGAGTTCCCTTAATAGCGCTTCCTCTGTCGAAACACTCACGAGCGATGCATAAAGTTCTGTCGTCATGTGCGCTGCTCAGTTTTTATTGATTGACCTGCCCAGAAGCATTGTTAACTTGATTCTAACGAAAATGTCGTTGCATTTGCCAAAGCATAATGCGATATCACCTTGTTTCACAAACGCCAGATAGATCGACAGCCTGTCATACCTGACAGCGCAAAACTGTAGGCAAACTGATATGTTTGCAAAGGTCGGAAATGCGCACGCTAAAAGTTTGGGCAACTTGGTTTGGCGCTGCAATACAAAACATTTGAGGAGAATTAAACATGCTTAGATCCACAGACTACCGCCCAGTAAAACTACCCCTTTCTTCAATGGCTCAGCTGGGTTTCGAACACTGGAGGACTGAGTGGCGAGCGCCGACTGCTGGAGAGTATTCCAGCCCGTTGGTGGACACCATCGGTTGCGGCGTCTCGACATGGGAAATTTCAGCGCCCGACGTGTGGGCATGGGTCAATTGGGATTGGGCAGTTCTTGAAGGTGGTGTAATTGCCATGACGAATAGCGTAAATATTCGCAGCAACGTGATTTTGCTGGGCGAGGGTGAGCGCAATTTGCCGATGCACGATTCCTCGGCAGTATTGATGTCGATCATTCACGATTTACCCTGGCGCGTCGAGGTTGAAAATCTCATGACGCAGCAATCTCGACAAATGCATTAGCTCGTCGCGTGGCCGACCGCCTGGCTGTCGGTCAACTCGCCGCGCGAATTCGCGCGCCAGGATGAGCCTGCGCCTTAACAATCGCTCGATAACGTTGGCGCGCCTCTCGGGGCATTTTTTGCCTGAACTGCCCGCCTGTGCTCGTGTGTGCCCAGAGCGCATTCGATGAGATAGGGAAAGCTGCACTTAGCCCGGCATCGGAATCCAAAATATCAAATAATAAGTAAAATAATCAATGACTTAATCCCCTCCTGTCAGACCTGACAGCTTCGCGCGCGCGCAATTTCAGGTCTTATGTGTCTGTCGCAGCAACAAACGTTCGCAGACCAACCAGTTAACAGGAGATCGCCATGTTCACCATCACCAAATCAGAAGTTTCCCTAGTCCTGATCAACAAGACAAACGACTTAGTTGAGCTCGATCTCGACACACTGAGCATTATTGGCGGCGGTGACGGAAGCACCTCTTACCCGGTCATTGGCGGCAGCAAGTAGGCAGTGAGATCTGGACGCATTGCGTTGAGGTTATGTGAACGCACGGAAGTCGCGCGGGTTGCCCAATGTTAGTCAACGCCAATAAAAAATATTAGGGAGCAAAAATGAATTTCACCTACCGCGTCATCGCCATGTTTTTGAGCATCAGCGTGCTTGCAGTCATCGTTGCGGAAACCATTTTTGCTTAACCGATTTTGTTTAACCGTTGTAAACCGCAGATGTCTTTTGCGGCGCGTTGAAGTTCGGTCTTCATTGCGAAAATAAGGTTCTGCATCGACGCATTTTTTATGGGCGTAAGGGCGTACGGATCGAACAGCATCAGCATCGGGACACACCGTGCGATGTTGAAGGGCGGCAACGAACGCGTTGCGCTTGGTAAAAGGCCACAAATGCTAACCGAGGGAGCGATAACCATGATGTCAATTGGGTGCGCAAACGTTTGCGTGACGGGGGGCGGCAAAAGTAGCTTTTCTCGGGCTGATAACGTGCAGTCCGGTACTACAGGAGTCGGGTTGTCTTTCGCAAAAAGACGAGCAATGCCGATTGCGGAAAAATCGGATGAAATCGCGTCAGACACCGTTTTCTATGTAAGTCAGGAAGGTTTAGCCGAGATTCGATCAGGCATGCCGTCGCTGGCAATTCAAGGCAGGCGCGCGTTGTTGATGATTGACGGTTTCCGCACGGCAGCGGATCTGCCGCTGCGATTACGCGGTGGAGAAGCAGATAAAATTCTGCGGGATCTTGAAACCAAAAAACTGATTGGTCGCGTCCGAGTGACCGGCGATAAACGTTCGGGTCTGACTAAGTCTGAAAAGAAGTTAGGCGCTGCGCGATTGGAAGAAATTAAGCGAACGATTGTTCGCGATTTGCGCGAACGTCTTGGCAGGCCAGCCGATTTCGTGCTGAACGATGTGCTGGCCACCATCGGGGGTTGTGAAAACGCGCTCGAATTAAGAGCGGTACTTCGCGATGCTGGCGACGTATTGGTTATCGAATTAGGTGAGATGGGTGTGATTAGGCACGTTCGCGCTATCGGAAATAACGTCATGGAGCTGATCGCCGAAAGCGATTGAATCGACGCCCGCTGTAACGTCTCTGTTGGCTGGGGTTAAACCTGGCTTTTCTAACGAGATTCACGAAAGTGGATCTCGTTTTTTTTGGACATTTTTTTAGCGGTGTGTTGCTGGCTTTGTATATTGTGTAGCCAACAAAAAAGACCGCTCGCGCGATCTTTTTGTGCAGGTGAACAAACAACAAAAAAGACCGCTCGCGCGATCTTTTGTGTTTTGGTGCCCGAAAGAAGACTCGAACTTCCACGATGTTGCCATCGCTAGGACCTGAACCTAGTGCGTCTACCAATTCCGCCATCCGGGCAATTTAGCGACACACTCACTAGCGAGTCGCGTAAAATAAGGACGAATATTATCTGAGAAGAGCCAAATTGTCTACACGATCAAAGAATGTAAAGGCACAACCCGTCGCGGCCAAGTCCGGTACTGCTAAAACTACGGCACCCGCAAAATCCACCCCGCTGATGCGCGCGCACGATCCGCACATCGAGCGCGAGCGCGCGAAATACGAAAATCCGATCCCCAGCCGCGAGCTGATTCTGGATTTGCTCAATGAAATCGGCGTGCCGATGCACCCTGACGATATAGCACTTAAGCTGGAAATTGCGGACACCGAGCAGGATGGCTTTATTCGCCGCATCAACGCCATGGAGCGCGATGGGCAGGTGATGCGCAATCGCAAGGGTGATATTTGCCTGATCACGAAGCTTGATCTGATCACGGGCAAGGTGCAGGGGCATCCCGATGGCTTCGGCTTCTTGGTGCCGGATGATGGCACAGCTGATTTATTTTTAGGCCCAAAGCAAATGCATCGCGTGTTGCACGGCGACCGCGCCGTAGTGCGCGAGATCGGGCTGGATCGCAAGGGCCGCCGCGAGGCCTCGATTGTTGAGGTGTTAGAGCATGCGAACACGAAGGTGGTGGGGCGCTTGTTTGTCGAGCACGGCGTGTTTTTTGTCATTGCTGAAAATAAACGCATCAGCCAGGATATTTTGGTTGAGCCGGGCTACGACAAAGGTGCCAAAGCAGGGCAGGTGGTGGTCGTGGAATTAGTCGCGCAGCCATCAAAAAACGCTGAGCCGGTCGCCCGCGTGCTGGAGATTTTGGGCAACTACGCCGATCCTGGCATGGAGATCGAAATCGCGTTGCGCAAGCACGATCTGCCGCACGAATGGCCCGCCGAGACTGAAGCGCTCGAAAAGAAGATTCCGAAAAAAGTTACCGCCAAAGACATGCAGGGCCGCGAAGATTTGCGCAAGCTGCCGTTCGTGACCATCGATGGCGAAACCGCACGCGATTTTGATGATGCTGTTTATTGCGAAAAACAAGGCAAAGGTTTTCGCCTTCTGGTCGCGATTGCGGATGTGTCGCATTACGTGAAAACCGGCGATGCACTGGATCGTGAATCGCGTTTGCGCGGCAATTCAGTCTACTTTCCACGCCGCGTAATTCCGATGTTGCCCGAAGCGCTGTCGAACGAAATGTGTTCGTTGAAGCCTGATGTGGATCGCCTGGCGCTGGTGTGCGAGATGCAGATTTCGCCGATGGGTGAGGTCAAACAATACAAATTTATGGAAGCTGTTTTTCACTCAGCCGCGCGTCTGACTTACACGAATGTCGCGAAAGCGCTTTATGCCAACGAGCCCGATCACGGAATTGATGCGAAGTTGTTGCCGCATTTGCACATGCTCGACGCTGTTTTTCAAACCCTGCTCGCCGCACGCAACAAACGCGGCGCGATAGATTTTGAGGGTAACGAAACCATGATGATTTTTGATGAAGGCGGCAAGATCGAGCGCATCATCAAAACCACGCGCAATGATGCACATCGCTTGATCGAGGAATGTATGCTGGCGGCGAACGTGTGCGCCGCAAATTACTTGGTTGATCACGAACACGTCACGTTGTTCCGCGTTCACGAAGGCCCGTCAGAAGAAAAACTGGTCGCGTTGCGTGCAATGCTGAAAGATTTTGGCCTGCAGCTAATGGGCGCCAAGAAACCAAAGCCCAGCGATTACGCCGATGTGCTCGCGAAAATCAAGCCACGCCCCGATGCGCCGCTGCTGCAAACGGTGATGCTGCGTTCGATGAAACAAGCCGTGTACAGCCCCGATAATCAAGGCCATTTTGGGCTCGCGTATGAAGCTTATGCGCACTTCACCTCCCCGATTCGCCGCTATCCCGATCTGCTCACCCATCGCGCGATCAAGGCCGTGCTGCGCGGTGAAACTTATGATCCGAAAGCATCGTGGGAAGAGCTGGGCATGCAATGTTCTGCGACTGAACGTAGAGCGGACGAAGCCACCCGCGATGTGAACGCATGGCTGAAGTGTTTCTACATGAAAGATCGCGTGGGCGATGAATTTGTCGGCACGATTTCCGGTGTGACCAACTTCGGTATTTTTGTCACGCTGGACGAAGTTTATGTTGAAGGCTTGGTGCATATTTCTGAATTGGGCAAAGATTATTTCCATTTCGATCAGGATAAACACATGATCCTGGGCGAGCGCACGCGCAAGAAATATCAGCTCGCGGATCGCGTGAATATTAAAGTTGTGCGCGTCGATATCGAAACCAGCAAGATCGATTTTGCGTTGGCAGGGGATGCACCGAAGGCGTTTGTGCCAATGGATAAAGCTGAAACTGCGTTACCAGCAGGCGTCGTACGGCCAACGCAATCGACTGCGAAGGCCATCGTGCCACCCGTAAAAACCAACGGAAAAAAAGCGAAAAAATTTGGTGCTCAAGAAGAAGTTGAAAATGAGTCTGCGGCGCCGAAGCAAAAAACGATCATGACTTTTACCAGCGCGAATCCACCAACTACGCCTGTCGCGGGCTTTTCAAGCGGTAAAGAAAAAACTGCGGTGAAAGTTCGCGCAAAAGCGCTTAGTCCCGTCGTCGAGCCCAAATCGAAGCAAACTAAAAAGTCCAAATCCAAGCTGACGACAGCAAAAACGACGCAGGGAAAAGCAAAGTCAACCGGCGCATTGCTGAACAAAAAAGTTGTCAGCAAAACTGCCGGCAACAAAGCCGTTAGCAATAAAACAAAAAGCAAAAAGAAATGAAGCCACAAGTCGTCTTCGGTTTTCACGCGATCACCTCGCGCCTCAGAGCCCGCGCTGACAGCGTTCGCGAAATGTACGTTGATGCAAAACGTATCGACAAACGCATGCAGGATTTGCTCGATAACGCGAAGGCCCGAAACATTCGCGTGATGCAAGTCGATGCTGGGCGACTGGACGGCATGACCGGCCACGCGCGGCATCAAGGCGTGGTCGCGTTAGTCGAGCCAACCAAGCTGCCGCAGTTTGTTGAGGATGTGCTTGAAACCATCGAAGGCCCGCCGTTTTTATTGCTGCTCGACGGCGTGACTGATCCGCATAATCTTGGCGCATGCTTGCGCGTGGCTGATGCGGCCGGTGTTCACGCCGTGATTGCGCCAAAAGATCGCAGTGTCGGCCTCACTTCAACGGTGATGAAAGTAGCCTCTGGTGCCGCAGAAAATGTGCCTTACATCACCGTCACCAATCTCGCCCGCACGCTGCGCGAAATCAAGGAGCGTGATATCTGGATTGTTGGTGCTGATGAAGATGGCGCCAAAGATCTTTACGCCGCCGAATTAAAAGGTCCGCTCGCGTTGGTGCTCGGTGCGGAAGACGAAGGCCTGCGCCGTCTCACGCGTGAAGGTTGTGATGAGATTATCAGCATCCCGATGTTTGGCTCGGTCGAGAGTTTGAATGTATCGGTGGCGAGTGGCGTGTGTTTGTTTGAGGCGCGCCGGCAGCGGGAAGCGGCGAAGAAATAGTTTTTGTATTTTATAAAGCTAACCCTAGCAGGGGAGCGGTGTTTAGAGTAGTTTTGCTTGTAAATGCCCGCCAATGCTAGTGTCTCAGTTTTCCGCCTCATCCCTCGTAGGGGAGGGTTGGGCGCGAACCGAAAAAAGTGGTAGGGGGTAAATGTTTTTTGGGTGGTGGGCCAACAAAACGACGTTAACGGCCCCCAAAAACAAACCCCCCGCCCCCCCGGGGATAAAAA
>JANMQR010000325.1:0-4435 GCA_031370625.1 Burkholderiales bacterium | reverse complement strand
GGATGGCAAATTGGCTGCGCCAAAATTGCGCCAATCGTCCCATCGCGAGAATGGTGTCACCGACAACGATTTGTGGATTCGGAAATGTAGTGGCAACTTCGCGCGATACCAACGCAGCCGCAGCACCGCGTGCAAAAGCTTTTTCCACATACTGATGTCCATCAAAGTTTTCACCTTTGATGGCGATGAATAATTCATCTTTGGCGACGGTGCGACTATCAATCGATACGCCGATAAAATTCGCGTCACCATTGACGAGCCGCGCACCCAGCTTGTTCGATGCGGCGAGCGCTGTCATGGCAATCGTCATGCCGAGTTTTCCATTTTGCGACCTGTCCAGCGGGCCAACGCTTCGCGCGCCTCTTCCACATCGCTGAAATGATGTTTGGTCTCGCCGACGATTTGATAATCTTCGTGACCCTTGCCCGCGATCAGCACAATGTCGCCCGCGCGTGCTTCGTTCAACGCTTCATAGATCGCCTGGTGACGATCTTCAATTGCGCGATAGCTGGCACCTTTTAGCGCAGGCTCAATATCCGCAATGATGGCGAGCGGATTTTCGTTGCGCGGATTATCAGAGGTCACGAAAGTAACATCCGCATACTGCGCAGAAATCGCGCCCATTAGCGGACGCTTGCCGCGGTCGCGATTGCCGCCGCAGCCGAACACAGAAATCAATCGGCCGTTGTGCGGCACAATCGCGGCCACGGTGGATAACGCTTTCTCCAGCGCATCCGGGGTGTGCGCGTAATCCACCACCACCAAGGGCTTATTGCTGTCACCGAAATTATCATCAGTCGCGCGCACGGTCTGCATGCGACCCGGCACCGGCGTTAAATCAGCGGCGAGCCGCGCGGCTTGTGTAAGCGTCATACCGCTCGCAAGCAACACACCCATCACCGCCAGTAAATTACTGATATTAAACGCGCCGAGAATACCGCTCTCCACTTCCGCCGCACCGTGTGCACCACGAATGGAGAATGACAAACCGCTCGCCGACACCGATAAATTAGTGCCAACCAAATCCGCAAACTTGCTGCCGCCATTGCATGCATAACGAATAACTTTAATGCCACGCTCAGCCACACGATTCGCCAATTCACGACCATACGCATCATCGACATTGATGACCGCTGTTTGCACACCACGCGCGGCAAATAGTTTTGCTTTCGCCGCACCATAGGCTTCCATCGTGCCGTGATAATCAAGATGATCGCGGGTGAGATTAGTAAACACGGCCACATCAAATTTCACATCGTCCACGCGGCCCTGATCGAGCCCATGGCTGGATACTTCCATCGCACACGCGGCCGCACCCGCATCCGCCAGCGTGCGCAAGGTGCGCTGCAAAACAATGGCGTCGGGCGTGGTGTTATCCGATGGGCTCAATTGACCAAACAGACCCGTACCAATCGTGCCCAGTACTGCGGATGTACGCCCGGCAATTTGCATCGCCTGCGCGACCCACTGCGATACCGAAGTTTTGCCGTTGGTGCCGGTTACACCGACCATCCAGATTTCATTCGACGGATTTGCATACACATGTGCGCCGATGGCGCTTGCATGCGATTTCAGATTCGTTACCGCGATATGCGGCACTTTCCACTCCGGCTGCCATTGAAAATTATCAGCGTCATAAATCACCGCTGACACACCGCGCGTAAGCGCGTCCAAAATAAAGTCGCGACCATCGCGCGTCGCGCCGGGGTACGCGACAAACACAAATCCCTGGCGTGCTTCGCGGCTGTTGGCCGTCGCATCGGTAATGCGCGCGGGCAATTGATCCATTGCCGCGAGCAGACCTTTTACAGTTGCGAATGGCATCACGGCAGGCGTAATCATGTCGGCTGATATTTTGTCCGTCGATGTTTTGTCCGTCGATGTTTTATTCATATCAACCACGCTCTTTTGCGGCCACGACCGTTGCTGCAGCGACTTCGCGGGCGGGCGCATCAGGCGGCACACCCGCCATGCGCAATGCCTGCGTCATCACTGTGGAAAACACCGGTGCCGAAACTTCCGAACCGTAATGTTTGCCGGCTGAGGGCTCGTCAATAGTGATCGCTAAAATGTAGCGCGGGTTGGAGACCGGGCCGTAGCCTACGAATGAAGCAAGATAACGGCTCTGGTCATACTGACCATCGACCAGCTTGTAGGCTGTGCCGGTTTTGCCCGCAACACGATAGCCCTGCACTTGGCCTTTTTTCGCGGCCAGCTCGGTCACGTTTTCGAGCATGCGCGACATCGCACGTGCGGTCTTCGCGGAAATGATTTGTCTGCCGATGACATCGCCATCGCGCTTTAAAAAAGTTACCGGCAACAACACACCATCATTGGTAAACACAGTGTAGGCGCGCGCCAATTGAATCGCGCTGACCGACACGCCATAGCCATAGCCCATCGTGGCCTGCTCAATCGGTTTCCAGGTGCTGGCGGCACGCAATCGTCCTGAGGTCTCGCCGGGGAACCCTGTTTTCGGGGTAACCCCGAAACCGAGTTCGTTATAGAGGCTCCAAAGTTTTTCCGGCGGCAGTTGCAGTGCTAATTTTGCGGTGCCGATGTTGCTCGACTTCTGAATAATTTCCGACACCGTCATCTGCGGCGCGGGATGTGTGTCGGTAATTGTTTTGCTGCCAATGGTGAGTCCGTTACCCGTGACGATCACGGTTTCTGGTTTCACGATGCCTGCTTCAAGTGCTGCCGAAACGGCGAACGGCTTAAACGTCGAGCCAGGCTCAAACGTATCGGTCACACTGCGATTGCGCATCTGCTGGGTTTGTACGCCGGTGCGATTGTTGGGATTAAAATCCGGCTGATTAACCAGCGCCAACACTTCACCAGTGCGCGCGTCGAGCATGACGAGCGCCCCGCCTTTGGCTTTATTTGCATCCACCGCCGCTTTCAATTCGCGGTGCGCAATATATTGCAGACGTTCGTCAATCGACAAATTAAGCGGCTTACCTTCGCGCGGAATTTTCAAGTTCTCCACGTCTTCAACGATGCGACCCTTGCGATCTTTAATCACGCGGCGCTGACCAGGCGAGCCGGCAAGTGAAGCCTGTTGCGCCAATTCAATTCCCTCTTGGCCTTGATCTTCCACGCTGGTAAAACCGATCACATGCGCAGCGGTTTCACCGGTTGGATAAAAGCGACGAAATTCACGCTGCTGAAACACGCCAGGGATTTTTAGCGCCAT
Source organism: Burkholderiales bacterium (assembly GCA_031370625.1). Lineage (GTDB taxonomy): Bacteria > Pseudomonadota > Gammaproteobacteria > Burkholderiales > Usitatibacteraceae > UKL13-2. The sequence goes on along the minus strand of JANMQR010000325.1, from coordinate 1,239 downwards.
CACGCGCGCGGCCTGGTCGGGCGACATTTGACGTTTTATCCACACGAAATTTTTCTCCTTATCGGCAAATCGTGTGCTCAACGTTTTCGTGTCCATCGCCAGCAATGCCGCGAGCTTTACGACTTGCGCGTTATCAAGTTGCTTCATCGCGGAAGGCGCGGCCCAGATCGATTCGACGGGAGTAGAGATCGCCAGCGCTTTGCCGTTGCGATCCATCATTGCGCCGCGCGACGCCGGCATATCCACCACGCGCGCGTAACGCGCTTCGCCCTCGGCCTGTAAAAAGTCGTTATCAAAACCTTGCAAGTAAAACGAGCGGCCGATCAGCAGCACGAACGCGCCCAGGCAAAAGATCAGCACGAGACGCGAGCGCCACGCTTCGAGCTTTAAACGCAACTCAGGCGAAGCGATTTTGCGTGATGAGAAATTCATGGCTTCGCACTCGCTGCGGGCCCAGCCACATTCGAGTCAACCACCAAAATCACCGTCTTCTTTGGATCAGGTTGCATCATGCCCAAATCGCGCTGCGCTTTTTGCTCGATCCGTTTGCCAGTGCCGACAGTCTGGCTTTCAATCTGTAGCTCGCGCCATTCCTGATCGAGCTTGCGCTCGCCATCCTGTGCGGTTTGCAGCTCCATAAAAAATTTGCGCGCGCGATGTTGCGACGTAACCACTGACAAGGCGCAGCCCACGAGTGCGATCAACAAAATTAAATTTAGCCGCGTCATTTCGCACCCACCGCTGTACGCTCGGCCACCCGCATGATCGCGCTGCGTGAACGTGGGTTTGCTGACACCTCGGCATCGCTCGGCTTGATCGGGCGACCAATGACCGCGAGTGTGGCTTCATTGATTTCATTGGCGCGAATCGGGAAATTCGAGGGCAGACGATCCGCCTTGGAAGCGGTTTGCATAAAGCGCTTCACGATGCGGTCTTCCAATGAGTGGAAACTGATCACGACCAATCTGCCTTTCGTCCGCAAGCATTTCACTGCTTGCGGTAAAACTTTTTCTATCTCTTCAAGCTCTTGATTGATGAAAATCCGTAGAGCTTGAAACGTGCGGGTTGCGGGGTGTTGGCCCGGCTCGCGCGTACGGACTGTTTCTGCCACGAGCGTGGCAAGCTCGCGCGTGGTCCGAATACGTCCGCCGCTCCTTGCCGCAACAATCTTCCTTGCAATCGACTTAGCAAACCGTTCTTCACCATAGCGCCAAATGACCTCCCCAATGTCGCGTTCTT
>JANMQR010000316.1:0-1934 GCA_031370625.1 Burkholderiales bacterium | reverse complement strand
GATGGCGATGCAGCGCCACCCCCAACGCCGCTGCTGCCGATTGACGTGTGTAGTCATCAGGCGTGGCACCTATACCGCCAAAACTGAATACGATGTGATCGGTGTCCAACGTTCTTCTGAGCGCATTCGTAATGTGCTCGGGCTCGTCGCCTAAATAATGCGCGTAGCTTAGCGACAGCCCATAAAGCGCGAGCGTTTCGATGAGCTTGGAAAGATGTTTGTCTTGCCGTTTGCCGGACAAAATTTCATCACCAATGATGAGTGCGCCAAAGGTTCTTTGCATATGCGATGTCGTTAGAAGTGGATTGCACAAATAAAAACGGGGGCTTCATTGAAGCCCCCGTTTGATGTTGCATAGGATGATGCTAATTACTTTGTTGCTGGTGCTGGTGTAGCTGCAGCCGCAGGAGCCGCCTTTGCCGCAGGGCTCAGAATGCCAATGAGCTCGACATCAAAGATCAACGTTGAATTTGGTGCAATTGGTCCTGTATTGCGATCACCGTAAGCCATTTGTGGTGGAATAATCAATGTGCGCTGACCGTTTTGCTTCATTCCGACAACGCCTTGATCCCAGCCCTTAATCACGCGCCCTGCACCCAACATAAAGCTGAACGGTGCTGGCGGGCGATCACGTGAACTATCAAACTTGGCACCTTTGCCATCGGGTTTTGATGGGTCATAAATCCAGCCCGTGTATTGCACGGCGACTGCCTGACCGCTTGCGACTGCATCACCCGTGCCAATGGTGCGGTCGCGTGAGATGAGTTCGGTCACCGTTGCGGGAAAAGTTTCAGCTTTCGCATCGGCTTTCACGCCTGTTTTCGCGGCATTCATGGGCTTCAAATCCGCGCCAACGTTGCCTGCTTTGAGCGGCGCAGGAAATGGCGCTGGCGTGCCAGCAGGCAGAGGTGTTGGGGAGCTCGCACCTGCGCCGCCGACGGGTGGCATTGGCACGTTGGTGGAACCCGGTGCGGGCGGGGTGGGCATTTGTGCAGCTTTTCCAGCAGGTAGAGGTGTGGGTACAGGCGCGGTCGCGGGAGCGGTCGGTGCAGAAGTGGTCTGTGCATTGACGTTGGCCGTGATGCCAACAATAGCAACAACTGAAAGCGTTTTTAATAGTTTTGATGAAAGCATGTGTTCCTCTGAGCAAAGATTTAAAGGTGATTTAAAGGTGATTATTCGGTGCCTGAGCACCAGTTTTGAACGATAACAAACAGTTAACGGGTGACTGAGCACTTCTGATGACAAGGGCATAACGGTAAAAGCCGCATCATACTCCGCAAATCCTGAATGCTCGAAAAGGCTTGGACGATTACTTGCCGGAGAGTTCGGCGTGTGTTGTTACAAACACACAAGATACAAACACGCTTAAAAAATGAGATCATTTCGCGCACCACAAGTTCGACCTTTGCCAGCTTCAGATGCCTTCATAAATCAACGCGCGCCGGGTAATTTATATAAAACTCTAGATTCGACGTGTGTTTCGAGGCAAAAGTGGCCGAAACAGCGCTATCAGCAATGGGTTTGGTATTTTGTTAGTGGTTTAATCATGAGGTTTTTGAAACGCGAGGCGACAATATTTTTTTGTGTTTCTCCCTGAAGCCGCCGCCCTTTATCCTGACAAATTGGCAGATTAATACATTAAAAAATGGCATTGGATTTGCCCAGCAAGCGCCGCCACGCTATAATCGAATGGTTTCGGATTTGAAACGCTAATATCCTTGAGTTTGTATGCGAAATCGCTTCGTGATTGGTAATTGGAAGTTAAATGGCGATCTCGGCTCGAACGCAGCGTTGTTGGCGGCAATTAACCGGGGCGTAGCACGCGACGTCGTACAAGAGTCGGGCAAGTTTTGTGGTGTGTGCGTGCCGTTTGTGTATCTGGCGCAGGCGCAAAGCGTACTTGCCCATGGCAACGTTGGCTGGGGCGCGCA
>JANMQR010000286.1:0-8130 GCA_031370625.1 Burkholderiales bacterium | reverse complement strand
TTGCGCTGTGTTGTGTTGTTGCTTAAATTTTTCCATTATTTGTGGGGGGGCAGTTTGATACACCTCCTCCCCCCTTGTAATTGGGGGATGGTTGGGTTGGGGGATCGCCCGCGCTTGAGACGGCGTCAATCAAGTTGGCATCGCCCCCATTCCAACCTTCCCCCGTCGCCGGGGGAAGGAGTAGTTCGGTAAATACTTGAATATGACACATCAATTACGCATTGCCGCACTAGCACTGGCGCGCCCCTCCAGCCAAAAACCTGCCACGAGCAAGGCCCAGATTGACTCCTGAATTTAATCTCATCGCCCGCTTCTTCACCCGTCTCACCAAACGTGCAGCCTTGGGCATCGGCGATGATTGCGCGCTCATCAAAGTTTCTACCGGATGCGAGCTGGCGATTTCCACCGACACGCTGGTGGAAGGTGTGCATTTTTTTCCGCACGCTGATGCCGAAAAGCTCGGCCACAAGTCGCTCGCCGTTAATCTATCCGACCTCGCCGCAATGGGTGCCTCACCGCGCTACGTCACGCTGGCGTTGACCTTGCCATCAATTGACGATAGATGGCTCACTGCATTTTCGCGCGGATTTTTTGCGTTGGCCGATGAATTTGATGTTGAGCTAATTGGCGGTGACACTACACGCGGGCCGCTGTCGATCACGTTGACAGTCATGGGTGAAATTGAGGCCGGGCGCGCGTTGCGGCGCGACGGGGCTAAGGCGGGCGACGATATTTGGGTATCCGGCACGCTGGGTGGTGCCGCGTTGGCGCTTATGCATCTGCAAAACAAAATTCAATTGCAGCCGCATATTTTTTCACGCGTGGAAGATCGCCTGCATCGTCCCTTGCCGCGCATCACACTTGGCCAAACACTCCTCGGCGCAGCATCAGCCGCCATCGATATTTCAGATGGGCTCGTCGCCGATTTGGGTCATATTTGCGAGCGATCAAAATTGAGCGCGATGATCGAGCGTGACCTGTTGCCGCTAGCGCCGTCGCTGATGAGTGTGCGGGTAGATCTGCGTGAGGGGTTGATAAACGAATGCGCGTTGTCGGGCGGTGATGATTACGAGCTTTGTTTTACGGCGCCCAATTCAGCGCGTGTGCAGATTGAATTGGCGGGTTCAAAATGTGGCGTTGCGGTCACCCGTATTGGCACACTGAAAACGCTTGATGCAAACCAGCTGGTGAAGGTAGTTGATGAATCCGGGCAGGATGTGCGCCCAAAAAAATCCGGCTTCGATCATTTCGCAGCAGCGTCTGTGAATTCGATATGAAACCGAACCGCGAATTTTTGTTTAAACATCCGGCGCACTTTATTGCCCTCGGCTTCGGCTCTGGTCTCGCGCCGAAAGCGCCCGGTACATTCGGCACACTCGCAACTTTCCCAATTTATGCTTTACTCACTTGGCAGGGCGGAAATGTGGCGCTGGCAATAGCCGCTGCACTGTTTTTTTTCATCGGCATTTGGGCGTCGAGTATCACTGGTCGCGCGCTGGGCGTTTCGGATCACAGCGGCATTGTGGTCGATGAAATCGCTGCATTCTTGCTGGTGCTGCTGTTCACGCCAGCCACGCTGATTTGGTTGATAGTTGCATTTGTTCTGTTTCGGGTGTTTGATATATTAAAACCGTGGCCAATCAGTGTGGCGGATCGCCGCATCAAAGGCGGTTTCGGTGTCATGTTTGATGATCTGCTTGCGGCGATATTTTCGATTATTTGTATCTGGTTTTTACGTTCAATTTTTCAGGGGGTCACATGATGAGCGCCACTCGAAAAAGCACGGTTGAAAATTGGCCTTTCCCCACCTTCTTCGCGCATCGTGGCGCTGGCACGGCGGCACCGGAAAATACCCTGGCGGCAATAGAACTCGGTGCAGCGCACGGCTACTGCGGATTCGAATTCGACGTGAAATTGTCGAAAGAGGGCGTCGCAATTTTGATGCACGACGAGAAATTGGAACGCACCACCAGCGGCCACGGTGCGGTGGCTAATATGGACATTGTCGAGCTGGAAAAACTCGACGCTGGATCATGGCATAGCGCCGCGTTTGCCGGCGTCAAGATTCCACGATTCTCCGCCGTGACAAAATTTCTTCACGGCCACGGTTATGTCGCCAATGTTGAAATCAAACCTTGCTGGGGGCGTGAAATTGAGACGGGAAAACAAGTGGCCGAAATGTGTGTCGAGAGTTGGCAGGATCGTCACATCAAGCCGCTGATTTCCTCGTTCAGTGAACTAGCGCTTGAGGCCGCGCGTAAAGTGGCCGGTGACTATCCGCTCGGGCTCTTGGTTACCACGCCGTGCGAAGATCATTTGCCGACCTTACAGGCACTGGGTTGCGTATCGATTCACGGCCATCATGAATCGCTCGATGGCGATACCATTCGTTTTTTTCACGATCATGGTTATCGTGTGCTGACCTACACCGTGAACGATGTGGAGCGCGCCGCACAGTTGTTGGCATGGGGCGTTGATGGTATTTTCACCGACGAAATCGATAAGATGGCGAAGCGGTTTCCGGCGCATTTAAAGCCGACCGGCAAGGCAATGATGAACGAGCAAACCGAAAATATGGATTGGCTCAATGTCGTGCCACCGATGCCATGAATTTACGTGACCTGCGCTACTTGGTGGCGTTGGCTGATCTCAAACATTTTGGTCGCGCGGCCGAAGCCAGTTTTGTGTCACAGCCGACGCTCTCGACGCAAATTAAAAAATTTGAGGATGAACTCGGCGTGCCGTTAATCGAGCGCAATCCGCGCAACGTGTTGCTCACCGATGTGGGCGAGGCGGTGGTGGCACGGGCGCGCATGATGCTGCGTGAAGCCGATGAAATAAAAAACATTGCGCGGCGTGCGAAAGACCCGGCTTCGGGTGCGGTGAAGATCGGTATTTTCCCCACGCTAGGGCCATATTTATTGCCGCATGTAGTGCCGCAAATTGTGGCTAAATTTCCGAAGCTGGAATTAATGTTGTTCGAAGAAAAAACCGAAACCATTCTAAAAAAATTGCACGATGGTGAGCTCGACGCCGGCATATTGGCGCTACCGATTCACGACGATACTTTGCACAGCGAATTTTTGTTTGAAGAGCCGTTCGTGCTCGCTGTGCCTGCCGCACATGCGATGGCGAAACAGAAAAAAGTGAAGCTGTCTGATTTGGCCGAGGAGCGATTGCTATTGCTCGACGATGGCCATTGCCTGCGCGACCAAGCCCTGGAAGTGTGCCAGCTTGCTGGTGCGGCCGAGCGCACCGGTTTTCGTGCGACGAGCTTGGAAACACTGCGCCACATGGTGAGCGCAAATGTGGGCATGACGCTGCTGCCCGCGCTTGCGGTGCGCCCACCTGCGCCTGCTACAGCAAACGTGGTGCTGATTCCGTTCGCTGATCCCCAGCCCCATCGCCGCATCGCGATAGTGTGGCGGCGCACGTCCGCGTTGACGGCGTTTTTGTTTCAGCTGGTGCCATCGTTTAAAGCGCTGCCGAAGGGCGCGTTGGAGGTTGGCAAGGCGAAATAGATGCTGCTACGCTGCCTTGGTGCTCACGGGCGCTTCAATCGTTGCCATCACCTGATCGATCCGCGAACCCTCGGTATCAACCACCACAAATTTCACGTTTTGCCAGATCACGCTGTCGGCTTTGCGGGGCCATTTTTTGAGTAGCGACATCAAAAATCCGCTCACGGTTTGGTAGTTCTCTTCCATCGGCAAACTCTGCCAGTCGAATAATTCTTTGACGTCGCCAATATCGGCCATGCCGTCAATCAGCCAGGCGTTTTCGCGGTCAGTCATTTTCACGATGCTCTTCTCGCGCGCGACTTCCTCCACTATCCGACCCATGATCGCAGCCATCACATCGTTCATCGTGAGCAGGCCAACGATCACACCATATTCGTTGGCGACGAGTGCAATGTCCTCACCGGCGTTGCGAAATTGGTCAAGCCCATCCAGCACGGTAATGGAATCGGGCAGCATTAAAATCGGCTTCATGCCCCACGCTTTCAGCGTATCGCGATGCAAGCGCAACGATTGGTTGTTGATCGCCTTGGCGAGCAAATCGGCAGCATCAATGTAGCCAATTGGATGATCAATATCGCCACCGGTCACGACGAACCGTGCCTTGGGTTCTTCTGCGAGCACGGTCTTGATCGTTTCTTCGTCATCGTCGACATCGATTGAGACAATGTTTTGTCGCGGTGTCATCGCGCTGGTGATGGCTTTTTCATTAAGGCTCAAAACGTTTTGAATCAAATGATGGGCATCGCGGTCCACCGCGCCGGCCTCGGCACCTGCGGCCACCATGGCGTAGACGTCGTCGGTCGTGACGGCGGCCTCGCCGTGAGATCGAATGTTGAAAAAAGCAAGAATTGCATCAACTAATTTTCCAAACAACCACAGCACTGGCGTAAATGGTTTTTGCAGCGCGCGCAATACGGGTGCCAGCGCACAGGCGATGCGTTCTGGAGAATGAATGGCAATGCGCTTGGGCAGCAAATCGCCGAACAGTAAAAAAATTCCCGTAATGGCACCGACTGCGACGGTGAACGAAAGCGAATCGCGCAGCCAGGTGTCTGCCATTCCCCATGACGCCAGAGCAGACGAAATGCGCGCGTTAAATGCGGCCTCGCCGAAGACGCCGGCCAAAATGGCCACGACGTTCAAGCCGATCTGTACGATGCCCAGAAAGCTGTTGGGATTGTCTTTTAGATGCAAAACCACGCTGGCGCGCGCTTCGCCCGCGTCGCGCAGCTGCATCAGTTTTATCCGCTTGGCGCTCGCAATCGATAGCTCCGCCAACGCCAGAAATGCGTTGCAGGCAATCAACAAAATCAGCACCAAAATAGTATCGGTTAAGGACATGTGTGTGGCGCGTGGCGGCTTTCTTGTGGGCGGGATGGCGATTCTGGATAGATTCTGGATATTCAGCAAGCCAGCATCTGGTTGGGTCACTTTGTAGCGGGATCGCTATTTTAGTCGAATGCATAGCGGCAGTACGGAGGCAACACCAGCGCCGCATTTCGTTGGAGGCCCCGATTCGAGGCTGGAGCAAAAATGCTTGGCAACACTTGCCAATGCTAGGATTTTACAATCGGTGTTATGCACCAAGGCAGGGTGTGGCGGATCGAAATAATACCAATATGCTACCACCATGCCTGCCGAGTTCAGCACGGGTCGTGGTCGCGGCCAAGACGTGGACGAATCGGGTTTCGCGTATTATGCGTCTGCAACTTTTATAATAAGCAACCGTCTGATGGTCAGCTTTAACTTTGCTGCATTTCATTTTTATCTGAGGAGATACCCAATGAACGATCCAAAAATCAATGCCCGCCGCACCGCGCTAAAGACTATTTCACTTGGTTTGGTCAGCATCCCACTGTTGTCGATTTCCAATGCCACGATGGCGGCGCCAAGTCCCTTGCGTGCGGCTTTGGCCTATCAAGACAAACCAAAAGGCACGCAAAAATGCTCAAACTGCATGCACTTTGTGCCCGGTAAAACCGCGAAAGACAATGGCGGCTGCAAGCTGATGGCTGGCGACGATGGAATCGCGCCTGAAGCCTGGTGTACTGCTTGGGTTGAACTAAAAAAGTCATAATCCAAGGCCGTTTATTTTGAAATCGCTCGACACCATCATTTCAGATGCACCTTTAGCAATAGCCAATTTGTTTGCACTTCAACCGTGCTCGCCTGTAAGATCAAGGGTAATGAAAACGCGAAATGTTGAAATGCCGCAGGGTGCTGGTGTCGACGAGAAAAAAGCACGCACTGTTGCATCGTCCGAGCAGGCAAAAGTTGATGATTTATTAATTCGTCGCTTTGTCGACGGAGACTTGCGTGCCTTTGAAATTCTAGTCGTCAAATATCAGCGCCGCATTGCCGCCACGATCAACGCGATGGTGCGAAACGACAGCGTTGCTGAAGAACTGACGCAGGAAACCTTTTTACGCGCTTATCGCGGCTTGCCGAATTTCAGATTTGAAAGTGCGTTCTCGACATGGCTGTACGCGATCGCAAGAAACACGGCAACCTCATATCATCGCGATGGCCACGGTCGTGCGGACAATGCAGTTTCCTTAGATGCGTTGACCGAAGAATTTGGCTCGTCCGATACCTTGGCAACAGCGTCATCGACTGAACGCACGGCAAGCAGCCCCGAAGACGAAGTGGCGACGCAGCAGCTGCTGGCGCGCATTCAGGTGGCAGTTGATGATCTGCCCGCGCAAATGCGTGAAGCATTGTTGTTGCGCGAGATGGAAGGGTTAAGTTACGTTGAAATTTCGGAAAAATTAGGGGTGCCGCTTAACACCGTCCGTTCACTTATTTTCCGCGCACGCGAAAGCGTGGCAACCGATATAAATTCAATGCTTGATTCAACTATTCGGGTGAGGCTGGAATGAGTTCGGATCAGAATAATCCTGGCAATACGCCAGCAATTAATAAACCAGCAGTCGAAGGGGAAGAAGATAATATGGGCATTTCAGCATTGCTAGACGATGAAATTTCGTCAGCTGAGTTCACGATTTTATCGGCGCAATTTAGCGCTAATCCATTGCTCATGGGCACGCTTAAAACGCAGCAATATGTGCGCGACGCGATGGCTGGTTTTAGTTGCCCGGACTATCTTTACACCGAACGCATCATGAGTTTCATTCAGCGCTCGGCGAACGGAAAATAATGTTTAATCTACTCGTGAAAGCGATAGCGACAAACCCTTTGTTCGCTCAATCAAATCGCCATAACCTCGTTCAATCCGGTTTATTGAAGTAATCGACGTTTCACCAGACGCCAGCGCGGCCGCCATCACATAGGCCAAGCCTGCACGAAGATCGGGCACGTTTAATGTCAAGCCATCCGAGTGCAGCGGCGTCGGTCCTTGAATAATCGCGCTATGCGGGAAATCGCGACCCCGGAATCGACACGCGACCGAGCCCAAACAATGCGTTTCAATTTGCGTTTTGGCGCCGAGCGCGGACAGCGCGTTCAAATAATCAAAACGGCGCTCGTAGACGGTTTCATGAATGATTGAGGTGCCAGTGGCCTGCGTCAACATCACTGCAAACGGCTGCTGCCAATCGGTCGCAAAGCCCGGAAATACATCGGTCTCGAGCACGGTACTTTTTAGCTTGTGACGGCGGAAAAATTTGATTGATTTAGCACCTTCAATCGACACACCACCGCCGACACTATTGAACGGGCCGAAAAAATTAATCAGCGTTGAAGGATCAATCCCATCGACAATAATTTCACCGTCCGTTGCCGCCGCCAGTGCCGCCCATGAAGCGGCTTCGATACGATCACCGAGCACTTCAAAAGTGGTGCCATAAAGTTTATCGACGCCTTCAATGATTAGCTCACGATTCGGCATCAACTGAACGCGCGCGCCCATTGTGTTGAGCATTGTAATCAGCGCAATGATTTCAGGCTCCGTGGCGACGTTTTCAATAATGCTGGTGCCCTCGGCAAGCACCCCCAAAAATAAACAGCTCTCGGTCGCGCCCACGCTCGGGTAGGGTAGTTTGTAATGGCAGGCCTTGAGTGGCCCGCGACGCGTGGCGCGATAGCCATCTTCGCTCACGGTAATTTCCGCGCCAAACATTTTTGCCGCATCCAGATGAAAATCGACCGGCCGCGCGCCGATATTACAACCGGAAACCACCGGCACATGCGCTTCGCCCAAGCGATGCAGCAGCACGCCCAACAGCAATATTGGAATACGATTGGAACCACTATCCGGAATCGGCACCTTTGCCGAGGCGAGCTTGGTTGCATCAATGGTGATGTCTGAGTCGCCGCTCCAGGTCAGCTTGGCACCTGATGCGGCCAGCATTTCGCAGGTGATTTCAACATCGCCAATCCGTGGCGTGTTGAGCAATTTGGTTTGGCCCTCGGCCAAGAGCGCGGCGACCATCGCTTTGGTTGCGAAATTTTTGGCACCCAACCCCTTGATGCGTCCGCTGACCGGTTCACCACCGCTGATCACGTATTTCGGCTGCTTCGCTTGCGTTAACATTTTTGTGCCCGATTCTTAAGTTGCAGTTTTTTCAATGAGAGAATGGTAACCGATGAATAGCTGATCGGCGAAAGCAAACATGTCAATAATGTGATTTTTGCTTTCGATGCGACATTC
>JANMQR010000251.1:0-5176 GCA_031370625.1 Burkholderiales bacterium | reverse complement strand
ATTTCTGTTCGGAGAGCCCCGTATCAATTGGGGTTTCATAATTTCAACTTTAAAAAGCACAGCTTGTTCCGACGTGCAACGAATCAAGCCAAAAACAAAAACAGCGTCGGCACTTTTTCAATTTCCTGCTGGCCCAATCGCCATTTCGCCACGGGCATGGTTCGCACGCTTTCGCGGTCCCCCGTCAAATCTGTGGCGACACATAGCCGCGTACCGGGGTTTAACGTGGTGATTAAGTCCGTGAGAAGCGGTGTGTTTCGGTAGGGCGTTTCGATAAACATCTGCGTCATGTTTTTTTGTTTTGATTCGCGTTCGAGTTCTGTGATGGATTTTGTGCGGGCTGTTTTTTCTTGGGGAAGATAGCCGTGGAATGCGAATTTTTGACCGTTTAAGCCTGACGCCATCAGCCCCAATAAAATCGAAGACGGCCCAACCAAGGGCACGACTTGAATCCCGGCCTCGTGTGCGGCAGCTACAACTACTGCACCCGGATCAGCCACGGCTGGCGCGCCTGCCTCGGAAACCAAACCAACATCGAGACCGCCAAGCAGCGGTGCGAGCAGCGTGTGTGCCGAATCGTTTTCTGCTTGATTGAGATGCTTGTCCAATTCGACGATTGATATCTCTTGCAGTGGCCGCGAAATGCCGATTGCCTTCAGAAAAGCACGTGCTGTTCTCGCGTTTTCGGCGATGTAATGATTGAGCGTGAGTGCAGTGGAAATGACGTTATTTGGCAGAATTGAAGTCGGTATAAACGGATCGGCTAAATTAGTGGGAATGAGATAAAGCTTGCCGAATTTGCTTGGTGTGGTCATGCTAAAACTCGAACGTTTTCTTCTGCCAACATATCCACGAGTGCCAGCAAAGGTAAGCCGATGAGTGCGGTGGGATCATCACTGGTCATGCGCGAAATAAGTGCGGCACCCAAGCCTTCTGATTTTGCGCTGCCTGCACAATCGAGTGCGTCTTCGCGATCAAGATAGTTTTCAATTTCGCGATCAGAATAGTTGCGAAAAGTGACTTCTGTGGGCACGACGCGCGAACGTATGCGCCGTGTGCCAGCGTGTACCAAGGCGACTGCCGTATGAAAAATAACGGTTTGTCCGCGCATGGCTTGTAGTTGCACGATTGCGTTTTCTCGCGTGCCCGGTTTGCCCAGTTGCGTGCCGTTGAGATCGGCCACCTGATCTGAACCGATGACTAGGGTGCCGGCGGCTTGATGTGGCGCGTCTGCCACAACAAGTGCTTTGGCGATCGCCAGTCTGAGGGCGGTTTCGGCGGGGCTTTCGCCTGAATGGGGCGACTCGTCAATGGCCGGTTTTGCCGCGTCGAACGGGATTTGTAGCCGCTTAAGCAAGTCTGCGCGGTAGCGGGAAGTTGAGGCAAGAATTATTTTTATCTTCAAAATCAATGGCTTTTTTGACTTTTTACGGGTTAAACGCTATTATAAGAGGCTCTTTAGTTAATTCATATTTCGTTGTTATCTGTTGCCCCCGTGCATCATATTGGCATGTCTTCCAAACTCAATCTCGAACGATTCACCCGGCAACAGCAAACCATTTCAGGCGATTTTGAGCCGATCCGGTTGCCCAGGCTCAAGCCTTTCCTGGCCGGCAAAGAAGGTGAAATTCGCTATACGGTGGCAGGCAGCGAAGTGGCGGATCCATCCGGTAGACGAATCAGGCGGCTTAAGTGTATAATTTCGGGTTGGTTTTTGGTGGCCGACCCGGAGTCATTGGAGCCACAACATTACGATCTTTCCATCAAGAGCAGTTTGGTGTTGGTTGATGAAGAATCGCAGCTGCCGCCGCTTGAAGAAGAATTGCCTGACGAAGACTATGTAGCCTTGGGGCAAGAGATTGAACTCCAGGAGCTGATTGAAGAAGAAATCTTGCTTGATTTGCCGCTTTGGGCGATTGCAGTAGAAAAACAAGCTGAGGTAAAAAAAGCGGCTAAAAAAGCGCCAAGCAGTAAAGCTAAACGAGTTGCTGAAATTAGTGTCATTAATGCCCCCGCGTTAGCAGAAAAAAAAGTTTCACCATTTTCGAAGTTGGCGGTGCTGAAAAACAGCGTGGCCAGTAGCAAACAAAAACAGTAAACAGAAACAAGAATAGTAAATACGCCGTACATTTTTAAATTTTGGTTTGAGTATTCAGGAGAAACATCATGGCAGTCCAGCAAAACAAAAAATCCCCTTCCAAGCGTGGCATGCACCGCTCGCACGATTTCCTGGTGGGCCCAGCGCTCGCCGTAGAGCCAACCACAGGTGAAGCGCACTTGCGCCATCATGTGTCGCCTACCGGTTACTATCGCGGCAAAAAAGTTATCAAAACCAAAGCTGACGAATAAGTTTTGCGGGCTCCGCCAGTCGCCACAAAGCATTCAGCACGGTCGGCGACAGCGGATGGTGGCACGCTCCAAAGCGCGCCGCTAATATTCTTGGCCTCGATGTTATTGGTTTATAAAATAGCTGCCCTGTCGTGCGTGCTTCAGAAACCACGCTTTCTTGAGAAGCGGCTCCCAGAAAATGCAGATTAAAATCGCGATTGACGCGATGGGTGGCGATCACGGCCCGTCAGTGACAATTCCAGCTGCGGTGCTATTCCTCGGCGAGGCGGCAAGCTGCCGAGCTTTGCTGGTCGGCAGAACCAGCGCGATTGAAGTGCAACTTGCGAAATTGGGTTCTGAAGCTCAAGCGCTGCTGAAAAGCGGTCGCGTGAAAATTGTTGAAGCACCTGATGTGGTCGGCATGGATGAAGACATCCGCTCCGCTATCCGCAACAAAAAACATTCCTCCATGCGAATCGCAATCGATCTTGTTAAGTCGGGCGAGGCTGACGCATGTGTATCCGCCGGCAATACCGGTGCCTTGATGGGTACGGCGAAATTTGTGCTGAAGACCTTGCCGGGCATTGATCGCCCCGCCATATGTGCCGCACTGCCGACCCGCAAAGGCGTAGCGTATGCGCTTGACCTCGGTGCAAATGCAGAATGTACGCCGGAACATTTGCTGCAATTCGCCATCATGGGCGCGATGCTCGCCACCGCCGTTGATAACAATGCCAATCCCTCGGTGGGGTTGCTCAACATCGGCTCAGAAGATATTAAAGGCAACGAAAAAGTAAAGGCGGCAGGCGAATTGCTGAAGGCAAGTCACCTTAATTTTTACGGTAACGTCGAAGGCACTGATATTTTTAAAGGCACAACGGATGTGGTTGTGTGCGATGGCTTTGTCGGCAACGTGATGCTTAAAACCTCAGAGGGCATCGCCAAGATGATGGGTGATTTCTTGAAGGAGGAATACACCAAAAATATTTTTCGCAAGATCGCCGCGCTGGCTTCATACGCGGTGATTAACGGATTTCGCAAGCGCGTCGATCACCGCCGCTACAACGGTGCGGCGTTGCTGGGGCTGCGCGGCGTGGTGGTGAAAAGTCACGGCTCGGCAGATGCCTACTCGTTTTCTAAAGCGCTAGAGCGCGCGGCATCCGAAGTCGAGCATGATTTGCTCGCACTTATCACGAAGGAAGTTGAACTACTTCATTCACAGGGATTGTTATCACCACAGGATGCAAAACCGGCGACAAAGATTGAGGAAGCGGCATGACGACGTTTGCCCGAATCGTCGGCACAGGAAGCTATTTGCCTGAAAAAGTGGTGACCAATGATGATCTCGCCAAAATCGTAGAAACGAATGACGAATGGATCGTGTCGCGCACTGGCATTCGCGAACGTCATTACGCGGCTCCACACGAAAGCGCGAGTGATCTGGCGTTTATAGCATCGCAGCACGCGATGTTGGCAGCGCAAGTCACGGCGTCTGAAATTGATCTCATCATTGTGGCGACGTCCACGCCAGATATGATTTTCCCGGCAACGGCGTGTATTCTGCAAGATAAACTCGGCGTCAAACAATGCATTGCATTTGATATCCAAGCCGTGTGCGCAGGATTTGTTTACGCGCTGGCGACCGCCGAAAAATTTATCAAAACCGGCACATCAAAATGCGCGCTTGTCGTTGGTGCTGAAGTGTTTTCGCGCATCATGGATTTTACCGATCGCGGCACCTGCGTTTTGTTTGGTGATGGTGCAGGCGCTGTTGTTCTGAAGGCGTCAGGCACGCCCGGCATCCTCTCCACGCACCTCCACGCCGATGGCAGTTATCGCGGAATGTTATGTACGCCCGGCACAGTGGAGAATGGGAAAGTGCGCGGCGATCCGTTTTTGAAAATGGATGGCGCAGGCGTTTATAAATTTGCGGTGAAGGCGTTTGAAGATGTGGCGTGGGAAGCGCTGAATGCCAATAACATGAAACCAAGTGATATTGATTGGTTCGTGTGTCATCAAGCCAATCGGCGCATCATCATGCATGCCGCTAAAAAGCTCGCATTGCCGGATGATAAAGTGGTGTTAACTGTTGATCGGCATGGCAATACCTCGGCGGCTTCTGTGCCGTTAGCGCTGGACACCTCAGTACGCGAGGGCAAGATCAAGAGTGGTGACACGGTATTGCTCGCCGCACTGGGTGGCGGCTTTGCCTGGGGTGCCGCGCTGCTGACCTGGTAGCGCGAGTAATTACCAATACCAACATGAAAAAATTTGCACTCACGTTTGCCGGGCAAGGATCGCAATCCATTGGCATGATGGCGGGCTTCGACACCATGCCAATTGTTAAAGCCACGTTTGAAGAAGCGTCACGCATACTCGGCATTGATTTGTGGAAGATGGTCGCGGACGGCCCGACAGAGTTGCTCGCGCAGACTGTAAATACGCAGCCCATCATGCTGGTGGCAGGTGTTGCCACATTTCGCGCATGGCGCGAAGCGGGCGGTGCCGAGGCTGATGTGTACGCGGGCCACAGCTTGGGCGAATACACGGCGCTGGTGGCCGCAGGCGCGCTGTCGTTCGCGGATGCCGTGCCGCTGGTGCGCTTTCGTGCGCAGTCGATGCAGGATGCAGTGCCCGAAGGCACGGGCGGTATCGCAGCCATTCTAGGTCTGGAAGTCGATGCGATCAACGCAATTTGTGTGGATGCTGCAGCCGGTGAAGTGCTGGAAGCGGTGAATTTAAATTCGCCTGGGCAGATCGTGATCGCAGGGCACAAATCCGCCGTTGAACGTGGCATGGAATTGGCGAAAGAGCGTGGAGCCAAACGCGCATTGTTGCTGCCGATGGT
>JANMQR010000239.1:0-12695 GCA_031370625.1 Burkholderiales bacterium | reverse complement strand
GATGAAAACCATAAGCCGAGGGCCTTGCTGACGTAACCCTTGACGTAAACCTTAATATCAGAGCGCACTTCGGGCCTAAAATGCTCGGAACACCGCGCCAGTGCTAGACATTTGTTTAATAGATTTCCGCTAACCAGGAGTGAAGTATGAAAAATTTCCACATCAAAAAAGTCGCCGTTCTTGGTGCAGGCGTGATGGGTGCGCAGATCGCAGCGCATCTCACCAACGCGAATGTGAAAGCGATTTTGTTTGACCTCGCCGCGAAAGAGGGACCGAAGAACGGCATCGTTTTAAAGGCGCTCGATGGTTTGACAAAATTGTCGCCTGATCCGCTGGCCTCGAAAGCGCGCGTGTCATTGATCACACCGGCCAACTACGATGAAAATCTGGAATGGCTGCGCGATTGCGATCTGGTGATTGAGGCGATTTCGGAAAAGATGGATTGGAAAAAATCGCTATATGAAAAGGTGGCTCCGTTCCTCGGTGCGAATACAATTTTCGCCTCGAATACATCCGGCCTGAGCATTACTGAGCTATCGAAAGTATTCCCTGAAGCATTGCGTCATCGCTTCTGCGGCATTCACTTTTTTAATCCGCCGCGTTACATGAAATTGGTGGAGTTAATTCCGACGGCGTTAACCGAGCCATCCATCATCGATCAGCTCGAAACTTTCCTCGTCACCACCGTCGGCAAGGGCGTGGTTCGTGCGAAGGACACGCCTAATTTTGTCGCCAATCGCATCGGTGTATTTTCGATGGCATCCACCATGTATCACACGGGACAATTCAAATTGCCGTTCGATGTGGCTGATGCGCTCACCGGCCCCGCGATTGGTCGCGCGAAAAGTGCGACTTTCCGCACGGCGGATGTGGTGGGACTTGATACGATGTCGCTGACGATCAAAACATTGTCGGATACCCTGCCGAACGATCCGTGGCACAAGTTTTATCAAAGCCCCGCGTGGTTGACGGCGCTGATCGCCAAAGGCGCGCTGGGTCAAAAAACCAAGGCCGGCGTGTTCACCAAAAAAGGCAAGGACATCATGGTTCTTGATTTGGCCGCGCAGGATTACAAAATCTCGGACGGCAAAATGGCCGATGAAGTCGCGGCGATTTTGAAAGTAAAGAATCCGGCGGAACAATTCGCCGCACTGCGCGCCAGTACGCATCCGCAAGCACAATTTTTGTGGTCGATCTTCCGCGATTTGTTTCACTATTGCGCGATTCAGTTAGGCGACATCGCCCACAGTGCGCGCGATATCGATTTCGCGATTCGCTGGGGATTCGGCTGGAAAATGGGCCCGTTTGAATTGTGGCAGGCCGCAGGTTGGGCGCAGGTGGCGAAGTGGATTTCAGAAGACATCGCCGCTGGGAAAACTATGGCGAATGTACCGTTGCCTGCGTGGGTCACGGATGGTCGCGCGGGCGTGCATTCGCAGGAAGGTTCGTATTCTGCAGCAAGCGGAAAAATGGTGCCGCGTTCAACCTTGCCCGTTTATCAACGCCAGTTTTTCCCGGAGTTGATGCTCGGTGAAAAATCCGACAAAGGTACGACGATTTTCGAAACTGACGCAGTTCGTATGTGGACGGCAAAAGGTTTTGATGATGTCGCCATCGTCTCGTTTAAATCCAAGATGCATTCCATCGGCAGCGATGTGCTTGAAGGCCTGAACAAAGCCATCGACGAGGCTGAAGCGAATTACAAGGGTCTTGTCATTTGGCAAACAGAGCCGCCGTACGCAGCGGGCGCGAATTTGGTGAAGGCGTTGGAATCATTGCAGCAAGGCCGCTTTGATGAATTTGAAGCGATGGTGAACGTATTCCAGCAAACGTCGCAGCGCATCAAGTACAGCCTGGTGCCGGTGGTGTCTGCGGTGGATGGTTTGGCGCTCGGTGGTGGCTGCGAATTTGTGATGCATTCAGATCGCGTGATTGCCTCGCTCGAAAGCTATATCGGCTTGGTGGAAGCGGGTGTGGGCTTGTTGCCTGCGGGTGGTGGTTTGAAAGAAATCGCATTGCGCGCGGCACTCAACGCACACGGCGGTGATTTGTTGCCTGAGATCACTAAAATGTTTAAGCAAGTGGCGATGGGCGAAGTATCGAAATCGGCGTTGGGTGCGAAAGAAATGGGTTATCTGCGCTGGCGCGATGTGATTATTTTGAACAGCAACGAATTGTTATTGGTGGCGCTGGAAAATGTGCGGGCAATGGCCGCCTCAGTTTATCGTCCACCACTAGCGCCAACGCAATTTCCGGTCGCGGGCGATACCGGTATTGCCACGCTAAAAATGATTTTGGTGAATATGAAAGAGGGCGGTTTCATTTCGGAACACGATTACGAAATCGGCACCCGCATCGCGGCCTGTTTGTGCGGCGGCGAAGTGACGCCAGGCTCGATGGTGGATGAAAAATGGATGCTGGATTTGGAGCGCCATCACTTTTGCGAATTGGCCAAGATGCCGAAAACGCAAGACCGGATCGCGTTCATGTTGAAGAATGGAAAGCCGCTGCGGAATTAATTCCGCGCCGCATCTTTCGCCAAACTTATATTCACTGGAGAATCAAAATGAAACAACTTCAAGACGTATACATTGTTGCCGCCGTGCGCACACCGGTCGGCAAAGCGCCACGCGGCATGTTCAAAAGCGTTCGTCCGGATGACATGCTCGCGCATGTATTGCGCGGTGCGATTGCGCAGGTGCCGGGGCTTGACCCGACTGACATTGGCGACGTGGTGGTCGGCTGCGCGATGCCGGAAGGCGAGCAGGGCATGAACGTGGCGCGGATCGGCGTGCTGTTGGCAGGACTGCCTGATTCGGTGCCAGGTGTGACCATCAATCGTTTTTGCTCATCCGGCGTGCAGGCGATCAGCATGGCCGCAGATCGGATTCGTGCAGGCGATGATGATGTGATGATCGCGGCAGGCACTGAATCGATGTCGATGGTGCCTATGATGGGTAATAAGGTGGCATTGGGTGCCAGCGTGTTTGCGAACAACGAACATGTCGCGATTGCTTATGGCATGGGCATCACGGCCGAGAAAGTGGCGCAGCAATGGAAGGTATCGCGCGAAGAGCAGGACGCGTTCGCGGCTGCATCACACGCAAAGGCGGCTGGTGCGATTGCCAATGGTCATTTCAGAGCCGAAATTGTGCCGTATGAAATTGATACCGCATCGCCGGATCTGGCTAGTGGACAAATCAAGCATCGCAAAAAAATGGCTGATACCGATGAGGGGCCGCGTCCTGACTCAACAGTTGAATCGCTTGCAAAATTGCGCGCGGTGTTCGCAGCTAAAGGCAGTGTAACCGCCGGTAACTCATCGCAAATGTCTGACGGCGCCGGTGCGCTGATTCTGATGAGCGAGAAAGCGTTGAAAAAATACAATATGCAACCACTGGCGCGTTTCGTTTCGTTTGCAGTAGCCGGTGTGCCTGCCGAAATTATGGGCATCGGTCCGATCAAGGCGATTCCGAAAGTCTTGAAACAGGCGGGCATCAATCATCAGGATTTGGATTGGATCGAGCTTAACGAAGCCTTCGCGGCGCAATCACTTGCCGTCATAAAAGATTTGGGATTGGATGCGTCAAAAATCAATCCGCTGGGCGGTGCAATTGCGCTCGGTCATCCACTCGGCGCGACCGGCGCGATCCGCGCCGCGACGCTGGTTCATGGCATGCGCCGCACCAAACAAAAGTGGGGCATGGTGACGATGTGCATCGGCACCGGCATGGGTGCGGCAGGGCTATTTGAAGCCATGTAAGCGAGCGCAAAAGCGATCAACGCCAAGTTACTGACTTTATGTTCATTTCTCGAGTGTTGTATTGCTGCAATGCAGCAGTTGAAAAGCGATTACCTGCTGATAATTTTCCTGTAAAGTTCTCCCCAGAGACGTAAACAACGATCTGAGCAGACTGCGGGAAATTGTCAGCATTTAGTCCAGAAATGAATGTAGGTTGGCGCAACTTGCATTTATGAATTTGTTTTTACGTTATAAAAAATAGCAGTCCAGACAAACACTTTCCGAGGAGAACACCCAATGAGTACCAATACGCAACGTCATCGCGCTTTTTTACCAGCGGTGAAAGTGTCCGCAGCCGCAGTAGCCTCCGCCGTAGTTTCTGCAATTGCGTTGAGTTTCGCGGGCTCCGCCAATGCGATTCAATTCACCTACGACAGCGGCGTGAGCGGTAGTTTCGACACCACGCTTTCGTATGGCCTGTCGATTCGCGCGCAGGCACCGATAAACAGCTTGATTGGTATTGCCAACGGTGGTTCAGCGCGGTCTGTGAATGAAGACGATGGCAATCGCAATTATAAAAAAGGCAGCCCGTTTGCCAATGTGGTGAAAGCGACAAGTGATCTTGATTTGAAATATGAAGGCTGGGGCTTTTTTGCGCGCGGCACGTACTTTATTGATTTCGCCAATCGCAACAAAGATTTTCTTGGGCCCATTGGCAAGACCCGCTCGGGTGAAGATGGTCGCATGCTCGATACCTTCGTGACCAAGAGTTTCGATCTTGGCGGCACCAAGCTCCGCTTTCGTGCGGGTAATCAAGTTATTTCATGGGGTGAATCTACATTTATTCCAAACAGCATCAACTCGATTAACTCGGTTGATTTGGTAAAGCTGCGGACGCCGGGCTCGGAATTAAAAGAAGCATTTTTGCCCACTTCAAGCTTGCTCGCCTCGCTTGAGATTACTAAAGCCGCCAGCGTTGAAGCATTTGTGCAATTCAATCATGACCGCACCAAGCTTGATCCACGCGGCTCGTACTGGAGCAATAACGATTTCGCGTCTGATGATTCGAATCAGGTGTTTTTGAGTTTTGGTCGTCGTAATGATTTGACGGGTAGAAAGCCCACCAATCCGGTGCCACCTACTACACCAGGCGCGGGGCCGGTTGCTCAAGCTCTGCTGGGCGTGTTTGATCCGGCAGCAGCTATCTGGGCGCCACGTGCCGCAGACAGAGATCCAAGCGATCACGGCCAATATGGTGCGGCTTTTCGCTATTTGGCGAGTGAGCTTAACAATACAGAATTCGGTTTTTATTATTTGAATTATCACAGCCGTATCCCGTTTTTGTCAGGGACAAAGGGCACAGTAACGTCTGGGCTTACGGGCACGCCGCTCGGCGCGCTAGTTGGCCAAACCGGCACAGCAAACTACTACACCGAATATCCTGAAAACATTCGTTTGCTGGGCTTTTCGTTTAACACCCAAGGCCCGATTGGTACTGCGTTGCAGGGCGAAGTTTCGTATCGCCCTAATCAGCCATTGGCAATCGCAGCACCAGAAGTATTGTTAGCCGCACTGGGCGCGCCCAACTTGCTGACTGGTTTCCGTACCATTCCCGGTACTGTTGACGCTGCGGCAGGCCGTCCGTTTGGAGTTTCAGCTGCTGGCTTGGTGCCTAACGGTACGCGGCTACAAGGCTGGGAGCGCGTAAAGATGACGCAAGCGCAAATGACGGCGACCAAAGGTATTCCTAATATTTTGGGCGCAGATCAGTTCGTGTTCGTGGGCGAAGTTGGCTTTACCAAGTACGGCGGTCTGAACAGCAATCTAAAATTCAACGGCCCAGGCGTTACCCTACCGGCTACGCAAGAAGGAGCCGTCGCGGGTCAGGCGGGTTCCGTGCAGACCGAAGGCTTTGTCACAGAAAATTCGTGGGGCTACCGCTTGGTTACGCGTGCCGAATATCCAAACCTGGTTTTCAACGCAAACGTGGCACCACGTATCGCCTTTAACCACGACGTAAAAGGCGTTTCGCAAACGTTCACCGAGGGCGTGAAATCGGTGTCGTTGGGTACTAACTTTGATTGGCAGAAAAAATTGTCGCTTGACCTGTCGTACACCAATTTCTTCGGTGGTCGTACATTCTGCGGCACCGATCAGATTACCAACCCAGGTCAAACGGCCCTTGCCGCGCAAATTAATGGTGTGGCAGCACTGGGGCGCGCGGGCCAGGGTGCGCGTTATTGCACCAATTCCAACCCAATTCGTGACCGCGATTTTTATTCCGTTGTGGTGACTTACTCGTTCTAAGTAAGATGCTCGCCGGCCTAGTCGCCCGATAACGGCGGCTCGACTGGCGAGGCGGTCGGCTTTTTGTGTGATTCGGACGTTAGGCCGGTGTGGTTGAAAAATTTTTCGAATAACACGGATGAAGTTTCAAATGTGAATTGATTGAATTATCTGGCTCTGTAGCGGCAAGATCGACCATCAGGAAAGCGGCAGGATGCGACAAGAGATTGCAACTGCCAAGTTTCGAATAGTAGCGAAATGATGAAAACCCATAATCTGGAGGAAAAAATGAAATTGAAACGATTGACGATGTTGATGTCGGCAACGTTGGGCGTACTGGTGTTAAGCACCGGAGCACACGCGCAACTGGCTGGCGGTGATTTGGCAAAACTGGGTACCACACTCACACCATTGGGTGCCGAAAAGGCGGCCAATGCAGCCGGAACGATCCCTGCTTGGGATGGTGGCATTACCAAGCCGGTCGCGGGTTACAAGGCCGGCGGCAGCTACCCCGACCCGTACGCTTCAGACAAAGAACTTTTCACCATTAACGCTGCTAGTGCGGACAAATACAAAGATAATTTGTCGCCTGGTCAGCTCGCGATGTTGAAGCAATATCCGACCTATAAGCTCAAGGTATTTCCATCCCATCGCAGTGCGGCGTTTCCCGCAGGGCACTATGCAGAAACCAAAGATTGTGCGGCAAAAGCCAAGCTGGCGGCTGGCGGTAATGGTGTGGTGGGATGCACGGGCGGTATTCCTTTCCCGATCCCTAAAAACGGTAATGAGGCCATCTGGAATCATTTGCTGCGATATGTCGGCGACACCTTCGCGATGAATTGGTCGCAGGCAGCCGTCACCTCCAGTGGCGATTTCGCGCTGGTGAAATTTGAGTATGAATACGACACCTCATACGGCAATCTTTCCAAAAAGGCCGCTGATCGCGAGCCCAATAAAAAGCTCAACTATCTGCAAACCACGACCGCACCAGCACGACTGGCCGGCCAAATTTTGCTGGTGCATGAAACGGTTGATCAAGCCAAAGAGCCGCGTTCTGCATGGACCTATAATCCTGGTCAGCGCCGCGTTCGTTTAGCGCCTAACGTAGCCTATGACAATCCGGGCACTGCGGCAGATGGCCTGCGCACGAACGATGATTTCGGTATGTATAACGGCGCAACCGACCGGTATGAGTGGAAGCTCATTGGCAAAAAAGAAATGTACATTCCGTACAATTCCTACAAGCTGTCCGAGTCCAATGTAAAGTACGGCGAGCTGCTCAAACCTGGCCACATCAATCAGGATTTGGCACGCTACGAGTTGCATCGCGTGTGGGTGGTAGAGGCAACATTGAAGCCCGGCACCAGCCATATCTACTCGAAGCGCACATTCTATCTGGATGAAGACAGCTGGGCGGTTGTCATGACTGACAAGTACGATGGTCGCGGCCAACTCTGGCGCTTCGCTGAACAGCATAGCGAAAACTGGTACAACGTGCCAATGTGGTTTGGTACCGTTGAAGTTCACCATGATCTGCAATCGCGTCGTTACATCGCGATGGGCTTGCGTGCGGAAGAAACCAAAATTTTCGACCCCACCATCAAGCGTACTGCGGCCGATTACACGCCGCAAAATCTGCGCGGTACGGGGACACGCTGAAGCTGAGCGCGGTGGATGCATAAACTCTTGGGGGTAATCGTGCAGTCGTCATGCGGGATTACCCCCAAATTCGTTTTTACGTCGGTGGTTTAAAAATATACAAATCGGACCGAGCAGTTGCGTGCCCATTTACGCAGGTTTTTCAGCGAATCGGGTAGTGCTCGCGCAAGATCTTTCTAGATTAATTTGAGGGCACCATCTATGACTCCGCTTGTTCTGGTAAATTCTTTTGCGCAACGCGTTGGCGCGAGGTGCAGGCATGCAGGCATGACGCTTGGATTTTCGATTTGCGTCTCGGCGTTTGCGATCATCGCGCCGGCGCAGGCACAAACAACACCAGGCGTGGTGCCTGCCGCAGGCTCGCTTTCAAAGCAAACCATGTCGCGCCTGTTGTTAAACGACGCTGCAAGAATTGGCAATCGGGTGGTTGCAGTCGGAGACCGTGGCTACATTGTTGTCTCGGATAGCAACGGCGAAAGTTGGGAGCGCGCGAAAGCGCCTGCGAATTTACCGATGCTCACGGCGCTTTATTTTTCAGACCCAAAAACTGGCTGGGCCGTTGGCCACGACGCGGTGATTTTGAAGACCACTGACGAGGGCAGTTCGTGGACACAGGTTTTTGCCGCCGCGGCTGAACAAAAACCGCTCATGGATATTATTTTCACCGACGCGAATACCGGATTTGCCATCGGTGCCTATGGCGCGTTCTACGAAACTACGGACGGCGGTAAAACGTGGGCTCCGCGCAAAGTTTCAGAAGAAGACAAGCATTTAAACGCCATCATCAAAACAGGTGAAGGCAAGCTGCTGATCGTCGGCGAAGCAGGCACCCTGCTTCGCTCTGATGATGCTGGCAAGTCTTGGAGCAAGCTAGAATCGCCATACAAAGGCTCTTTCTTTGGTGCGATTCAGGCCGCCGATGGCGCAGTCGTTATTTATGGATTGCGCGGACGTATTTTCATCAGTGCCGATGCAGCTCTGAAAAGTTGGAACGCCGTCGAAAACAAATCAACTGCCTCTGTCATGGGCTCAACGCTGCTGCCGGATGGCGCATTGGTGTTAACCGGACTCGCCGGAACAGCGCTGATTTCACGCGACAACGGGCGAAATTTTGCAGCGCTGACAACCGGCTCCACCAAAGGAATTTCCGTGCCGTTGCTAGGCGCGCCCAACGCCATCCTGTTGTTTGGTGAAACCGGAGCGCAAGATATCTTGGCGTCCGCCCTTAACGTTGCTGCCGTTCCTGCAGCCGCAGCAAAAGCGCCACCAAAGCTGACAC
Source organism: Burkholderiales bacterium (assembly GCA_031370625.1). Lineage (GTDB taxonomy): Bacteria > Pseudomonadota > Gammaproteobacteria > Burkholderiales > Usitatibacteraceae > UKL13-2. Next base: position 3,729 of record JANMQR010000239.1, on the reverse strand, counting down.
CAACACCAGAAAAGAAATAAACGCTCAAGCTTTAACGTCACAAAAAAGCTTAAAAAACCACCAGATAATCATACGACGCGATCAAGCGAGCAGGCCCAGGAGCTGACAAAACGTGAACCTACAAAACTTCATCAACAAACTCTCCGCGATTATTTTTGATCATCGCAAAATATGGCTGATCATATTCGCGATCATGACGGCAGTGTTCGCATTTTTCGCCAGTCAGCTCAAGGTCGATGCGGGTTTTAACAAGATGGTGCCGCTAAGCCATCCGTACATGAAAGTGTACAAACAGTACGAGACTGTATTTGGCGGCGCGAACCGGGTTGCGGTCGCGCTGGTGCAAAAAGATGGCGACATCTACAACAAAGAATTCATGACCAAGCTGAAAGGCTTGACCGACGACATCATGGGTTTGGATGGCGTCGAAAAGCCCAGCGTACGCTCTTTGTTTACACCGAACACTCGCTTTATTGAAGTGGTAGAAGAAGGTTTTGCAGGCGGTAACGTCATCCCCGCCACCTTCCAGGGTAGTGACGCGGATCTCGCCGTGGTGCGCGGCAACGTGCAGAAGTCAAATGAAGTTGGCCGCACGGTCGCATCCGATTTTTCAGGCGCGCTGGTTGCAGCGGGCTTACTGGAATACATTCCCAAAGGCGATGGAAAAGTTGAGAAACTGAACTACTTTGAGTTGTCCCAAAAACTCGAGGAGTTGCGCGCCAAATACGAAACGCCCACGCACACTGTTCATATTATTGGCTTTGCCAAGGCAGTAGGCGATATTTCGCAAGGTGCCAAAGGGGTCGTGATGTTTTTTGGCATCGCGTTTTTGATCACTGCCATTTTGATGTTCTGGTTTGTGAAAGATATCAAACTCACACTGGTTGCTCTGGGCGTCGCCATGATGCCGGTGCTTTGGCTATTGGGCACGCTACCGATCATTGGTTTTGGCATCGATCCACTATCCATTCTGGTGCCGTTTTTGATTTTTTCCATCGGCGTTTCGCACGCAGTGCAGATGACGAAAACGTGGGAGCGTGAAGTCATTGCGGGCATGAATAGTTTGACCGCAGCCAAGCATTCATTTTCAAAATTGTTTATTCCGGGCACCTTAGCACTCTTGACCAATGTGCTGGGTTTCGCGGTCATTATGCTCATCCCGATCGACATTGTTCGCGAGTTGGGCATCACAGCTTCGCTCGGTGTGGCGTGGATGATTATCACCAACAAGATGTTGCTGCCTATCATGCTTTCTTATTTGAAATTGTCACCCAAGGCGGCTGCGAAGGAGGCCACGCAGGAGCATCGCGTCGACAGTCTATGGCGTTGGGCATCGAAATTCGCGGATCGTAAACACGCAATCTGGGTGATCGTCGCGAGTGCGATTGTGCTGGCGCTGGGTCTCGTGCAGGCGCACAAATTGCGCGTTGGTGATTACGGTTCGGGCGTGCCCGAGCTGCGTGCTGACTCCCGTTACAACAAAGACAACGACACTATCGTCAGCAAATTCGCGATTGGCGTGAACACGCTCGGCGTGGTCGCACAGACCACCAATGTGGCCGGTGCGTGTACAAATTACGATGTGATGACCACCATCGAAAACTTTGATTGGTATATGCAGAACGTTGACGGTGTGAAGTCAGTGATGTCATTGCCCGGTGCTGCGAAAACAATTAACGCCGGATTTAACGAAGGCAATTTGCGCTGGCGCCAGCTCGCGCGTGACCCACAGGTGCTGGCGCAAAGTGTGACCCCGGTTGATACCGCCACGGGCCTATTGAATCCTGATTGTTCAGCCATGCAAATACTGATTAACACCACCGATCAGCAGGGCGAAAGCATCAAAAAAATGGTCGCGGAGGTAAAGAATTTTGCCGCTGCGAATAATAGCGACAAGCTGGAATTTAAGCTTGCCACCGGCAACATCGGTGTGATGGCCGCAACCAACGAGGCCGTCGATAAGGCGCGATATGAAATGCATGCCGCGATTTTTGGTGCGCTGCTGATCATGTGTCTGGTCACCTTCCGCAGCCTCCGTGCAACGCTGTGTATTTTGATTCCGCTCGGCATTGTCTCGATTCTATGTGAAGCACTGATGCCTGCGTTGGGCATTGGCTTGAAGGTGTCGACGCTGCCGGTAATTGCGCTGGGTGTGGGGGTTGGTGTTGATTATGGCATTTACCTTTATGACCGAATTGAGGTCTATCTTGAGGAAGGAAAAACGTTAGCTGAAGCGTTTTTTGAAGCCTTGCGCGAGCGCGGTACGGCAATGATTTTCACTGCCGTCACCATGACGCTCGGCGTGGCGACCTGGGCAATGTCGGCGCTGAAGTTTCAGGCAGACATGGGCATTTTGTTGGCCTTCATGTTCTTCTTGAACATGGTTGGAACCGTGCTGCTGCTGCCCGCGCTGGGTGCATTTTTATTAAAGCCGCATCCGCAAAAAGCGCAGGCGGCTCCACTATCGAAGACGGCGTAATTTTCTGTTGCATGCGCGGCGCGCTGATCAAATTTAGAAACTAGATTGGCACTTATGGGCCGCGCAAACGTCACGGTCGCGGTAGGTTCGCTATTCATGTTTTTAGCGGTACTGCTGGGTGCCTTCGGCGCACACGCGTTGAAGGCGCGCTTGGTGCCCGAAATGTTGACGGTCTACCAAACCGGTGTGCAATATCATCTGTTCCATGCGCTGGGTCTGCTGCTGATTGGTACGATGCAGGATCACGCCAATAAACATAACGATTCTCGGCTGCTCAAACTGGCGGCAATATTCATTGCGGTTGGCACCGTGCTTTTCAGCGGCAGCTTGTACATCCTGGCCATAACCGGCGTGAAGGGCATTGGCGCAATCACCCCGGTGGGCGGCCTGTGTTTTCTCGTTGGGTGGGCGCTGGTGGCGTGGCAGATGCTGCGACGCGGATAACTTTGCGGGCGCGTTTAGCGCAGTATCAGTTCATCGCCGACCCGCAATGTACCCAGCTTATTGGTCAACAGATTCATCCCAAATCGGACGCCTTTGGGCGAATCGCGAAACGTCGCTAATGTTCGCAGCGGTTCCGGCCCCAACACTTCACCGGTCGCTTGATCGGTGGTGGTCATTTGGCAGCGCGTGCATGCTTTAACGCCTCGAAATCCGGCGCTGCCAATGTCAAAATCCCGCCATGTGCCTTCGGCAAATGGTCTGCCGCCCGCCACAACAAGATTGGCGCGAAATCGATCCATCGAGACTGCCTTGCCGCCCGCTGCTGTGATTCGTGAATTCAATTCGGCAAGCGATTCCATTGACGCAATCAGCACGGGATATCCGTCCGCGAAGCTCACCACTTCGCCATTTTTCGCGTACTCAGGGCTCACCCGTCTCTGAGCAGAGTCGGGCATGTAAACCAGCCGCGCATTCATACCCAAATAGTCTGACAGCCACGTATCCGCTTCAGCCGAGACAGTATGGGCATGCACACGACTGGACCAGACCTTCACCGTGCGCGTCGGCAGCGCGCGAGGCACCAACGGGACGGAGATTGAATCTTCAAACGGGGACGACAGAATCAAACTATTACCGTCAATCGCGGTGCGAATCGTCGCCATTTGCGGGTGCTCGCGCTGCGTTAAAAATTCGTGTTGCTCATCGACGAGCATAAATCGCCGGTCGTGTTGCAATCCACGCAGAGTGGATTCGACACTGTCGACAGAAATGCCGCCAAAAGATTTAACCGGATAGATATTGATTTC
>JANMQR010000140.1:0-12988 GCA_031370625.1 Burkholderiales bacterium | reverse complement strand
CGATTCCGATTAACAAAATGATACCGATAATCGCGATGATGCCCAGATCAGTCCGCGACAACATCAACGCCAGCAATGCGCCAACCCCCGCCGAGGGCAGAGTGGATAAAATCGTGATCGGGTGAATGTAGCTTTCATAGAGCACGCCGAGCACGATATACATGGTGACAATGGCGGCTAAAATCAGCAGCAGCGTACTGGTCAGCGACGCGCTAAACGCTAATGCGGCACCTTGAAAACTGGTACGCACGCTCACCGGAATGGCAATCTCTTTTTCTGCCGCCTCGATTGCTTTCACTGCATCGCCCAACGAATAGCCGGATGCCAAATTAAATGAAATTGTGCTCGCAGGAAATTGTCCGATATGGTTGATCGCGAGTGACGCTGATTTTTCAGTCACACTCGCGACCGTTGACAGCGGAATTTGCCCGCCAGTGGACGATGCAACGTAAATGTCATTCAGTGCCGATGGTCCGCGCCTGAATTCAGGCTTCACTTCCAGCACCACGCGATACTGGCTCGCTTGCGTAAAGATGGTGGAAATCAATCGTTGCCCGAACGCGTTGTAAAGCGCGTTATCAATCGCGGCGGGCGTGACGCCCAACCTGGCTGCGGTATCGCGATCAATATTTAAATACGCTTGCAGCCCTTTATCTTGCAAGTCTGAAACCACATCGGTCAGCTGCGGCAAGGTGCTGAGCTTATCCACTAATCTCACCGTTTGAACGGCCAGCTCGTCCGGGTTGGAATCTTCCAGGCTGAACTGATATTGCGTGCGACTGACGCGATCTTCAATGGTCAAATCCTGTACCGGCTGCATGTATAAGGTCATGCCTTCCAGCTTGGCAATATTCGGTTTTAGCCGATCAATAACTTGTGACGCGGAGACGTTGCGGGCCTCATGCGGCTTCAAGTTAATCAACACCCGGCCCGCATTGAGGGTCGTATTCACGCCGTCTACACCGATAAATGACGACACACTGGCGACCGCCGGATCCTGCAAAATAATGCCCGCCAACAGTTGCTGGCGCTCGGCCATGCTGGCGAACGAAACGGACTGCGGCGCTTCTGAAATTCCCTGGATCACGCCGGTATCCTGCATCGGAAAAAATCCTTTGGGCACCAGGATATAAAGCACCACCGTAAGCGCGACGGTCATGGTGGCAACGATAAGGGTTGCTGTTTGACGATCCAGCACCCACGTCAACATTACGCCATATCGGCGAATAATCGCATCAAACCATTCACCGGTTACGCGATAGAACTTGCCTTGTTTTTCTTTCGGCGTGTGCTTCAGCAATTTCGCGCACATCATCGGTGTGAGCGTGAGTGACACCACCGCCGAAATCAAAATCGCGACGGCCAACGTAATCGCAAACTCGCGAAATAATCTGCCGACCACATCGCCCATGAACAGCAGCGGAATCAGCACCGCCAGCAGTGAGATTGTCAGCGAAATAATGGTGAAGCCGATTTGCTTCGAGCCTTTAAGCGCGGCGTTGAGTGGTGTCTCGCCTTCTTCAATATAGCGGGCAATATTTTCAATCATCACAATTGCGTCATCGACCACGAATCCAGTCGCAATCGTTAGCGCCATCAGCGTTAAATTGTTGATCGAGAAATCAACCAGATACATGACGCCGAAAGTACCGATGAGCGATAACGGCACAGCAACACTGGGAATAATGGTGGCGGGCACATTTCTCAAAAATACAAAAATCACCATCACCACCAACGCGACCGCGAGCAGCAATTCAAACTGCACGTCTTTCACCGATGCGCGAATCGTGACCGTGCGATCCGTCAATATCATTACCTCCATTGATGCCGGTAACGCTGCGGTCAAGCCGGGCAGCAATTGTTTGACGCGATCCACCACCTCAATCACGTTGGCACCCGGCTGGCGCTGGATGTTGAGAATGATCGCGGGCGTGTCGTTCATCCAGGCTGCGAGTTTGGAATTTTCTGCGTCCTCAATAACATCGGCGACATCAGTCAAATAGATCGGCGCGTTCGCTTTGTAGGAAATGATGAGTGCTCGATAGCTGGCTGCTGTTCGCAACTGATCGTTTGCGTCAATCGTGTACGCGCGCGCGGGACCATCGAAACTGCCTTTGGCCTGATTAACATTCGCGCTAGTGATCGCTAAGCGAATGTCGTCAAGATTCAAGCCGGCCGCCGCCAGCGCTTTCGGGTTTGCCTGAATTCTGACGGCGGGGCGCTGTCCGCCGCTGAGGGTGACCAACCCTACACCCGCAAGCTGGGAAATTTTCTGCGCGATGCGGGTATCCACCAGCGCTTGAACTTCTGGCATACGCATCGATTTGGACGTGATGCCGAGCGTCAGGATTGGCGTATCGGCCGGATTAACTTTGCTGTAGATGGGCGGCGCAGGCAAATCTGTGGGCAGTAGATTCCCGCCTGCATTGATCGCGGCTTGCACTTCCTGCTCGGCAATGTCGAGTGACAGCGTGAGCTCGAACTGCAGTGTCACCACCGACGCGCCGCCCGAACTGGTGGACGACATTTGTTTCAATCCCGGCATCTGCCCAAATTGCCGTTCCAGTGGCGCGGTAATGCCTGAAGCAACCACGTCTGGGCTGGCACCGGGGTAGAGCGTGACCACTTGTATCGTTGGGTAATCCACTTCAGGAAGTGCCGAAAGCGGAAGCTGCCGATAGCCCATAATCCCGCCCAGAATTACGGCCACCATCAAGAGTGAAGTTGCGACCGGGCGTTCAATAAACAGGCGGGAGATATTCATTGAAAGAGCGTTGACCTATTGCGCACTTTGTTGCGCACGTTCGCGCATCTTCTTGCGGAATTCAGCTTTTTGCTCGTCAGTCATGCCTTCCATTTTTTTCCGCAATTCCGCTTTCTGCTCGTCCGTCATATCGCGCCTGCTGTCAATAGCGACCATATCGTTCTCAACCGGGCCTAACGTCACGGGTCGCATGGAAATGGTTTTATCATCTTTCACCACGTACACGACCGTGCCGCGGGCGCCGCGCTGAATCGCGGCCATCGGGATGATGGGGGCACCGGTTTTGGTGTCAACCACCATCCGCACATTCACAAACTGATTGGGAAACAACAAGCCATCTGGGTTCGGAAACTGCGCTTTTAATTTGATCGTGCCGGTGGTGGTATCAATCTGGTTATCCGAACTCAACAGAAAGCCGGCAGCAAGCTTATTTTTTTGATCGCGATCCCAGGCGTCGACACCGAGTTTCGCACCTGACTTAAGCTGCTTGAGCACGCGCGGCAGATTATCTTGCGGAATGGTGAACACCACCGTGATCGGATCAACCTGCGTAATCACCACCAGCCCTGCGGTGTCACTCGCACGAATGATGTTGCCGGCATCCATCTGTCGCAAACCGAGCCGTCCGCTAATCGGTGCGGTAATCCGCGTGTAGCTTAATTGCAGCTTTGCGTTATCAACTTGTGCCTGATCGACTTTGACGGTGCCTTCAAATTGTTTGACCAGTGCTTCCTGCGCGTCCAGTTGTTGCTTGGCAATCGAATCCTGCGCAAGCAGGGTGCGGTAGCGTTCCAGGTCCAGTCGCGCATTGGCGAGCTGTGCTTGGTCGCGCTGCAGCTGGCCCTCAACTTGCGACAGGGCGACCTTTAACGGTTGCGGGTCTATCTCAGCGAGTACTTGTCCTGCTTTGACAATGCTGCCTTCCTGAAATGCAGCACTCTGGAGCAGTCCATCAACGCGCGCTTTAACCGTCGCGATCTTCAATGCGGCAACGGTGCCCAATCCTGTTTGCACAATATTGATGTCACCCAATTTGGCTGGTACTGCGGCCACCGGCTGCACGCGGTTTGGGTCGGCACCAAAGCGGCCACCACTCGCGCCCGGCGCGCCACCTTTCGCGGCTGTGCTGTCGGCAGATTTTGCGGCAGACGCTTCGGCGGGAGGTGAGCCTGGCCGAAACCATTGATACCAAATTCCGCCGCCAACAGCGCCCAGTAAAACCAGCGCAATAACGGCTTTGCGAATCCAGCCTTGGGAATTCATGCGCGAAGAGGGACGCGTTGAGGGTGCGTTTTGCATAGTGATTTTTAATTTTTAGTGATCAGAAACAATTCAGTCTGGGGCCCAAAGACGCCCACACAGCAGCATGTTAGAGCAGTATGACAATGCACAATTGAATTCCGCATGACCAATAGCAATCAGAGTCCGCAATCAGTTGTAACAAATTGCTATCGGGGTAACAGCTTTGTATTGATTTCTAACGTGGTACTGCCCAATTAATGCGACTCATTTAATTGCTCACCGACCTGCTCCTTTCCCCAGGTTTGTGGGGGAAGGGGGCGTATCAAGCGACCTTGGCGCGAATATTGGGGTAAGTCGCATACAGAATGTCGCACTAAATTAACGCGCCACCAGCTGATTCAATTCGAAAATCGGCAGCAGTACCGCTAAAACAATCGCCAGCACAATCACGCCCATGATCAAAATCATCGCGGGTTCGATGATGGCCGCGAACGCCGACGTTTTCGTTTCTACGTCGCGCTGTTGTTGACGTGCGGCGGCTTCCAACGTTTGCGCGAGTCGACCACTGGCTTCACCGGAGGCAATCAAGTGCAGCATTACCGGCGGGAACAACGATGTTTTACCTTTCGGTTGTTGCGCGATCAACGCACGTGACAGGCCTGAGCCTTCGCGTACAGCCACAGTGGCGCGTTGCAGCGCCTCACGCATGGGCAGGTTGCCGATCACGCCTGCACCCGCGTTGAGCGCGTTTAAAACTGGCACACCGCTACCAACGAGAATCGATAACGTGGCGGCGAGCTGCGCGGACTCTTTGGCGCGAATCATTCGCCCCACCAGCGGCGCACGCAACAGCCAGTTATGCCAGCGACGCAACACCGACTCACGTTTAAGCGCAACGCGTATGGCGAAAAACGCAATCACGCCGCCGACCAGCCAAAACACACCCGTGAGCTGAATAAATTTTGACAAGCCGAGAAGCGCCCGCGTCATCAGCGGCAGCGTTTGTTTGGTCGATTCAAATACGCCAATCACTTGCGGCACCACATACACCATCAACCCCGTGACCACCAGCGCGCAAACAATCATCACGATTATCGGATAAATCATCGCCACCATTAATTTTTGCCGCATCGCTTGTTGCTCTTCTACATAGTCCGCTAAACGCACCAGCACATCGGATAATCGTCCCGAAGTTTCGCCGGCCGTAACGAGGGTGCGAAACAATGGCGAAAATGTGGAAGGGAATTGAGCAAGGGCTGTGCCTAGAGATTGGCCCTCAAGCACCTGCCCGCGAATGGCGGCGAGTAGCTGGCGCTCGGATTCTGATTCAGCTTGCTCAATCACGGCATTAAGGGTTTGTTCAATCGTTAAGCCCGCACCGAGCAGGGTCGCTAATTGACGTGTGACCCGCGCTAAATCCGTTTGTGGCAAATGGGCGCGGCGTTTGCTGAAAAGGCCGCCCGCATCGGCATCGTTCGCTGCTTCAATCTGCGCTACGTCAAGCGGGAACCAACCCTTTTCGCGCAGCTTCGCGCGCGCGAGGCGAGGGCTGTCGGATTCCAGCACACCGCGTTGTTCGCGGCCGTCAATATCGTAGGCGGTGTAACGAAAGCCGGGCATGGCGTTTATTAGTCCCTTCTAATCTCTAATCTCTAGTCTCTAATCTCTCGTGACGCGCAAGACTTCTTCCATCGAGGTCACGCCTTCGGCGACCCAGCGTAAACCATCTTCACGCAGTGGCATCATGCCGCCACGAATCGCTGCATCAGCAATTTCATGCTCTGATGCGGCATCGTGAATCAGCTTCCGCAACTGCTCATCCACTGTAAGCAATTCATAAATGCCCGTGCGTCCACGGTAGCCGGTTGCGTTGGGAAGATCACCCTCGACAGGCTCAAAGACGCGATCAAGTTGCCGGTAATTCGGGTTTAACGATGCCGCTAAAATTTCCTGCTCCGCTGAAGTCGGCGCACGTTCGCGCTTTGCATTTGGCGAAAGTTTGCGCACCAATCTTTGTGCAAGCACGCCGGAAAGTGTTGAGGCCAGCAGATATGGCTCAATCCCCATATCGACCAAGCGTGTTACGGCACCGGCGGCGGAATTGGTGTGCAATGTCGCCAGCACCAAATGGCCGGTGAGCGAGGCTTGCACGGCAATTTGCGCGGTTTCAAGATCGCGAATTTCGCCGATCATGATGACATCCGGGTCTTGACGCAAAATGGCTCGTAGAGCACGCGCAAAGGTCATCTCGATTTTGTGATTGACCTGCGTTTGCCCCACGCCATCAAGGTCATATTCGATCGGGTCTTCCACCGTCATCATGTTGCGCGTGTGCGCATCAAGCCTCGAAAGTGCAGCGTAAAGCGTGGTGGTTTTGCCGGAGCCAGTCGGGCCGGTTACCAGCAGAATGCCGTGCGGTTGCTGAATCAATTTATCGAGCCGCTTCAAGGTATTCGCAGGCATGCCGAGACCGTCGAGTGATAAACGGCCTGCCTTTTTATCGAGCAATCGCATCACCACGCGCTCGCCGTGACCAGTGGGTAGTGTCGAGACGCGCACGTCTACCGGACGCCCGGCAATGCGCAACATAATGCGACCATCCTGCGGCAAACGTTTCTCGGCAATATCGAGTTCCGCCATCACTTTCACGCGCGATACCATTGCTGCATGCAGCGAACGTTTCGGCTCGACCACATCGCGCAACGCACCATCAACGCGAAAGCGAACGAGCGAGCGACGCTCAAAAATTTCCAGATGAATGTCTGACGCATTCTCACGAATCGCCTGCGTCAACAACGCATTGATGAGCTTGATAATCGGCGCATCGTTCTCCGTTTCGAGCAGGTCGGTGATGTCGGGAAGCGATTCGGTGAGCAGCGCCAAATCAGCCGAGCTTTCAATATTGCTCGCGATGTCATCCATGTGTTCGCGATTTTCACTATCGCTCGCATCTTCGTGCATGTAGGCGCGCGCCAAACGGGAAGTGAAATCAGGCAGCGATAACAATACGGGACGCAACGCTTTTCCGGTCATGCGTCGCACTTCGGCGAGTGTGGCGGACTCCGGATTCGGTGCCAACCAAACCTCTATTTCACCTTCGACCTCGCGCGCCGTGATGACGCCTTTCGCTTTCGCAAAATGGTAGGGCAGCAAACGCACTACGCTGGACTCCGAACTCTCCATTGCATTGCGTTCCTTAGAATCAAAAGTGCCCATGATTACTTGGGTGCTGGCGTCGCTGATGGGACGTCAGCGGGCGCAGCAGACGGTGCTACAGAGTTTGGCATTGCTGGCAAAAGCGGGCCGCCAGTCGGTGGCAACAGTGATTCTGCCTCGCGTATGGCATTCGATTGCTCATTGCGAATATAGTCATAACGCTCACCCGTCAACTGATTCGCCGCCTTGCCATCGCGCAGCACATACGGACGCAAGAAAATCATCAGATTTGTTTTATCGCGGTTGCGCGTTTTATATTTAAATAAATTGCCGAGGTAAGGAATATCACCAAGGATCGGCACTTTGCTGTCGTTATTTTTGGTGTCGTCCTGAATCAATCCGCCGATCACAATGATTTGTCCATCATCGGCCAGCACAGTATTTTCGACGGAGCGTTTATTGGTAATCAAATCAGCGGAACGCACATTGCTGGTCGTTGGCACCACGCTCGACACTTCCTGAAAAACTTTCAGTTTGACGGTGCCGCCTTCGGTGACTTGCGGCGTCACACGGAGCGTCAAACCCACGTCTTTACGCTCGATAGTTTGAAACGGACTATTCGCGGCATTGCCTGTTTGCGTGAAGCTGCCGGTGACAAAAGGTACGTTCTGACCAACGACGATTTTCGCTTCTTCGTTATCGAGCGTCAAAATGTTCGGTGTCGACAGCACATTATTTTTCTGGTCAGCTTCCAACGCGCGAGCAAGTGCGCCCAAGCTTAAAATGTCCACGCCATTTACGCGCACAGTGCCGCGCACAAGACCGAGATTAAGGCCACCACCTAGACTGGTGATGTTCGCTGCGGCGTCAATAATATTTGCCCCACCACCGCGCGAACCAAAATTGGTGCCGCCAATAACCTGCGTGCCAGTACGGTTCAAACCAGAAATATCCTGCCACTGAATGCCAAATTCCGCCGCCGTACTGCTGCTCACTTCCACAATCAGCGCTTCAACAAACACCTGCGCGCGCCGGGCATCAAGCTTGTCGATTACCGCGCGCAACGAGTTGTAAACGTGATCGGGCGCGGTGATGACGAGTGAATTCGTTGACGGATATGCTTGAATGGTGGAGTTGATCTGAGTCGGCGCTGGGCTTGCCGATGCGGACGAAACTGTCTGAGAAGCCGCGCCGGTGCTAGTGTTTGACGTTGATGAAAGTTGTGAAGAAGTAGCGTTTGCAGCCGCACCACTCAGCAACCCACGCAAAGTCTCTGCCATTTTCGTGGCTTCCGCATTGCGCAGATACACCACATAAATATTGCCGTTCGCCGCCGTGGGAATATCAATGCCCGCCACCAGCGCCTTCACGCGCGTGACCAGTGCCGGTGTATCCGCGCGAAGCAGCAAACTATTGGTGCGCGGCTCAACGCCGATCGCCAGCTTCGCAGGCGCGCCCGGATTGGCGGGATTCGCCGCCGTCTCCGGCATCAGGCGCGAGAGCAGGGCACCGACATCCACCGCGCTCGCATATTGCAATTTAATCATCTGCAAATCGGTGCTGCTGGGCACGTCAATTGACGCAATAATGCGCGCGATGCGCTTTACGTTTTCGGCGTAATCGGTAATCACCAGCGTGTTATTGCCCGGATAGGCACCGATGAAATTATTCGGTGCCACCAGTGGGCGCAATACCGTTGCCAGTTGTGCGGCGGATTCATTCTGCAGGGTGAAAACTTGAGTGACGATACGATCACCCGAAATCTGCATGCCGCGGCCGACGACGGGGCCTGATGTTTTGGCATCTGCTTCCGGCACAATCTTCACCACACCGCGTTCTTCAATCACCGCAAATCCATGCACGCGCAGTGCAGAAAGCAGAATTTGGTACGCCAAATCTTTCGATACCGGCGATTGCGAAATGATGTTCATATTGCCGGTCACACGCGGGTCAATAATGAAATTTTTACCTGTATGCGCGCCAATGGCTTTCACCACAGACGGGATATCAGCATTCACAAAATTCAGCATCACGGTATCTTGCGCAAACGCCGAGGCAGAAATCGTCATGCCGATCATGTGAATCAATAGCGCGAGAATCGTTTTTCTGGCAGAAAAAGAAAAAATATTTTTGAGAGCCATGCTTGTCCGCAATGTTGTGTTTTGCTAATGGTTTAGCCTGAGAGTTGCCTGATTGTACGTCATGAATTGCGCAATTGTGTGACCCGCATTCTGCCGTGTTGCGCATTCAGTAATAGCGTACTTTACGTGAGGTAAAATTATCCTTATTTTCCATGCGCTACGAATAGAAAAACATGAAGCTTGATTTAGGTTGCGGTACCAAAAAACGCGAAGGCTACATTGGCGTGGACAGCATGACGTTGCCCGGTGTGGATGTGGTAGTTGATTTGCGCGTTATTCCGTGGCCGTGGGCAGATAATTCAATTGAAGGTGCATTCTCGTCGCATTTTGTTGAACATTTGTCGGGCGAAGAACGCATTCCGTTTTTCAACGAATTGTGGCGTGTGTTAAAGCCCGGTGCCCAAGCTGAAATCATCACGCCCGACTGGTCGCACGCGAGCGCCTATGGTGACCCGACCCACAAATGGCCGCCGATGTCGCGATGGTATTTGGTCTATCTCGACAAACAATGGCGCGAAGCGCAAATCGCGCATGTCGGTTACATCTGCGACTTCACGCATGTCTACGCGTACACGCTGGATAGTTCCATGCAGGGGCAGTCAGATGAAACGATGCGGCAGGCTGCGTATTACTACGTCAATGCGGTGAGCGAGCTGCGTGCGAAACTAACGAAGCGGGCTTAGCGATAATTAAACACTAAGCCCAGAGCGCGTTTTAAGCTATTTGTTTCTGTAAAGCCGCGCCAGTGCTAGTGTTGGCTGATGTGATTACTGAGCGTTTCCTGGCCAGCGCCAGCTGCTGCATGGCGCGAAGCACGTCAATTATCGACGTCATGTTTGGCAAGTTTCCGGCGGATTTTAAGCTAGCAGAAAAGTCAGCGAGTCGTGACATCACCGATTTGTCTGTTGAAAAAAACAAAAATTGCCGATACGTTTCATCATCGCTGAGATCGCAGGCCAGTAGATGGTCGCGGTAAAAACCATCCATGGAAACACTCGGTGCGCGCAGATCAGGCAAGGAAACTGCAGCAAAATGTGCCTTCAACATTTCGCGCCACAACACTAAATTACCGTGACCAAAATGCACCTGCGACATTCCCAATTCAGCGATATGTTGCGTGGTTTGTGAGAGTTCCGGCAGGCCATTTTCGGCGTGTTCCGTAAGCCATCGGTAGGGCTCTGCAAATAAACTATCCCAATACGCGCAGGCATCATTTTCTGCTTCGCTAACGGCGGCGCTGTTGAATGGGGCGGCAAGCATCGTGGCGAAGCGCGAAACACGTGCAATATGCCGCAAAAAATCGTTACGCTGCGACGGCGCAATATGCTCAAAAACATCAAGCGCTATGACGATGTCAAACGATTTGTCGGCCATATTCAGATCGGTCGCATCGCCGAGAATGATGTCGCGGGCACCTTGCATCTCCAGCGGAATTTCCCGATCAAGGTAGGTGATCTTGTCATGCGGTAACAGCTTGCCCAGCAACCGGTGCGTATTGGCGCCGACCTCAAGAATTGAGAATACTTGTCCGCTCGTCCGTAAATGTTCAATGGCGCGCGCAATAGTGCCATAGCGTTGGAATTGATCGAACGTTGCCTGGATGCCGCTCGGTTGCGTCAGCATGGCTGCAAATAATGGTTGGGCAGCTTCGATACCGACAATGCTGCCAAGAGATGCAGCAACGCTCGTGCTGGCTTGAGTGTGATTCACCGCGCGCTCGGCACTGCTGGTGAGTTCTGCTGGCGACAGAAGCTCATCAAAGCCACGGCGCAACAAGAAGATCGTAATATGATCACCCCAAATAGCATGGGTTGGTGCGAATGGGTTAGTCGCAGCTTTTACGTCAAAGAGCTTTTGAATATGTTGCTTGAGCATCGTCCCGGTTTCTAGATTGGCGCGTAAAGCGGATTCCGAAATCGTATTGCTGCCATGCACGCGATATTCGTAAAGACGTTCAGCAACAAACACCGGCTCTGAAACCAGGGTTGCGCGCAAAGCAAACTCAAGATCATGCACATATCGTAGATCTGAAAAACCGCCGACCTTGCGTAAAAAAGCTGTACGGATGAAAAAGTTGCCCGTTGAAATCGCCACATTATTGGCCAGCAACGCGAGGCCTATGGTCGGCGCAATCGTTGTCGAGATGGAAATATCTCTCAGTTTATTGGGCAATGAGCCCACCACGGATGGTGCAACTTTGCCCTCATCACCAATCACCTCAAGGCCCGCAAATCCCCAATCCGCATCAATCGTGGCGATATGCGCAACCATCCTTTCAATGCGCTGTGGATGGAAACGATCATCTGAATTCAGGATGTTGATGTAGTCACCACTCGCCAGTGTGACGGCTTCGTTAATCGTCGCTGCAGCACCCCGGTTTTCCCGCGTGATAAGTTGATGTGGAAACGGGCACGCGAGCAATGACTGACGGATGCATTCAACCGAATCATCAGTTGAGCCATCATCAATCACAACGAGCTCAATCAGACCCCAAGTTTGACGATAAATCGATTCAAGGCATGGCCCGATAAATCGCGCGTGATTGTATGACGGCACGATTACTGTCACCAGCGGCGACACCGGTTTTGCACTTCGCTGCCGCGCATTTACCCAGGCGAGGTATGCAAGTCGCCTGACCGTAAACTCTGCGCCATAAAGACGGCTTAATGCCAAGCCAAAACTCTGGGTCGTTGCCTTGAGCGTCCAATTCGAACTGACACCCGCCGCTGAGAAAAAATGCATCGCTTCGCGTATCTGCCCGGTACGAGAAAATAATTCGCCCAGCATGTGCAAGCAATCCACATCGTTTGGTGCAATCAACAACGCTTGTTGAAACATCGCTGCCGCACTCGTAACATCACCCGCATTCAGTTTCGCCAGCGCTTCAGATTTAAGTTGTTGAATTTCCATTTTTAGCCGCGTAAGGTCTACAAGCCGTCGTTATCGTCGCAAAGATCAGTCAAGAACCAATCAGCTTTTAATAGTGTTTCCAACGTGGCGGCATCGTCTGCGTGGAGGCCAATTATTTTTTCGCTGTCAGCTCGTGGGCCCCAAAAACCGGCTCGACGCAGCACGTGGAGATGGTCGCCTTCGTGCTGCATGAGCAGTACGAAACTGCACCGTGCGGCCTCTGCTTCACGCCCGACGTGAGCAAGCAGCGCGAGTAGTGCGGCGTTGTGCGCAGTGACGCTGGTTTGCCAGTCGACAATATGCACCCAGCGTTCATCATCACCGCGCATCACAATGCGCCAGGCGATATAGCCAACGAGCTTGTCCATGTGATACGCACCCGCAGCAATATAAGGTGTGCGCGGATTGTCAAACAAACGGTAGTTCAGAAATGCAGCGCTACGTTCGATGGTGACACGATTGGCTGCATCAGCACTCGCGCTTGGCAGTTCGGTAAAACATGTGATGGGACGAATCTCTATATTGGAACCGAAAGAAAGTGCGCCCAGGGTGCGCCAGACGTGCATGGCGCGATTGGCGAGCGCGCTGACCAGCCCTGCCAGAATATTTTGTCGTAGTTTTCGTGAAACGTAGCTGCTGGTGTTGATCGGTTGAATGAATGGGCGGGTTGGTGGCAGCGCGTGAAACAAACGCTTCACGGTGCCAGATGAGTTTTTGTTGCCACCGACAGCGATGGTGAAATCACGATCGCGAAAAACCGCCTGATTCAGCCATA
>JANMQR010000091.1:0-3622 GCA_031370625.1 Burkholderiales bacterium | reverse complement strand
GCGGGCATCATGGCGAATGGCAAAGCGCGGCGCGGATTTTTAACGCCATCGCGGAAATTTTCCATCTATCACGAGGACATCGAAGCAGCCGCCAAAGAGCGTGGTTTTACTGAAGACGGTGGCAAGGGCATGCCCGCGTATTTCCCGGTGCCCTCAATTGAAAAAATGACGCCGGATATGTTGCATTTGGTTACGTTCAAATGGAATGTTCACACGCAAGGCCGCACCGCGAGCCAAAAATATTTGACCGAAATCGTGCATCACAATCCGATGTGGATTAACGCAGATACAGCCGCGAAGCTTGGCATCAAAACTGGCGACATGGTCGAGATCACGACCTATCGCCCCTATGGTCATGCGATGAAAGATGGCGGCGATGTTGTTGGTACTGCACTAATCCCGGCGTATGTCACCGAGGGGATTCATCCGAAAGTGTTAGCGGTGTCGAATTCGCTTGGCAATATGTGGCACGGCCGCGCAGCTACCGCTAGCAACGGTAAAAAGAAGAAGCAAGCAATCCCGGCATGGAACACCAATATCATCTTCGATGATCCCGATCTCGATGAAGATATTTGGTGGGACCCGGCGAAAGGCGGCACCGGTGCGGGCTATAACATCAACGCAATTTTGCCGATTCAGCCTGCGCCGTTGGTGGGCATGCAGGGTTGGTACGATACGGTGTGTACGATTCGGCGGGTGTAGGTTTTCCCGCCAGCTCGAACTAAAACCATAGCACTGGCGCGCGTTTCAAGCATTTTTTGCTTCGGAAGGCGCGCCGGTGCTGGTGTTATTACCAAAATTTTGCATGGGACACCGCACGGTTAACTGCGCTATTTCGCAATTGAAATATGGCGCTCATTCTGCCTTATCATGTTTAATTGATTGAGCCTGACCGAGCAATTTGACTATGAAACCAACAGAGAAAAAATCGTTGCGCGACGTCAGTTGTCGCGCATGGCTCGCAGGTGTGGTGCTCGCGCTGATCGCGGGCTGCGCGAGCGCGCCAGCATTACGTTCGCCTGACGGACGCACGCAACCGCGCGCAACACCGGATATGCCACGCACCGCCGCGGTGTCGCCCACGGTGCGGCGCCTGATCGAGGAAGCGAACGCGCTAATGCCGCTGGCGCAATCGGATGTTGCCAAGCGTTTTTTGAGCGCGACCGATAGCCTGCCCTCGATGTCGCCACGCACTGTTTATGTTAACGAAATGACGCGCGAATATTTTTCGCCAAAAGAGGCTGCTGCGCTGCCGGAAGCGACCCGCGTGCGTTTGAATAAAACCGAGCTGGATGAATTTCGTTATTACTACACCAAGTACGGGTCACCGCTCGCGTTTTTTCGCGCGTTGGATATTGCGACTTCCACTGGTATGTCCGACTTGGCGGGCAAACGCATTCTCGATTTTGGTTATGGCTCGATAGGTCACTTGCGGCTATTGGCAAGCCTCGGCGCGGATGTGACCGGGGTCGATCCTGACAGCTATCTTGATGCGCTGTATAGCGATGCCAACGACCAAGGCCCGGTGCAAGCCGCAGCGAGCCGGGGGCGCAGTTTGTTCGCTGGCCGCGGCAGCATTACGCTGGCGCATGGCTATTATCCGAAAGACGCGCAAATGGTCGCACGCGTCGGCCAGGGCTATGACATTATTTTTTCGAAGAACACGTTGAAGCGCGGCTATATCAAGCCTGAGCGCAAGGCCGACAAGCGCCAACTGGTTGATCTGGGCGTGAGCGATGAGGTGTTTTTGAAAACACTGGCGGGCGCGCTTAATCCCGGTGGCAAAATCGTGATTTACAACTTATATCCGACGCCGTCGGGGCCCAAGGAGGTGTACAAACCATACGCCGACGGACGCTCACCGTTCACCCGTGAACAGTATGAAAAAGCCGGGCTTAAAGTGTTGGCGTTCGAGGCCGACGATAGCGTCGCGATTCGACGAATTGGCCGTGCGCTCAAATGGGACAAAAACGAAAAAGGCGAATCGATCGACAACCTCGATACCAATCTTTTTGCCATGTACACCGTACTGGAACGCGTCGGGCGCTAATTTGCAAGGTGTTTTACGCGCCCCGCTGCAGTTAGAATTCGCATGGGAAAAGCTTCATAAACTTTTGTTTCAACGTTAAAAAAGTTATTGCACAATACGCCGTCACTAATGCAATAATCCGTTATCGTTTCACGTAAGCATTTCAGTATTCCGGCATTCATAGCGGGGAACTGTCGTGTGTGGTGCATTTAATCTCAGGGAGCATCATGAAAAACTGCGTCCAATTCAATCCCAAGTTGCGTTCGGTTAAGTTGCGAACCGCGATCCCCGCAACCTGTCTCGTGGCCCTTCTGGCATCGCTGACTGCGTGCCAAAAATCCGATTTGGGGCCAACCACGGCGGAACGGCTGAAATCCACTGAACAGCGCCAGCAGTCGGTACCTGATTTCTATGTGCCGCGTAAAACCGTGGACTATATGTCAGATTTAAAGGCGATCAAGGAAACTCAGCAAGCGATCGAGCCGCCGAAAAAGGATGCGCTCGCCAAAGATGCGGCAACCAAGGAAGCTGCTTTAAAAACGCCGCCAGTTGATGCAAAGGGCGCTGCTGCCAAGGCTGCAGGAAGCCCTGTTCCGGTGCCCGTTGCCGCTGCCGCGCCGACGCTTACGCCAGCGGGTGCGCTTGGCGGTGCGCCGGTAGTAGCAACGCCAGCGCCGACCTCCGCACCGCCGCCAAGGGCCGCTGAACCCGTGGCAGCCCCTGCGCCGGTCGTTGTTGCCAGCGCTGCACCAACTTCGCGACCCACGCCATCGCAAGAAGCTTCACCGGTCATTAGCGTGGTCGCGCGCGAGCAACCAGAATTCCCACGCGATGCGGCGCGCCAAGGCGTTGAATCCGGCGCTGTTCGTGCACGTCTCACAATCAATGCGTCCGGAGATGTGACTAGCGTGGCCATTGTTCAGGCGCGTCCGCTACGCGTGTTTGATCGCGCGGTGACGAATGCGCTGTCTCGATGGAAATTTAATCCCGGTGCTGATGGCCGAACTTACGAGACTGAGGTTTCGTTTTCACGCCAATAGCGCGGCGTTTTGACGAGAAAATGGCACCTATACGGTGCCATTTCTTTTTGCGTAACGAAAACAGAAAACAAAAAACGCGTTATTTTGGCCGCGGTGGCTGACCACAATAGGCGGTTACTTCTTCGCGGTCATGATAAAGATGCTTGAAGCGCAATTCGATGCGGCGGCTCTTTTCGCCGAGTTTTTCCTCCAGCGCTTCTTCGATAATTGCACGACAACGCTCGACCTCGGCATAGCGTTTTTTCATCGGCAATTTGAGATTGAAAATCACGTGTCGCGCCCAGCCTTCACCAATCCATTTCGCGACCAGCGTGGCTATACGCGACGGGCTTTCGACGATATCGCAAACCATCCAATCGACTGGTTTTTTGGGCAAGTAACGAAATCCGTCCTCGCGCAAATGTCGCACCATGGCGTTATCAACCAGCTCCCCTTTCATCGGCCCGTTATCGACCGCGATCACGTTCAATCCGCGATGGATAAGCTGCCAAGTCCAGCCGCCGGGCGCGGCACCCAAATCAACTGCGCGCATGTCGGGCTGCAACATGCGTTC